>CAMDQJ010000109.1 GCA_945905835.1 Asaia bogorensis
GCCGTCAGAAAAGCCCACTATTCGTTGGCCAGGATCGTATTCCGCACCAAGGGGTAGATCTGGCCGGCCCAGCGCCCGCCGCTGAACACGCCGTAATGGCCGACGCCCGCCTGCATATAGTGCTTCTTGCGATAGGGCCTGAGGCTGGAACAGAGATCGTGCGCGGCCACCGTCTGGCCGATGGCGCAGATGTCGTCACGCTCGCCCTCGACGGTAAACAGCGCCGTTCGCCGGATCGCCCTGGGGTTCACGCGCCGCCCGCGCCAATCGAGTTCGCCCTTGGCCAGCAGATGCTCCTGGAACACCCACTGCACTGTTTCGAGGTAGAACTCCGCGGTCATGTCGAGCACGGCGAAGTATTCGTCGTAGAACGCCTTGATCGTCGCGGCCTGTTCGGTATCGCCCTTGGCCAGTGCCTTGAAGAGATCCATCTGCGCCTTCATGTGGCGCTCGGCGTTCATGCTCATGAATGCCGTGAGCTGCAGGAAGCCGGGATAGACGCGGCGCATGGCGCCCGGGTAGCGCAACGGCACGGTCGAAATCAAGTTGCGCTCGAACCACTCGATCGGCTTGCCCATTGCCAGCTCGTTGACTTTGGTCGGCGCCACACGCGTGTCGATCGGACCCGCCATCAGCGTCATGCTGCGCGGATAAGCGGGATTGTCGTCCTCGGCCATGATCGCCGCCAGCGCCTGCACGCAGGGCTGGCACACCGCAATCATGTGGGCACCCGGCCCCATCGCTTCGAGAAACCGGATCAGGTGCTCGACATATTCGTCGAAGCCGAAGCGGCCGTTCCACACGCCGACATCGCGGGCATTGGCCCAGTCGGTGATGTGGACGTCGTGCTCGGGCAGCAGCACGCGCACGGTGTCGCGCAGCAGCGTGGCGAAATGACCGCTGAGCGGCGCGACCAGAAGCACGCGCGGCTGCGGCGGCGCGTCCTCCTTGGCGAAGCGCAGCAGGGTGCCGAACGGCGTGGTCACCACCGCCTCTTCCGTCACTGCCATGATGCGATTGCCGAGCGTGACGCTGTCGATGCCGAACGATGGCCTGCGGTGGCTGAGGGCGGCGCGGCCCATCATCTCGCAAAGCGCGCTCGTCGCGCGAAACTGTTCCGTGCCCGCGATGCCCGCCCCGGCCATCATGTTGCCGGCCGTCATCGCCAGCATGCGCAGGGGCTGCATGAGGTCGGCGCCGGTCTGATAGAGCGAGTACCACATGAACGACGCTCGGCTCGGAAATTGCATCCCCGGCGCCATGACCGAGGCTTCGCTCACCATCAGTAGCAAGAACTATTCCTCTTGGTCCCTGCGGGGCTGGCTCCTGTGCCGGATAGCCGGGCTGGATTTCTCCGAGCGGGTGGCCTCGCTCGACGATCCGTCCACGCGGGCCGAGCTTTTGCTGCTGTCGCCCTCTTTCCTGGTGCCCTGCCTGGAGCATGGAAAAGTAAAGGTCTGGGACACGCTGGCGATCGGCGAATACCTGGCCGAGATCAAACCGGAGGCAGTTTTGCTGCCGGCCGACCCGGTGACCCGCGCCCATTGCCGCGCGGTCTGCGGCGAGATGCATTCCGGCTTCGCCGACCTGCGCTCGGCGCTGCCGATGAACCTCAAGGCCACACATCCCGGCTTCAAGGTATGGGCCGGCGCCCAGGCCGACGTCGAGCGCGTGCTGGCAATCTGGCGCGAATGCCTCAAGGCCTATGGCGGGCCCTATCTGTTCGGTAAGACCCCCACGGTCGCGGACGCGATGTACGCGCCGGTCTGCACGCGCTTTGCAACCTATGACGTGAAGCTCGACCCGGTATGCGCAGGCTACCGCGACCTCATGCTGCGCTTCCCTGCGATGCTGGAATGGAAGAACGTGGCCCAGACCGAACCCGAGGAAGTCGAGGAGCTCGACGTTGAATTCTAGGGGGGAATTCTAGGGACGAATTCTAGCTGACGGCCTTCCCGTCCCGGCGCAAACTTGGCCGAAGAAACGGGAGGATCTCATGACCATCAGCCGCCGCACCGCCGTTGCCGGCCTCGCCGCTTTGCCGCTGGCGAGCGCACGGGCGCAGACGCCGTTCCCCAACAGGTCGCTGACCATGGTCATCCCTTTTCCGGCCGGCGGGCCGTCCGATATATTCGGCCGTCATTTCGCACAGGGCATGTCGGCCCGGCTCGGCCAGTCGGTGGTGGTCGAGAACAAGAGCGGCGCCGCTGGTGTGACCGGCGTCGACTTCGTCGCCAAGGCCGGCAGCGATCCGCACGTCATGGGCATGTTGAGCGCCAGCGCCGGCGCCATCATGCAGCACCTGATGCCCAGGATGCCCTACAACCCCGACAGGGACATCGCACCCGTCACCCTGATGGTGCGCGTGCAGGAAATCCTGGTCGTCAACAGCAAGCTCGGCATCACCGACTTCAAAGGTTTCCTCGCCGCGGCCAAGGCCAAGCCCGGCAAGCTGACTTGTGGCTCGGCCGGCACCGGCGGCATCACCCATCTCGCCATCGAGCTGCTGAAGCACGAAGCCGTCATCGACATCCTGCACGTACCCTATCGCGGCGCCGCTCCCGCGACCAACGACCTGCTCTCGGGCACCGTCGACTCCACGCTGCTCGACATCACCGTGTCGCTGGCGCACATCCGCTCGGGCGCGGTGAAGGCGCTGGCCGTCACCTCCGACACGCGTTCGGTCCTGCTGCCCGACGTGCCGACCATGCGCGAGCTCGGATTGCCCAAGGTCAACTCCGATAATTGGTACGCCCTGATTTCGCCCGGCGAGGCCCCGCTCGCCGCCCGACAGAAGCTGCACGACGCAGCCGTGGCGACGTTGCGCAGCAAGGAAGTCGTCGACGCCTATGCCGCTGTGGGCGGCGTCGCCGTCGGCAGCTCGGCGGAAGAGCTCGCCAAATTCCTGCGCCAGGAAAGCATCAAGTGGGGCGAAGTGGTCAAGTTCGCCAACGTGAAGCTCGAATAGCCATGGCCTTGCCGATCGAACGTGGCCTGGCGAAAACCTTCGCCGGCCACATCCACTGGCGCGCCTGCGGCCAGGGTCCCGTGGTGATGGTGAGCCACATCAACCAGCAGAGCTCGGCCGTGATGATCGAGCTGCTGCAGGCGCTGGCGCCGAACTTCCGCGCCATCGCCATCGACTATCCGAGCCACGGCAACTCCGACCATATCGACTGGCAGCCCGCGATAGAGGATTACGCCCGCGCTGTCGTCGAGACGATGGACGCACTGAAGATCGAGCGGGCCGTCGCCATGGGCGAGGCGGTGGGGGCGGCCGTCAGCATCGCGCTGGGTGGCCGCTGGCCGCGGCGAATCGACAAGATCGTGCCGATCAACACGCCGTTTTTCACCGATGCCGCGACGGCCAAGTCCGACATCGCCGATATCGCCAAGGTGCGGCCGAGCGATGCGACGGGTTTTCCCGCGCCGCGCAGCATCGAGTTCCTGCTCGCCAACGATCCCGAGCACGCACCGATGCGGCCGACGCAATCCTGGATGGACCGCATCAACACGGCCCAGTTCGAGATCGGCCGCGACCGCTGGCAGGCCATGCAGGCGCTCGCCAAGTTCGACACGCTGGCCGGCATGGCCGCGCTCAAATGCCCGGTGCTGATGCTCTATGGCGAGAAATTCATCTACGGCAAGCACCGCGCGTTGTTGCAGTCCAAGTGTCCCCAGGCCGAAGTGCAGCTGATTCCCGATGGGCGATTCTGCATGAGCTGGGAGCGCGCCACTGAGGTGGCGGACGCCGCGCAGCGGTTCTTGCTATAGGAGTTGAATGCTCGACGCCGAAGCCCGTTTCCTGCTCGATCTCATGGACAAGGCCCAGCAGGCCGGCCGTCCTAAGCTCAACACGCTCGACGTCAAGATTGGCCGCCCGGCGGTCGACAAGATGTCGGAGGACAGCGAAGCCGATCCGCCCGAAGTCGCGAGCGTCGGCGACGGCACGTTCCAGGGCCCCGCGGGCGCCATCAAGTTCCGTAGCTATAAGCCGTTGGGCGCCACCGGCGATGAGCTGCCGACGCTGGTCTACTATCACGGCGGCGGCTTCGTGATCGGAAATATCGAGACGCACGATTCGACCTGCCGGCGGCTGGCCAACAAGAGCCGCTGCCGGGTGGTCTCGATCGACTATCGCCTGGCCCCCGAGCACCCCTTCCCGGCGCCGATCGACGACGGGATCGCGGCCTTCCGCCATATCCGCGACAATGCCGCCTCGTTTGGCGTCGACCCCAGGCGTATCGCCGTCGGCGGCGATTCGGCGGGCGGCCAGCTTGCCGCGGTGATCTGCCAGGTCTGCAAAAGTACGGGTGAAACCGGTCCCGCTTTCCAGATGCTGATCTATCCCACCACCGATTCGAGCAAGGAGAGCGGCTCGCGCAAATCCTTCGCCGAGGGCTACTTCCTGACCAGGGAGCTGATGGACTGGTTCTGGAAGGCCTACGTGCCGGCCGGCGCCGACCTAGCCCACCTCCGCCTCTCGCCGCTGCTGGCCAAGGACGTCGCCGGCCTGCCGCCCGCCTTCGTGCTGACCGCGGGCTACGACCCGCTGCGCGACGAGGGCCGCGCCTATGCCGACCGGCTGATCGATGCAGGGGTCAAGACGACCTATGTCAACTATCCCGGCACCATCCACGGCTTCTTTTCCCTGACGCGGTTCCTGCGCCAGGGATTGCTCGCCAACGACGAAGCGGCGGCCGTGCTGGCCGCGCATTTTGGGACGTGAAGGCAGCCGCCATCCTGATGCTGGCGCTGGTCGCGGCATTGCCGGCGCGCGCCGGGTAGGGCACGACCAGACGTATCGGCTTGGACGGAAAGGCCTGTGCTCGCACCACCGCCGGCGCCATGCCGATAGCCACTGTTGTGCCAAGCGCGCGCCCGCCGCGTGAGTTTCATGCCGTCCTCCGGATTTTCTTTTTCGCGGCGATCATATAGTCTTTTGCCGACCGCTGGGGTGCTCCGTTCGCGGAGCTGAGAAAACACCCACTGAACCTGATCTGGATCATGCCAGCGAAGGGAGACGGAAGATGACTTTCGACGACCATGCCTGCCGCCTGCTCGGCCTTGTCCGCGAACAGGGACCGCTCGTCCACTGTATCACCAACTTCGTCGCCATGGACGCCGCGGCAAACGCCGTGCTGGCGATCGGCGCGTCGCCCGCCATGGTCCATGACGCCGAGGAAGTGGCGGAGTTCACCGCGATCGCGTCAGCGCTCACGGTAAACATTGGCACGCTGACGCCTGCCTGGGTCGAGAGCATGAAGATCGCGGCGCGCACGGCCGTCGCCAACGGCAAGCCCTGGGTGTTCGATCCGGTGGGCGTCGGCGCCACCACGCTGCGCCGCAAGGCCTCGGCCGAGTTGCTGGCGCTCAAGCCCACCGTAGTCCGCGGCAATGCCTCGGAAATCATGGTGCTGGCCGGCATCGCCGACGCCGGCCAGAAGGGTGTCGACAGCACGCAATCGAGCGAAGCGGCGGATGAGTCGGCCAAGCGCCTGGCGAAGTCGACCGGTGGCGCGGTCGTGGTCACCGGCGCGGTCGACATCGCGACCGACGGCAACCGGGTCTTCCGCATCGCCAACGGCCATCCACTGATGCCGCGCGTCACGGCACTCGGCTGCTCGCTTACCGCCATCACCGGCGCCTTCGCCGCAGTCGAAACAGATGCGACGCTGGCCGCCGCCGTAGCGACAGCGCTGTTCGGCCTGGCCGGCGAGATCGCGGCTCGCACCGCCAAGGCGCCGGGCTCGCTGCGCGTCGGCCTGATGGACGCACTGCACAACATGAATGAGTCGGCCATTCGCGGTGCGCTGCGGGTTTCATGAAAGCCGCGCTGCGTCTCTATCTCGTGGCCGACCGCGGCTTCCCGAGCCGTGTACCGTTTCTCGAGGCCATCGACGCGGCCGTACAGGGCGGCGTGACCCTCGTGCAGATACGCGACAAGGGAGCCGACGCGCGCGCCTTCCTGCGGGAGGCGATCGCCGTGCGCGAACTGCTGAAAGGCCGCAACGTGCAGCTGATTGTCAACGACCGCATCGACGTTGCCCTGGCAGCGGGCGCCGACGGCGTGCATCTCGGCCAGGGCGACCTGCCGCCGTCGCTCGCGCGCAAGATGTTGGGGCCGCGTGCGATCATCGGCCTCTCTATCGAGAATGCCGCGCAGCTCGACGACCGCGAGTGCGACGCAGCCGACTATCTTGGCGTCGGTCCGGTCCTCGCGACCTCGACCAAGTCCGATGCGGCGCCACCGATCGGTCTCGACGGCCTCAAGGCCATTTGCGCCACAGCAAAAATACCGGTCGGCGCCATCGGCGGCATCGACGCCAAAAACGCCGCGGCGGTAATGGCGACCGGCGTCGACGGTGTCTGTGTCGTCTCGGCCATCCTGGGCACCGCCGATCCGCGCGCGGCGGCGGCAGCGCTAGCTAAAGCGATGGCCGCTTGAAGTGCCAGACTGTCGCTTTCTGGTAGGCGTGGCCGGCGGCTAAAGTGCCGGCTTCGTCAAAGGCCCGGCCAACGATCTGGAAGCCGACCGGCACGCCCTTTGCGGTCCCACCGGGCAACGTCAGCGTCGGGTGGCCGCTCATGTCGAACGGCGCGGTGTAGCGCAGCCGCGTCGCCACCTTCTCGGGATCGCGGCCGGCCGCTGCCATGCCGGCGATGGTGGGTGTCGCTTCGGGCATCACCGGCATCAGCAGAAGATCGACGCTGGCCAGAAGCTTGTTCAGCCCGCCAGTGAGCGCCGCTCGCCGTGCTTCGAGGCGCGCAAGTTCGACCGCCGACAACCCGCGGCCGATCTCGATCAGACCCGCCAGCACCGGGCCATACTCGCTTGCGCGCGCCGGATAGGTCGCCTCGTGGGCGAGCGCGGTCTCGGCGGCGCAGAGCGGCAGCCAGTCGCGCGCGCCCTGGTCGAAATCCGCCGGCAGCATGACATCCACGAGCGTGGCGCCCGCCTTCTTCAGCACCTCGGCGGCGGCTGCGAAGGTGCGTTCGGTATCTTTATCGAGTCCGTGGACGTTCTTGGGCACGCCGATGCGCTTGCCCGCGACGCCGGCGCCGATGGCGGCGGCGTAGTCGGATACTGCCATCGGCGAGGCCGTCGGATCGTCGTCGTCGGCGCCCGCGATTACACCCAGCATGTGCGCGGCGTCGATCGCCGAGCGGCACATCGGGCCGATATGGTCGAGCGAGTCGGCCAGCGGAAAGACGCCGGCGCGGCTGACGCGGCCCCAGGTTGGCTTCAGGCCGGTAAGGCCATTCATGGCCGAGGGAAAGCGGATCGAGCCACCGGTGTCGGAACCGAGCGAGGCGAAGCAAAGACCTGACGCGGTGGCCGAGCCCGAGCCCGACGAGGACGAACCGGTCCAATAGGCCTCGTTGTAGGGATTGAGCGGCGCGGGAATGCTCGGATGGTGTGCGCCGAACGCCCCCTCGGTCATCTGCAGCTTGCCCAGGATCACCGCGCCCGCCGCGCGCAGGCGCGCCACGACGGTGGCGTCCTTGCTGGGCACGTTGTTGCGATGGATCGCCATACCGGCCGCCGTGGCGATGCCGGCGGTATTGCAGAGATCCTTCACCGCGATCGGCACGCCGTGCAGGGCGCCGCGCGATTTGCCGGCCGCCGTTTCAGCGTCGAGGAGGGCGGCGTCAGCCAGAGCGCGGTCGGGAGTGAGGGTGGCGTAGGCCTTGAGCTTTGGATCGTACTTGGCGATGCGGTCGAGGATGCCCTGCGTCGCCTCAACCGATGAAAGCTTGCGCGCCTTCAGACGCCGCGCGACCTCGTCGATCGACAGATAATGCAGATCCTCCACCGTGACCTCTCCCCAACAACGCCCTGTCCATCACCTGGATATGCTCGCCACGATAGGCACGCTGCTCCAGCGGACGCCAGCCCAGACCGGCATAGAGCGCGCGAGCGGAGGCAGTATAGAGGAAGAGCCGGGCGTAACCGAAGCGCCGGGCGGCGTCCTCGACGGTGCGCACCAGTGCCGAGGCGACGCCCTTCTTGCGATGCTCCGGCGGCACGTAGACGCTGGCCAGCCAGGGATTGCGCGGGTCGCCTTCGAGGTCGTCGAAAACGAGAGCGGCGGTGCCGATGCCACCGCCGCCTTCATCGATCGCCACGAATGTCGCCGGGATGCAGTCGACATTCAGCATTTCCCGGATCTTGGCTTCGCGCCGCTCGGGCGTGTCGCCGGGAGCCAGGTGTCCCCACACCTTGAAGTCCCAGGCCGAGACAAGGGCGACCAGATCGGGATGTTCGACGAGAGGGACGATCTTCAAAATTTAGTCGGCCGCCTTGAGGTTCACCGCGGCCGAACGGCCGCGCTCGGTGGCAACCTCATAGTTGATCTTCTGGCCCTCGTTGAGGCCGTTCAGGCCCGAACGCTCGACCGCGCTGATATGGACGAAGACGTCCTTGCCGCCATCGCTTGGCTGGATGAAACCGAAACCCTTCGTGGCGTTGAACCACTTCACCGTGCCTATAGCCATCCCACTCGTCTCCTTAGGCGTCTAGCGAGCACAAGAATGCGCAGCCGGTGCGCTCGCTGCAACCGTCGACGACAACTCATGGAACTTGATATGGCTCGTGGTGAGGTAAGTCGTCGGGCGCATGGAAAATTCTAACGCCGCGAGGTCGAGTTGGCTCCCTGATCGGTAGCTCAAATTCGGCGGAAGGCCGTCACATTGTTGCCCCAATTTTCCACGGCTCGAACTCGTCGTCGCCGATGCCCAGCGCTTCGCTCTTGGTCTTGGCGCCGGAGGCCGTGCGCAGGATCAGGTCGAAGATACGCTGGCCGTTTTCCTGGATGGTTTCCTCGCCGTCGACGATGGTGCCGCAGTTGATGTCCATGTCGTCGGTCATGCGCTTGTAGAGCGAGGTATTGGTCGCGAGCTTGAGCGACGGAGTCGGCTTGCAGCCGAACACGCTGCCGCGCCCCGTGGTGAAGCAGAGCACGTTGGCGCCGCCCGCCACCTGGCCGGTGGCCGACACCGGATCGTAGCCGGGCGAGTCCATGTAGACGAAGCCCTTGGCCGTGATCGGCTCGGCGTATTTGTAGACGTCGACCAGGTTGGTGGTGCCGCCCTTGGCGACGGCGCCCAGCGATTTCTCGAGGATGGTGGTGAGACCGCCCGCCTTGTTGCCTGGCGAGGGATTGTTGTTCATCTCGCCGCCGGTCTTGGCGCAATGCTCTTCCCACCACTTGATGCGCTCGACGATCTTCTCGCCGACCTCGCGGGTGACGGCGCGGCGCGTCAGCAGATGCTCGGCGCCGTAGATCTCCGGCGTCTCCGACAGCACCGCCGTGCCGCCGTTCCTCACCAGCAGATCGGCCGCCGCGCCGAGCGCCGGATTGGCCGAGATGCCGGAATAGCCGTCCGAGCCGCCGCATTGCAGCGCCAGGATCAGCTCGCCCGCCGGGATCGCCTCGCGCTTCACATTGTTGGCTTCGGGCAGCAGCTCCTTGAGGAATCCCGTGGCGCGCATCACCGTCTTGGAGACGCCGCCCTCGTCCTGGATCGCCATGGGAATGAGCTTGGGGCCTTCCTTCAGGCCCTCGGCGTTCATCAGGCCGGAGATCTGGTTGGTCTCGCAGCCGAGACCGAGCACGACCACTGCCGCCATGTTGGAATGGCGCGTGTAGCCCGCCAGCGTGCGGCGCAACACATCCATCTCGAGGCCGAAGGCCGCCATGCCGCAGCCGCCGCCATGGGTCAGCGGCACGACGCCGTCGATGTTGGGATATTGCGGCAGCAGCGGCTCGAGATGGCGCGCGATCATGCGGCTGGTCGCGGCCGAGCAGTTCACCGTGGTGACGATGCCGATGTAATTGCGCGTGGCGGCGCGGCCGTCGGCACGGCGATAGCCCTGGAACGTCGCCGGCGGATTGGCGAACGCCGTCGGGTGCGCGTCGGCGCAGAAGGCGTAGTCGCGCTCGAAATCGCCCATGATGCAATTATGCGTGTGGATGTGCGCGCCGGGCGCCATGTCTTCTGTCGCAAAACCGATGATCTGGTTGTACTTGCGCAGCGGCTCGCCCTTCTTGACCGCCCTGGTCAGGATCTTGTGACCCGGCGGCACGCGGGTCAGCGACGCGACCTCGCCGTCGACCTTGGTGCCGGGAAGAATGTCCATGCGCGCCACCACGACGTTGTCGTTGGGATGCAGGCGGATGGTGATTGGTGCGGCCATTGTTCTCTCCTATGCCGCGCGCTTGACGCGAATGCCGTCGATCGCGGCAAAGAGCTTCAGGCAATCGGCCTCGCCCAGCGATTTCAGCGGCGCGCGCATGCGGCTCCACGCGACCGGATCGTTGCGGCGATGGCCGACCAGCGCCTTGACCGCCGTGGTCACGGCATAGGGCAGCACGACGTCGACCATGGCGTTGACGCGCGGCTCCTCGATGCCGTCGATCAGCGCCCGCATCAGGTCGGGCGCGATGTTGGCGAGGCCGGTGATGGCGCCTGAGGCGCCGAGGTTCATCGCCTTGGCGAGCAGACGCTCGTCGCCGATCAGGATGTGCAGCTCGCCGTGCTGCTTCAGCAGCGCCTGGGCGTTGGCCCAGTCGCCGGACGAATCCTTGACGCCGGTGACCTGCTTGGGGAACGCCTTCTTCAGCCGGTCGACCAGCTCCATCGATAGGCCGACCGAGGTCACCTGCGGGATATGATAGAGAATGACATTGCTTGCCTTGGGGCCAAGACCGCTCAGCACCGCGGCGAACCAGTCGAACAGGCCCTCGTCGCCGGCGCCCTTGAAATAGAAGGGCGGCGCCAGCAGGAAGCTCGGGCACCCCAGCATCAGTGCCGCACATCCCTGGGCGATGGCATCCTCGACCGACGCCGAGGCGATGCCGACCACGAGTTGGCTGGCAGGATCGACACCGGCGCCGACCAGGGCGCCGAGCGCGCGGTGGCGCTCGTTCAGCCCCAGCGAGGCGCCCTCGCCCGTCGTGCCAAACACGGTCAGGCTGTTGCAGCCATCGGCCAGCGATTGCCGGCCGTGCGCGACGAGGCGCGGCAGGTCGGTGGAGCGGTCTTCTGCGAACGGCGTCGCGAGGGCGACGGACAGGCCGAAACGGTTGGCGCGAAGAGGCAAAGTGTTTCCTTCCCGGGAGTTACGGGCGCCATGATAGCCCTCTCCCGCCGGAAGCGTAAAAAGAAAGCGGGGTGCCGAAGCACCCCGCTTTCCTCGCAAATCATGTGTCTTGGCTAGCGGCGGCGATTGTCCTGGCCGTCGAAGATGTTGGGAATGCCGTCGCGATCCTTGTCGCCCAGGGGGGGGGCGTTGCGGCTGTCGTAACGCTGCTGACGGTCGGGGACGCCATCGCCGTCGCGATCCCAGCGGCTGGCCTGATAGCGCCACTGCTCACGGCCGTTGTCGTTGTAGCGCTCCCAGCGATCCGGAACGTAGCGGTAGCCGGCACGCAGCTGCTCCCAATGACCGGGCTGCCAGACATGCTGGCGTCCTTCGGCGCGCCAATGACCGGGCGCCCAGAGGTAGCCCGGGCGCGGTGCCGGAACAGCCTCGTACTGCGGCTGCGGCGGCGGGCCGAAATTGATATCGACGTTGATCTGTGCGGCCGCCGGCATGACGATCGCCGGCGCCACTATCGCGGGCAGCGAAACCGCCGTGACGACGAGCAAGGTGACGATTGAACGACTGAACATAACATCTCCAAATCCGGGGGCGGGGTCAGATCCGCATCCAGTAGGGACTACGCTTCTGGCGATTACATCGTTCCTGTCGCAATAAAGATCATTGGGCCTTTATTGGCATGCACCGGGAACGGACATGAAAAAGCGGGGCGCCTTCCAGCGCCCCGTCTTCGTCATCTACTCGACTCGTTACCAGCGGCGATTGTCGTAGCGATCGAACTTGTTGGGAATGCCGTCGTGATCGCGGTCGCCGTTGGGGCCGTTGTTTGGCGCGCGGCCCTCGTAGCGGTCGGGAATGCCGTTACCGTCACGGTCCCAGCGGCTGATCTGGTAGCGCCAGCGCTCGCGGCCGCCCTCATAGTAACGCTCCCAGCGCGGCTCGACGAAGCGGTAGCCGGGACGCGATACTTCCCAGCGACCCGCCGTCCAGACGTGATGGCGGCCGTCCCACTGCCAGTGACCCGGCGCCCAGACGTAGCCCGCACGCGGGGCCGGAACGACCTCATAGCGCGGCGCCGGTGGCGCAATGTCGATCCGAACATCGAACTCCGCGGCAGCGGGCATGAACATCGCCGGCGCCATGACTGCGGGGACGGAAACGGCTGTCGCGGCGAGGAGAGTGAAAAGTGAACGCCTCTTCATGACCTTGCCTCCTGTAAGTGCGCGCGTGTGCGCGCCTGTTTGGAATTACGCGCAAGGGGGTGTCTGCGTGCCCCGTGCAATCAAGATATTTGCGGCATCATCCTGCCCAAATTCCGTCACGATCCGCCGACCAGCAGCAGGATCACGCCGGCGACGCTGGTGAAGATGCCGAGCACGCCGATGGTCGCCAAGCGCTCGCCGTGGAGAAAGAGCAGGCTCATGCCCAGGGCAAGCAGCGGGAATATCGCGACCAGCGGCGCCACCAGGCTGATCGAACCAAGACCGAGTGCTGCATAGAGCAGGAAGGTGGCCATGCCGTTGGTGGCGCCGACAGCGAGGAACCAGGCGACACCGCGGCGGTCGGCCGGCCCCTCGCGCACGGCACGCCGGCCGACCATCGCCAGGATGACGAGCGTCGAGAGCGTGTAGCCGATCGTGGTGGCCGCGACCGGGTCGGGCCACAGGCCGAGCCCGGTCTTGATCGCGGGCTGGACGATGCCGCGCACGAAAGCCGCCGCCAACGGCAGGCCAAGCATCCAGATCGACCATTGCCGCTTGGCGGTGCCGCCGCGCAGCGCCAGCAGCACGACACCGCCGACCACGGCGGCGAGGCCCGCGAGCTGCAGCAACGCCAGCCGTTCGCCGAGCAGCAGGACCGCGCCCAGCACGGCGAACACCGGCGTCACGTTGCCGACGGCGCCGGCGACCGCCGGACCCAGGGCCGCATTGGAGCGCACGCTCAGGATCGAGACGGCGACGGGAAAGAAGCAGCCGATGACGGCGAAGATCGCCGCCGCCCTGGGGTCGAACGCCGTCCAGTCGACGAAAATAGGCGCTGCCACCCAGGCGGCGACGGCCGATCCGCCGATGCTGTAGAGCGGCGAGCGCCAGGCCGGCATGTACCGCAGGCCGAACTGGATGAGGATCTGGGCCAGCGCGAAGCAGAAGGCCGCACCCAAGGCGAGGATGGCAGCGGCGCTCATCGTCTGCTATGTCCGCCGGCTTCGGGAAACGAGGAACTGATGGACACGCTCACCTACTGGAACGGCACCTGGCACGAGGGCAACCCCGCCATCCTGGGACCGCGCGACCACGCCTTCTGGCTGGGTTCCATGGTATTCGACGGCGGCCGCGCCTTCGAGGGCTGCGGACCCGATCTCGACCAGCACGCGGAACGCTGCGTACGCTCGGCCCGCTCCCTCGGCCTCAACCCCAAGCAGACGCCGGCCGAGATCCTCAAGCTGATGCACGAGGCGATCCGCCGCTTCGGACCCAAGGCCGAGCTCTATGTCCGCCCGATGTTCTGGGCGACCAAGGGCGGCGCTGGCCCGATCTCGGTCGACGGCGATTCCTGCCAGTTCCTGCTCTGCGTCTACATCGCGCCGATGCGCGCCGGCACGCCTCTGACGCTCGGCCTCTGCCGCAGCATCCGCCGGCCGACATCGGAGAGCGCGCCGACCGACGCCAAGGCAGGCTGCCTCTATCCCAACTCCTCGCGCGGCGTCGCCGAGATGCAGAAGCGCGGTTTCGACAACGGCATCGTGCTCGATGCCCTGGGCAACGTCGCCGAGACCTGCAGCTCCAACATCTTCCTCAGCAAGAACGGCGTGGTGGCGACGCCGATCCCCAACGGCA
>CAMDQJ010000110.1 GCA_945905835.1 Asaia bogorensis
CGCCAAGCGCTGTGCCGACATCGATCTCGGGCGCTGGCTGAAGGAAGGTTACAGCGTCCCGGCCGAGGAAGTGCCGGACGACGACAAATCGGAAGAAGGCCGCGGGGAGGGCCGCTAGACAGGAAAGCCCGCCCATCCTATAAGCCCCCCGCTCCAGAAATGGCGCGCCCAGGTAGCTCAGTTGGTAGAGCATGCGATTGAAAATCGCAGTGTCGGTGGTTCGACTCCGCCCCTGGGCACCATTCCCTTTCCATTCTAGGTACTAGCGTCGTAGTGGGACACTTCGTGCTGCTTAATGCCGGAAACATGGCGTTACCTAGCCGGACAATTGATTAGGCGCTCGCCAAGTTACTTCCCCGATGCCCGCTAAACTCCTGAAAGCGGACATACCCTCAGCGGCAGATGACGTCCGCTTTGTACCAAGAGGAGGCATTGGCCCCTTCCACCTCCTCACAAGACGGGTGTAGCCTGTTCCCGCAGGGCGCCTAGATGGATTGCAAGTCCACGTCGTAGCGCCACTCTGGAGGGAGCATCATGAAATTTACCCGCCGCGCATTCGCGCATCTGGCCGTGGGCGCTGCTGCGTTGCCGGCCGCGCCCCACATTGCGCGGGCGCAAGCCTATCCGTCCCGGACGGCACGCATCGTCGTCAGCTTTCCCGCCGGCGGGGCTACCGACATCATGGCGCGCCTGATGGGTGAATGGCTGACAGAGCGCCTCGGCCAGCAGTTCATCATCGAGAACAAGCCCGGCGCCAGCGGCAACATCGGAACCGAGACGGTCGCCAAGGCGCCGGCGGATGGCTACACACTGCTGCAAGTCGTGACCCCGAATGCGATCAATGCCGCGCTCTACAGCAATCTCAGTTTCGACTTCATGCGGGACATCGTGCCGGTTATCTACCTCGCGCGGCTGGCATACGTCGTCGTGGTGAATCCGTCGGTCCCCGCCACGACGCTCCCTGAGCTCATCGCATACGCCAAGGCCAACCCGGGTAAGATCAACTACGGGTCGGCGGGCCAGGGCACGCCGCAAAACATTTCCTGCGAACTCTTCAAGATGATGACCGGGGTGAATCTGGTCCACGTCCCGTATAAGGGCGGCGCGCCTGCGGTCATCGATCTGATCGCCGGCCACGTGCAGGTGATTTTCGCTCCCGTGTCGGAAGCGATCCAGCACATCAAGGGCGGCAAGCTGCGCGCCCTGGCGGTGACGTCCGCGGCCCGGTTGGACGTATTCCCGGACGTTCCAACGGTGGCAGACTTCGTGCCTGGTTATGAGGCCAGCGGTTTTGCCGGCATCGGAGTGCCCAGGAACACTCCGGCCGAAATCATCGACAGGCTGAACAAGGAGCTCAATGCCGGCCTCGCCGATAGCAAGATCAAAACCCGGATCGTCGAGCTGGGCGGCACAGTGACCGGGGGCTCGCCTGCGGAATTCGGGAAGATCGTCTCGGATGCCACCGAAAAGTGGGCGAAGGTGATCAAGTTCGCGGGCGTCAAGGCTGAATAGGGCCGGTCGCCGCTGGATTCCAATTTTATCCGTTTCGTGAGCGCGTACAGGCCGCGAACGAGCACCGCCTTTGGACGAGTCCGGGCGGGCAGCGGTGTACGTCAGAAGAATTGCGCCGGAAGGGTGAACTTCGCCGGTCCAGTTCGGCAGGACGAGCGTCGTCGCGTCGAGCTGATAGATGATTGCCAGACCGGCAAAGACCGCGTCGCGGTGATGTACGCCGGCCAACTGGTCGAACTCGCCCTCACTGGCGAGATTTTCAACCAGCCGCAGCATCCCTATACGGCCGCCCTTATGAGGGCCGTGCCGGTGCCCGATCCCCGTGCGCGTACGGCTGACGGCATCTTGGGCGGCGAAGTGCTCAGCCCGGCCGCGCCGCCGACCGGCTGCTATTTTCACCCGCGCTGTCGCCACGCCGTGGCGCGCTGCCGCGTCGAGGCCCCCGCGCTGCGCGAAATCTCTCCCGGTTACTTCACCCGTTGCCACTTCGCCGGCGAGGTGGTGTTCTGAGGCCGAGGCAGAAATAGGAGAAGACGCATGACCTATACCCTCGAGCAGTTGAGCGGTGACATTCGTACGGCCCTCAAGGCCGATCCCGGCAAAGGTGGCAAGGACGCGGTGTGCAAGCTGGTGTCCAAGGTGCTGGTCGATTCGGACTTCGTCGCCAAGCACCTGACCGCCGACCAGTGTAAGCCGCGCAAGGTCCTCTATGAGGATCCGGAACTCGGCTTCTGCATCTGCGGCCATGTCTATCCCAACGCCGCGCATGGCGGGCCGCACGATCACGGCCCGACCTGGGCGATCTATGGTCTTGCGGTCGGCGACACCGAGATGACCGACTGGCGCATCGTCAAGAAGGGCGAGGGCGGCGCGCCGAACCTGGTCGAGCCCGCCAAGACCTACGTCATGAGGCCGGGCGACAGCCATTTCTACGATGTCGGCGTGGTCCATTCACCCAAGCGCGACGGCCTTACCAAGCTGGTGCGGATCGAAGGCAAGAACCTCGATCTCGTGAAGCGCTCGAACATCAAGGCGGCCTGAGCCAACGGGCGACGCTCGATGGAAATCAGGCCCACGACCGACCACACCGGTGCCGAGGTTTTAGGCATCGACCTCGCGCGCCCCGTCGGGCCTGAGGATAGGGCGGCCCTGAACCGTGCCTTCGTCGAGCACAGCGTCCTGGTGGTCCGCGGGCAATCGCTTGGACCGCAACAGGTGCTCGATGCGGTTAAGTTGTTCGGCGACGTGTTCCAGCAGCACAACACACAGTTCGCGATCCCGGAGTGCCCGCAAATTCACTACCTCTCCAACCAAGACAGCTTCCCGGACGGCCGCCGCTACATTCCCGGTGAAGGCTGGCACACCGACCATTCCAACGACACGCGGCCGCCGAAAGCCACGGTGCTGCACGCTGTTACCCTGCCGAGCAGCGGTGGCGACACGCAATTCGCCAACATGGCCGCCGCCTATGCGGCGCTGCCTGACACGACGAAGAAGCGGATTGCCGACCTGACGGCGATTCACGTCTACCAGAGCAGCCACAGCGCGCGAAAGCTGATGGCGCTGCCGGACGCCGCCAAGGAGCGCGTGCCGAACGCGGTGCTTCATCCCGTCGTGCGCAGCCATCCCGAGAACGGCCGCAAGTTGATCTATATCAACCCGATCCGCATCGAGGGCATTTTGGGCATGGACCATAAGGAGGCCCTGCCGCTTCTCCATGAGCTGCTTGTTCATGCCACGGCCGAACAATTCCAGTATCGCCATCGCTGGCAGCCGGGCGACCTCGTGATGTGGGACAATCGCTGCCTGCTGCACAAGGCGAACGGCGACTACGACATGGCGCAGACGCGGTACCTCTACCGCGTCATGCTGCAAGGCGACGTGCCGCAATGGTGAGCGAAGCCCTGCGCACGATCCTGCCGCTTGCCGGATGGTCGGATGAGCGCGCTGCCGGAGTAACCTTCACCGGCGGCAGTGATCCCGTGTTACCGACCCCTTTCCGCATCGGCGTGGCCGGTGCAGCGACCCTGGCGGTGGCCGGCCTTGCCGCCGCCGACCTGTGGAAAATCCGGACCGGGCGCGATCAGCAGGTGACAGTCGATCTCCGCCAGGCGACGGCGTCGTTGCGCAGCGCCACCTACATGAAGATGGGCGACGGTCATCTCTCGTCGGCGCGCAATCGCATCATGGGCGTCTACCCGACCAAAGACGGGCGCTGGAGCTATCTGCACTGCAATTTCCCCAATCATCGCGTGGCCGCACTCGGCGTGCTCGGTGTGGCGGAGGATCGCGAGGCGGTGACGCGCGCGGTGGCCAGGTGGAACGCCGCCGATCTCGAGGAGGCGATCATCGCGGCCAGGGGCGCCGGCGGCATGGTGCGCACGCATGCCGAATGGGCGAAACACCCGCAAGCCGCCGCCATTGCCGCCTTGCCGCTGATGGAGATCGTTCGTATCGGCGACAGCCCGCCCGAGCCGCTGCCCGCCGGCAAGCGGCCGCTCTCCGGCATTCGCGTGCTCGATCTCACGCGCGTGCTTGCCGGGCCGACCTGCGCACGTACGCTGGCCGAGCACGGTGCCGACGTGTTGAAGATCACCGGCGCCCATCTGCCCAATCTCGGCTACCAGGAATGGGACACCGGCCACGGCAAGCTCTCGGCCCAGCTCGATCTGCGCGATCCGGCCAATGTCGAGATCCTGCGCGGGCTGGCGTCGCAGGCCGACGTGTTCTCGCAGGGCTATCGTCCCGGCAGTCTCGCCGGCCGCGGACTCTCGCCCGAGGAACTGGCCGCGCTCAGGCCGGGGCTCGTCTACGTGTCGCTCTCGGCCTTTGGCCACACCGGCCCCTGGGCATCACGGCGGGGCTTCGACACCGTGGTGCAGACCGTGAGTGGAATAACCGCCCGCCAGGCGGAGGTTGTGGCCGACGAGGAACCAGGCCCGCAGTTCTATCCGGTCTCCGCAATCGACTATTGTGCCGGCTACCTGATGGCGTTCGGCGCCATGGTCGCGTTGGCACGCCGCGCGCGCGAGGGTGGAAGCTGGCTGGTACGCATCTCGCTTGCCCAGGTCGGCAAGTGGATCGTCGATCTCGGCGAAGTGCCGGCTGCCTCACTTAAGGATGTGCCGGACGAATTCACCGCAGCCGAGCTGGATAGCTGGTCGACGACGAGCGAAACGCCGTCGGGTCGGCTGCGCCATCTGAAGCCCGTCGTGCAGATGTCGGAAACGATGCCGCACTGGGCGCGGCCGTCGGTTCCCCTTGGTTTTCATCGTCCTGAGTGGCCGGAGCGCGGTTCATGACCAATTCATCTGCCAAGGGTTTGCTGCTGGTGATGATCGGCATCGACGCTGCGCATGAAGGCGAACTCACGCGCTGGTACGACGAGGAGCATTTCCCCGAACGCATGGTCTGCCCGGGCTTCCTGAACGGCAGCCGCTTCACCGCCGTGCAGGGCACACCGAAATACCTCGCCACCTACGACCTCGCATCGCCTGCCGTGCTGCAAAGCGAGGCCTACCGGAAGATCGCCGGGCGCACGCCGTGGACCGAGCGGCTGGCCGTGCATTTCAAGCCGATCGTTCGCAACGTCTACGAAGAGATCCGCCCGCCGGTGACAAACGGCAAGCAGACCGTCGGCAAGGGGTTGCTGCTGGTCGCCGTCGACGTCGATGCCCAGCATGAAGCCGAACTTCATCGCTGGTACGACGACGAGCATATCGCCGAGCGCATGGCGATCCCGGGCTTCCTGCGGGCACGCCGGTTCAAGGCACTGGAGGGCGGACCGAAATTCCTCGCGCTCTACGATCTCGAATCGCCCGAAGTGCTGGAAAGTGCGGCGTACCGCCATGCCACCAGCGCCGGCACGACGGCCTTCACCAAACGCATGCAATCGCTGTTCAAGCCGATCATCCGCAACGTCTACGTCCAGATCTGCTACCAGGAGCCGGGCTGAACTCAGATCTTGTCGATGACGGCGGCCTTGAAGCGGCGCATTTCGGCGATCACCGCGGCACCGCTCGGACGGCCGAAATCGATGTCGATGGCGGTGACGCCCATGTCCCGCAGCGCGCGGAGGTCGGCGATGAGATCGGCCTCGCCGCCGGAGAACAGCCGGCGCTCACCGTCCGACGCCAGCGGCGGCACGGCGGCGCCATAGCGCTTCACGCGAAAGGCGATGCCGACCGAGGCGGGATCGCGGCCGGCCTCGGCGGTGGCCTTGCGCAGGCGGGCAATGCCGGCGCCGAGCCGCGGCAGGGTATCGAGCAGGTGCTTGTTGTTGGAGCCGATCGGATACCAGGCGTCGCCGACGCGGGCGGCGCGGCGCACCGAGGGGCCGCTTTCGCCGCCGATCCAGATCGGCGGATAGGGCCGCTGCACCGGCTTGGGCTCGAGCACGATGCCGTCGAAGTTGGTGTAGCGGCCGGCGAATTTCGGCGAGCGCTCGGTCCACAGCACGCGGAAGGCGTCGATATACTCGTCGGTCACCGCGCCGCGCTCGGCGAATGGCGTGCCGACGACGGCGTCGAACTCGGCCCTGAGCCAGCCGGCGCCAATGCCGACGACCAGCCGGCCGCCCGACAGCACGTCGAGCGTGGCCAGCATCTTGGCGGCCAGCACGGCGGTGCGATGCGGCACGACTAGGACGGCGGCCACCAGCCGGATGCGTGACGTCTTGGCCGCGACATAGGCCATACCGATCAGCTGCTCGTGCCGTTCCGTCGGCTCTGATTCGTAGAATTCACCGCTTTCAGAATAGGGATAGCCGGGCACCTTGGTGTCGGGCAGCACGACGTGATCGGTCATGGTGAGGTAGTCGAAGCCCATCGCTTCGCCCTGTACGGCGATTTCCGTCATGGTGGCGACGGCTGAGAGAGGGCCGGAATTCGGCAGGTTGAAACCGATCTGCATGATCTTCGTCCTGACCCCACTACTCGGGCTTGATGCCCCGTTCCTGGATGATCTTGCCCCAGCGGGCAGACTCCGATTTGACGAACGTGCCGAACGCATCGGACGTCTCGCCGCCCGGCTCGGCGCCCAGTGCCGCCAGCTGCTCCCGCATCGCCGGAGTGCGCAGTATCTTGGCCAGTTCGCTGTTCAGTTTTGCCACAATGTCCGGCGGCGTTCCCTTTGGCGCAAAGATGCCGTTCCAGCCGATCATCTCGTAACCCGCAACGCCCGATTCGGTCATCGTCGGCAGGTCGGGTGTGAGCGGGGAGCGTTGGCGGCTGGTGATCGCCAGTGCCCGCAGCTTGCCGCCATTCACGAAGGGCATGGTGCCCGGCATGTTCTCGATCATCATCGACAACTGCCCGCCTGCGAGATCGGCGAGTGCCGGCGCCCCGCCCTTTTACGGCACATGCGCGATGTCGATGCCCGACAGCGACTTGAACAGCTCGGTGGCGAGATAGGGCGTGCTGCCGGTACCGCCCGATCCGTAGTTGAGCTGGCCGGGCTTTGCCTTGGCGAGCGCGATCAGCCCGGCCACGGATTTCGCCGCGACCGAGGGATGCACGACGAGCACGAGCAGATTGATGGCGACCGTGGTGACGGGCACGAGGTCGGTCAGCGGCTGGTAGGGCATGTTGGCGTAGAGATAGGGATTCACGGCGAGGAAAGAGCTGCCCATCAGCAGCGTGTAACCGTCGGGTGCGGCCTTGGCCACGATCTCCGCCCCGACATTGCCGCCGGCGCCCGGGCGGTTGTCGATCACGATCTGCTGGCCGAGGGCGGCGCCCAATTGCTGGCCGACCAGACGGGACATGATGTCTGATACGCCAGCGCCGGCGGAATACGGCACGACCAGCCGGATCGAACGGTTGGGATAGGTCTGCCCGAGTGCCGCTCCCGACAGCAGCATGGCGAGTGCCGCGATCATCGAACCTTGGAAGACGCGGCGTGTGGTGAGAGATTGCACTGGAGCCCCCTTGCGCTTTATACCGCCATCCGCAGCTGCAACAACAATGCCAGGCACCGCGGCAGGGATTTCGAGGCCGACAATGGCGCCGCGTCAGGCCGTCCTCGGCATGGAAAATGTTAGTTTTTACTACGGGGCGGGCCGCGTCTTCGAGGGCGTGTCGTTCCTGCTCGACGATTCGCGCACCGCGCTGGTCGGCGAAAACGGCGCGGGAAAGTCGACCCTCCTGAAATGCCTGACCGGTGAACTCGAGCTGAATGGCGGCCAGGTCGTGCGCTCGCGCGGCCTTCGTGTCGGCAGCCTGCCGCAGGACATTCCGCCCGATCTGGCCGAACGGTAGGTGCGCGAGGTCCTGAATGCGGCCCTCGAGCGCGCCGGCCTCGGCGGTGAGGAATGGCGGATTGATTTCTTGCTCGACGAGATCGGCCTGGCGCCGGAGATAGCCGATGGCCTGTTCGGCAACCTGTCGGGCGGCTTGCAGCGCCTGATGCTGATCGCCGCTGCGGCGCGGCTCGAAGAGCCCGACCTGCTGATCCTCGACGAGCCGACCAACCATCTCGACCTCGCCAACATCAACACGCTGGAGCGATGGCTGACGGTCGACTTCAAGGTGCCGATGCTGATCGTGTCACACGATCGCGAATGCCTCGACCGCGTGACCGAGCGCACCCTGTTCCTGCGTAGCGCCGGCATGCATGTCTTCAGGACCCGCTTCTCGCTGGCGCGCGAGGAGCTGTTGCGCCGCGATGTCACCGCGGCGGCCAAAAGCCAGCTTGAAGAGAAAGAGATCAAGCAGCTGGAGCAGGTGGCGGCGCGTTACAAGGTCTGGGCGATCAAGGACCCCGATCTCAATAAGCGCAAGAAGGCGACCGAGCGTCGTCCCGGGCGAACCCGTCTTCCCGCGCGGCCTCAATGGAGATCAGTGTGCGCTCGGTCCGTTTGGTCGTTTCGCTGGTCCTGTCAGGCCTGACTCTCCTGGTGGCGGCGATCGCCCTGTCCGCACTGCCCGCTGGCGCCGCCACGGAGCGCGACCGCCCGGCATCGACTTACCGCTACACCGACCACCCCTCGCGGGTTTCCAGCTCGGCCGGGCGGGTCCTGCCGATCTATATCGGCCGCGATTTCGACGAAGCAGAGCGCGAGCGCATCGTGCTGTCGGTCAAGCAGTAGAATCACGTGATGAACGGCTTCGTGCAGTTCCGCACCAGCCTGTTCAAGGACTCTTCGCCGGGCAGCCCGGCGCAGATCCGCCGCGCTCCGGCGGCTGGATCGTGGCCCGCATCGACAGCCGTCATCCCATCGCCCGCCAGCCACAGGCGCGCCAGGCGCTCGCGATGACCGTCGGCGGCAGCAATGGCGGCTCGTCTACGTGATCAGCGACCACTTCGGCGTGCGCGACCTGACCGGCGTCATGATGCACGAGCTTGGCCATGCGCTGGGCGCCGGGCACGACGACAGCGCCGGCGGGCACCTCATGGCATCGTATTACAATCCGGCCAATGGCCGCTGCATCGATCGCGGCGCCGCGGCGATGGTAGCGCAGGCCCAGCGTCTGCCGGTCAACCAGCTCAACTGGTGCGTCGGCCCCGGCGACCGCTACGAGGCAGCGCGTTCGCGCTAATAGTGTCGATCTGCAGACGGCCATGAAACAGTGCGGCGAGCGACCATTCGACATGGGCGTTTTCGATCCGCAGCCAGGCGCCTTGCCGGTCGGAGATCTCGATGCACCCGACGGTGAGATCTGTGGGGAACGAGCCTCTCAGGCCTGTGAATTCGAATCGCGAGTCCTTCGTCGATACGGAGGCCGAGACGATGACGGCCAGGCTGCGCTGGCCGATGGCGGTCTGCAGGATGGCGAACAGGAGAATGGTGGCGGTGAATGCCCCGCCCAGCGCCAATGGCACGATTCTCGACCGACCCATCAAGATTTCCCGCTGCAAGTCGCGCGCCGCACCGAAGCCGAGGGTGCAGGGCGGAGACCGCCGCAGGAGAAACGCCAGATTGATCCGTTCGGTTCCCAGGGAAACCGAGCAACCGCGTGTGGATAATCGGGCCGCCAGATGCAGCGGCAGTACGAAAAAGCCTGCAAAACCTACGTGCGGAAGGCCGGCATCACCTGTTCGCCGAAGCGGCGCATCGAGGCGATGTTCTGTTCGTGGCTCATGGCGCCGAAGGCGGTCTGGCAGAGCAGGTGCCGCACGCCGACGTCACGCAACTCCGCCACCTGTTCGCGCACGCGCGCCGTAGAGCCGTAGAGAGATCCATTCGACAGCGCATCGGCGACCGCGTCGGCGGTCGAGGCCTTGGGATCGTTCCACAGGTTGAGCGCCGACGGGTCGATGGTGAAGTCGGACGGATTGAATTCCTGGCGCATGTGAATCAGGTGATCGCGCGCGTCATGCAGGAGCTGGCTGAGTTCGTCTTCGGCCTGCGCCTGCGATTCGGCGACATAGACGTTGCGCCATAGCGCGCTCTGCTCGAGCAGGCGGGCTTTCTTCGCCGCGTCGTGGCCGCCCGAGTCGATGCCGGCGGCGTAAAGGTCCCAGCGTTCCTTGATGCGCGACACCGGCAGGCGTGCTGTCAGGATCGGCACACCGAGCTTGCCGCATTCCGTGAAGGAACCGGGCGAGATCACGCTGCGCCACACGGGCGGGCCCGGCTTCTGCACGGGCTTGGGCCTGAGTTCGGGAATATGGACCTTGTGGAATTTGCCGTCGTAGGTGAACGGCGTTTCGGTCCAGACACGCTCCAGGATCTCCACCGCCTCTTCCATGCGCTCGCGGCTGTCGGTGCTGCGCAGGCCATAGCCCACAAATTCGTACTCGTTATAGACCGTGCCCTTGCCGAGGCCGACGTCGATGCGTCCGTTGCTGAGATTGTCGAGCAGTGCCAGCTGCACGGCGAGCTGTACCGGATGGTGGAACGGCGTCTGCACCACGGCGAAGCCGATGCGGATGCGCTTGGTCTTCACGGCAAGTGCTGCGGCAAACATCAGCGAGTCATTGTAGACGCTCTCGCCGGTGAAATAGTGCTCGGTCAGCCAGACGTCGCTGAAGCCCAGTCTCTCGACCTCGACGACCTGGTCGATCAGGTGATCGATGCGCGCCCGATCCTCATTGGGCGATGGCGACATTTGAAGCGTAAGCCAACCGAACTGCATCCTGCTCCCCTTATGGGCCTAGGGATTGGCACGTCCTTTGCGCGGCGACAAGGGAGAGGGCATGATGCGTCCCTGGGGGTTGGCTTCGTGAGGCGGAACATCTGAATGGCCGAGCTTTTGCAGGCCCTGTCGCTCGACCGGGTTTCCAAGCGCTATGGCACGGCGACGGCGCTGGACGAGGTGTCGCTGACCGTCGCGCGCGGCGAGTTCTTGACGCTGCTCGGACCGTCGGGTTCGGGCAAGACCACCATGCTGATGGCGATCGCGGGCTTCACGGCACCGACCAGCGGCGAGATCCGGTCGACGAGGCCGACGGGCTGGTGCGGAGGGCATTGGCACTCGATGAAAACGATGCGGAATGTCATCGCATCAGCTCGCGTATCGCGCTTGCCCGCAGACAGTACGAAAAGAGCGAGCACCATCTCGCCCGCGCTCTCGCTCTCACGCCCAATGACCCGCGCCTCATGGTGGATCGCGGCGTCAACCTGACCTACATCGGCGACGCCGCGGCGGCGCTGCCATGGATCGAGCAGGCGATGCGGGTCGACCCGTTTTCGGTCAGCCGCTACGAGATTTCCTAGGTGCGGGCCCTCTTCGCCGCCGGCCGCACGGCCGAGGCCGGAGCCGTACTCGAACGCTCGGCGCAGGGTAGCTTCGACCATCACCTGTGGCTCACTGCATGCTTCGCCGAGACCGGGGAGGAGGATCGGGCGCGCCACGCGATCGGCAAGGCGCTGGCGATTAGACCGGCCTTGACGGTCTCATCCGTGCTTTCAGGGCAACCTTGGAAAAGGCCGGAAGATGCCGCACGAGTAGAAGCGGCCTTGTTGCGCGCCGGCTTGCCACGCTGATCCTGAATGCGACCATCGTGCCGCGCCGCCGAATCAGGATCCGAGACCGACGGTAAGACGATTGGGGGTCGAGTCTCGTAGGACGACTGTCGCAAGCGCGGGCTGTCCGCTTCGGGTCGAACGCGTCGTTCTGAAGGTGCGTCGATGACTTCCGGTCTACCCCTATGAGCAGACATCCTCAGGGTCCGGCAGCATGTCGCAAAAGTGCCAAAAGCGGACGTCCGGCACGCTTCCCAATCGCACGAAAGCGCGGTCATATGGGATGAAGAGACTAAAGGAGAAACACCATGCGCAACGTTGATCGGGCCGAATGGGAGGTCCGTTGCGATCTCGCCGCGGCCTACCGCCTGATCGCCCGCTTCGGCATGGACGATCTCATCTTCACCTATCTCTCGGCACGCCTGCCGGGCGAGGGCCATCGCTTCCTGCTCAATCCCTTCGGCTTCCTGTTCGACGAGATCACCGCCTCGAGCCTGGTCGCCGTCGATCCCGACGGCCACGCGATCGAGCCGGTGGAGGAGGCCAAGATCAACAACGCCGGATTCACCATCCATTCGGCGGTGCACATGTCACGCGACGATGCGAACTGCGTCATGCACACCCATACGTTGGCCGGCATGGCGGTGGCGGCGCAGGAGCAGGGCCTGCTGCCGCTCAACCAGATGTCGATGGAGTTCTTCGGCCGCGTCGCCTACCACGCCTACGAAGGCGTCGCGCTCAATCTCGACGAGCGCGAGCGGCTGGTCAGGGATCTCGACGGCAAGAACTCCATGATCCTGAAGAACCACGGCCTGCTCACCGTCGGCCGTACCGTTGCCGAGGCGTTCTATTACATGTACTATCTGGAGCAGGCCTGCCGCATCCAGATCGCTGCCACGCAGGGCGGCCAGAAGATCACGGTGCCGCCGGATAATGTTGCCGAACACACGGCGCAGCAGTTAGACGGCTTCGCCGCCAATGGCACCAAGGGCCAGCGCCCATGGACGGCTCTGAAGCGCCGACTCGACCGCGAGAGTCCCGACTACAAGAACTGACTTCCTATCATCTCTAGACAGGCCAATCCGCATCCATTACCGACGGTGTGCAATTGGCAACCTTGGGAGAAAGATCGCATGGCCACGAGACCTGAGACGGACGGCGCCGAGCGCTTGCCTGCGTCGCTGCGTCCGATACCTCGGTTCATCTTCGCCTCGCGTTGGTTGCAGCTGCCGCTTTATCTCGGGCTGATCGTTGCCCAGGTCGTCTACGTCATCCTGTTCCTGAAGGAGCTGTGGCATCTCGTGCTGCACAGCTTCACGGTGAGCGAGCAGCAGGTCATGTTGATCGTGTTGGGCCTGATCGACGTGGTGATGATCTCTAACCTGCTCATCATGGTGATCGTGGGCGGCTACGAGACCTTCGTGTCGCGCATGGATCTCCACAAGCATCCCGACCAGCCGGAATGGCTGAGCCACGTCAACGCCAGCGTGCTCAAGATCAAGCTCGCCATGGCGATCATCGGCATCTCCTCGATCCATTTGCTGCGCACCTTCATCGAGGCCGGCAACCTCGGCACGCCGACCGCGACCTATACCGAGAACGGCATCATGTGGCAGGTGATCATTCATGGCCTGTTCGTGCTGTCGGCCATCGGCATTGCTTTCGTCGATTGGATCGGAACTCCATCGTCCAACGGCTACGCCGCCAAGGCGCCGCATTAGGCGCCAGCATTCGGCGCCAACATTCGGCGATTGCACGGGTTCTGCACTCTCTCTAGGCTTCGCTCCGTGAGAGCCAATAGGTGTAATGCGGACGAACTGATGAGACGTCGGAGTTTTTTATAGGCGTTCGCGGAGTGTTTCGTAAGGAGCCTTTCCATTGCAGGCGCATGGGGTCTGGAGAGATTGTAGAAGCGTTCCCATTCAGCCAGCTTTTGGTGAAGATCGGCATCATCAGTGTAAGTAAGCAGCTGGTAGAATTCCTGCTCATCTGTCCTGTGCGAGCGTTCGACCTTGCCATTCAACTGAGGCGAACTTCGCTTGATATAGGCATGGCGGATGCCCTGATCTTCGACGTGCCAATGGAACCTGGCTTGG
>CAMDQJ010000111.1 GCA_945905835.1 Asaia bogorensis
CCACTTGTCCATGTCGAGCTTCGGCACGGCGAGCTTGGCGTCGACGATGAGTGCGGGTTTCAGCGTCACCGAAACCGAGCCCGAGCCGCTGTCCTCGCCCAGCGCCACCTTGAAGTCCTTGGCGGAAGCCGCAGTCTGCGACACGTCGATGGCGCCCTCGAAGCTGAACTTGCCGGCCAGTACCGGCGAGGGTGGCGGCACCGGCTGGCCCGACAGGCCGACCATGACGCTGATGAAATTGGCCAGCGATTCGGCCGAAACAGACGCCTGGCCGATCACGCGGGCATTCGCCCCGAGCTCGCTCAGCGTGCCCTTGAAGGCGACCTTGCCGCCGCCGACCTGCAGGGCGATGTCGGCGGTGTGGCCGTTGCTTGCCTTGGCGCCGACCGCGAGGTCGATCTTGAGCGGCTCGCCGTTCAACGCCGCTTCGCCCTTGAACGAAAACGGCCCCTCGGGCGAGCCGACCGAGGCCGAGACATTGGCCTTCTCGGCGACCAGCGCGATGCCGGCCTTGGAATCGCTGAACAGCAGCGTGCCGTTCTGGATATTGAGGCGGCCGAGCGAGATCGGTTTGGCCGAAGCGGGTTTCGGTACGGCGGGCTTGGCTTCGGCGACCGAGGGGGCGAACTCCCAGTTTGGTTTGCCCTCGGTGCTGATTTCGAGAAC
Organism: Asaia bogorensis; assembly: GCA_945905835.1. Lineage (GTDB taxonomy): Bacteria > Pseudomonadota > Alphaproteobacteria > Reyranellales > Reyranellaceae > Reyranella. Next base: position 667 of record CAMDQJ010000111.1, read on the forward strand.
GATCTTGGGCTCGACCAGCGTCACCTCGCTGACGGCGACCTCGCCGGTCAGCAGGGCGAACAGCGAGGGCTTCACCGTCACCGACTTGATCTCGACCATCTGCGCGTTCTTGGCGCCCGCGACATTGGCGAAGCGGACCGAGGCGACGCTGACGCTGGGCACCGGCAGGATCGACAGGGTGATCGCGCCGTCGAGCACGAGGTCGCGGCCGGTCGCCTTCTTGACCTCGGCCGCGATCATCGGCTTGTAGGTGTTGAGGTCGAAGAAGGACGGCGCCACAAGGGCCGCCACCACGAGCACGCCCAGCACGCCGCCGGCGCCGATCAGGAGTTTCTTGCGCGTCGAAGGTTTCATGGCTTGCCTAGTTTGTCGTCGGGCGACACTAGCGCATCGCCTCCGGCCGGGGCATTAGGGAAGTTATGCCGGCCGAGATTATAAACCTGAAGCGTGCGCGCAAGGAAAAGGCGCGCGACGAGCACGCCCAGGAGGCCGCCACCAACCGCCGCCGCTTCGGGCGGACCAAGGCGGAGAAGGCGGCCGACAAGGACGCCCAGGCGCGGGCCGGCAAGTCGTTCGACGGCAAACGGTTGGAGAAGGATTAGCCGTCGCCCGAGTCGCGCGGAGTAACCTCCGCGCTGAGCCCAGGGGCCTCTTTTTGCCCGCCGCGAAACCAGGTCCCTCCACTCCGCTTCGCTTCAGCGCGGGGGTGACCCCGCGCGAGTCGGGACGACGATGGGTGCTAACGCCGCCCGACGCTCAGCCGTTCGAAGAAGGCGCGTGTCGTTTCCTCGGCGCCGGCGCCGGCGACAGCGCGGACGTTGGTGAGTTCGAGTCTCTGGCCGCTGGTGGCGTCGATCAGCGTCGGCTCGACCGGCCGGCCGTCGCGACCGTCCAGAAGCTCCATCGGCTTGCCGTTGCGCGCCGCGCCGCCGAAACGGTCGCCCCATTCCTTCAGCCCGATGATCACGGTGAACAGCGCCGCGCCCTTTTCGGTCAGGCGGTATTCGTGGCGCAAGGGGCGCTGGCGGTAGGCGACCTTGCGGAAGACGCCGGCCTCCACGAGCTTCTTCAGCCGCGCCGTCAGCACGTTGCGCGCGATGCCGAGGTTCTCCTGGAAGTCGTCGAAGCGGCGCACGCCGTAGAACGCGTCGCGCACGATCAGCAGCGTCCACGGCTCGCCCACGACGTCGAGCGCCGAGGCAATCGAGCAGTTCATCGCCGCGTATGAGGTTCGCCGCATGGTGGGAAAGTATAAGGCGCAGAAGGGCGGACGCAATCTTGGGAAATTTGCTCCGGCGCGTGGAACCGATCGCCCGGTACGCGATTAGCGGTCCTTGAAGAAATCGAGCTGCGGCTTGTTGGGCAGCGGTCCCGCCTTCATGTCCTTGTCGAACAGCATGACCTGCTCCGATTCGGGCTTGTAGGCCGGCCAGGCGGGCAGGCCCTCGGCATTGGGATTGCCGTTCTTCGCGAAGCTCACCCAGTAACCCATCATGGCGTCGGAGAATTTGCGGCCGGCGTCGGTCCAGGCGCGCGTCGTGCCGGCGCGGTTCAGCACGTCGAGCGTGCCATAGGCATAGGCCATCTCGGCGCCGTGATAGGCCGCGACCTTCGAGGCTGGAGTCTGCTGGGCATAGGCCAGCCCCTCGACGAAGGGCTGCAGGCGGCCGAAATGGTACATGAAGACCGGCGCGACGCGCGCCTGCTCGCTGCCCCAGCGCCGCATCGGCCCGGCGAAGGTGCGGTCGCGTATCAGCGCGTAGCTCGCGGCGCGCGCTTCCTCGTCGGTCCGCGACGGATAGAGCGCCAGCAGGCGGTCGGCCTCGCCGCCATAGCGCTAGCGCGCATCGACCTCGAAGGCGGCGGGCGTCATGACCACGGGATAGACCGTGCCTTCGTCGGCGTTGGAGCCGACCAGCAGCGGGACCGCCATCTGCTTGCCGGCGGCATAGACCTCGGCCGGCTGCTGCGCCAGCAGCTTGCCGTCGACGATCGGGCGGAGATTGTTGTCGCCGTTCATGATGGCGTCGCCGCCCAAGTTGCGCAGCGCCTTGAGCGACGGCGCCTTGAGCTTCTCGGCCGCGGCGATGCCCGCCTTCTCGGCCTCGGCCAGGGTGCCGAGCGGACCCTGGATCGCATAGCCGCCGCTCTGGCCGATGGCGCGGCGGAAGAGGCCTGCCGCCTGCGGCGAGGCGGCAAGCAGCGCGATACCCGACGATCCCGCCGACTGGCCGTAGAGCGTGACGTTGCCCGGGTCGCCGCCGAAGGCGGCGGCATTGGCCTTGACCCATTTCAGCGCGGCGATGATGTCCATCAGGCCGTAATTGCCCGAGGCGCCGCCACCTTCGGCAGTGAGTTCGGGATGGGCGAGGAAGCCGAGTGCTCCGACGCGGTAATTCATCGAGACGACCACCGCGCCTTTCTTCGCCAGATGCTCGCCGCTGTAGAGGGGCAGCGAGGCCGAGCCGATGGTCCAGCCGCCGCCAAAGACGAAGACCATGACCGGCCGCTTGTCGCCCTCCCCATTTCTTCCGATGGGCGCCGTCGACCAGACGTTGAGATAGAGGCAGTCCTCGCTCAACGGCTCCTCGCCGAGATAGAAGATCGAATTTTTGGCCTGCAGCGGCTGCAGGCACATCGGCGAGAAGCGGTCGGCGACGAAGTCTCCCTGCCAGGCCTTGACCGGCTGCGGCGCCTGCCAGCGCAGATCGCGCACTGGAGGGGCGGCAAACGAAATGCCCTTGAAGCTCGCCAACTCGCCGGTCTGCACGCCGAAGACGGCGCCGCCCTCGACCTTTGCCCGTGGCGGCGTCTCGGCCCGCACCACCTAGGCAAGTGCGAACGGCGCGAGCGCCGCACACATCAGGGCAAAATGCGAAAGCGTCATGGTTTCCTCCGGGCCCGGCTTTTGTTGCCCGAACTGTCCGCCCGCGCCGCCGGTACCGTCAACACAGCAAAACGCCCGGGCATTGCTGCCCGGGCGTTTGTCTCAGAGTCGGTTGGTCGAACTAGTCGCGTTCCTGGCCCATGAAGGCCGTGAGAAACTGGAAGAGGTTCACGAAGTCGAGATAGAGGCTGAGCGCGCCGAAGATCGCGACCTTGTCGGCGGCCTCGCTACCCCAGGCGTCGGCATACTGTTCCTTGATCTTCTGGGTGTCGTAGGCGATCAGGCCCGAGAAGATCAGGACGCCGGCGGCGGAGATAATGAAGCTCATCACGCCCGACGGCCAGATCATGTTGACGATGCTGGCCAGCACCAAGCCAACCACGCCCATGAACAGGAACTTGCCCATGGCCGTGAGGTCACGCTTGGTGGAGTAGCCGTAGAGGCTGAGCGCGCCGAACGCGGCGGCCGTCACGAAGAACGTGCGGGCGACCGAAGCATCCGTATAGCGCATCAGCACCACCGACAGGCTGACGCCCATCAATGCCGTGACTGCCCAGTAGACCGCCTGGACCGACATTACGCTCATCTTCGCAGCACGGAACGAGACCAGCAGCAGAAGGCCGATCGGGGCCAACATCGCGACCCAGCCCATCACGTTCATCCCGACTGGGATAACCGCTCCGCCGCGCGTCACGCCCATTTGGAAGAAGATGCTTTGAAGCGCCAGACTATTGGCTAGCGCAAACGCCACGATGCCCGAGAGCAAGAGCCCCGAACCCATGTAGTTGTAGACGCGCACCATGTGGGCGCGCAGACCGGCGTCGAAGACGGCCTGATCGGCCACCGCGGCACTGCGATTGAAGATGTTCTCGTTAGCCATCTGGTTTCAAGCCTCCGAGGGGCCTCATTGGATCTGCCCCGTTGCGACAATCTGGGCATGCACACGGCCTGAATCAATAGCGAAGACGCCCTCCAAACGGGAGATTTACATGCACAGAAACGGACGTTTCACTGGCCATGTCTGGTTTATTCATTCCTTAGCAAGGCCAACGGTCGTTGGCGCAGCGCTGCCAAAGTGCCCGCCAGGCCGAAGGCCAGGGTGAGCGCCATGGCGCCCAGCACCACGGCCACCGCGACCATCGGCAGGAAGGTCCAGTCGAGCCCCATCACCCGGCACACCACCAGCCAGGCGCCCAACGTGCCGACGCCCAGCGCCGCCAGCGCCGTGGCGAGGCCCAAAAAGGCGAACTCCCAGGCGAAGATGCCGGCGATGCGCGCGCGCGTGGCGCCCAGGACCTTCATCACCACCGCCTCGTGCACCCGCCGCCGCTGCGTCGCCAGCATGGCGCCGGCCAGCACCAGCACGCCCGCGAGGATGCTCAAAAAGCCGATGCCGCGGCTGGCGAGGCCGATATTGCCCAGCACGCCCGATGCGGTCTCGATGGCGTCGCGGATGCGCACGACGGTGACGTTGGGGAAGCCATCGGTGATGGTCTTGAAGATCGCGTCCTCGGCGGCGGGCGTGGCCTTGGCCGTGGCGAGGAAAGTGTGCGGCGCCTTGTCGAGCGTGCCGGGCGAATAGACGAAGACGAAGTTGATGGCGAGCGTCGTCCATTCGATGCGGCGGATCGAGGCTATCTTCGCCTCGATGTCGCGGCCGAGCACGTTCACCGTGATGCTGTCGCCCAGCCCAATGCCGAAGGCGCGCGCCAGTTCGGCGTCGAACGAGATGAGCTGGGGCCCACGATAGTCGGTTGGCCACCATTCGCCGGCGACGAGGCGCGAGCCCTCGGGCGGCGTCGCCGAATAGGTGACGCCGCGGTCGCCCTCAACCGCCCAGCGCGCCTCCGGCGGCACGGCGATCTCGCTGACCGGCTTGCCGCCGATCCTGACGATGCGGCCGCGCAGCGACGGCACCTTGTCGACGTGGCCGGCACCGGGCACCGAGGCGATGGCCTTCTCGAACGCGTCGACCTGGGTCGACTGGATGTCGATGAAGAAGAAGGCCGGGGCGTCGGTCGGGATGCGCCGCGTGATCTGGTCGCGCAGGTTGCCCTCGACCAGTGCCGTCGCCACCAAAACAGTGAGGCCAAGGCCGAGCGAGAGCATGACGGTGGGCGTCGGAGCACCTGGGCGATGCAGGTTGGCCAGTGCGAGGCGCAGGCCGGCGAGCTTGGGCTTGCCGGCGCGGGCGGCGAGCAGCATCACGCCCTTGGCCAGCAGCGGGAAGGCGATGAAGGCGCCGACGGCGCCGACCACGAACCAGGCCGCGATGCAGCGGTCGTCGGCGGTGACGATGGTGAAACCGGCCAGCGCCATGGCGGCGGCGCCGACCAGCAGCGCGTCGCGCCAGCCCATCCGGCCCTGCGCCACGACGGCGCCCCGCATCAGCGTAGCCGCTGGCACGGTGCGGGCGCGGATCAGCGGCACCAGGGCGAACAGCAGCGACACTAGCAGGCCGAAGGCCGCCGCGGTCAGCAGCGGCTCGGCATAGAGCGCTACGCGGGCGCGCACCGGCAAGAGATCGGCGATGGCCGATTGGGCGAGCCACGGCAGCGCCGCGCCCGCCGCGACGCCGATGCCGACGCCGACCAGCGCCAACCCGGCGAGCTGCAGGAAATAGGTCGCGAAGACCAGGCGCTGCGGCGCGCCCAGGCATTTCATGGTGGCGATGGTGCGCACGCGCGTCGCCAGGAAGCTCGAAATCGCATTGCCGACGCCGACGCCGCCGACCAGAAGTGCCGCGAGCCCGATCAGGCCGATGAACTGCGTCAGCCGCTCCAGCCAGAAGCGGATGCCGCCGCCGGCTTCCGCAAGGCCGCGCACCCGCCAGCCGGCTTCGGGAAAGCGCCGCTTCAGCTCGTCCATGGTGAGCCTGTCGGACACGCCCGACGGCAGGCGCAGGCGATATTCCCAGGTCAACAGGCTGCCGGGCTGCACGAGGCCCGACTCGGTCAGCGCCTCGAACGGCATCAACAGGCGCGGACCGAGGCTTGCGAAGGTGTTCAGCCCACGGTCGGGCTCGCGGGCGATGATGCCGCGCACCTCGACGACGGCATCGCCCACGCGCACGCGATCGCCCGGGCCGATGTTCATGCGCCGGAACGCCGCCTCCTCGACCACGGCGCCCCACACGCCGTCGCGCTTGCCGAGCGCCGAGGCGAGACTGCCGCCGTCGCCGAGCTCGACCGTGCCGTAGAGCGGATAGGTCTGCTCGACGGCCTTCAATTGCACCAGCGTGGCGCGGCCGTCGGTCCTGACCGGACGCGCCATGGCACGGCTGTCGATCCAGCGCACGACCTCGCCTTTGCTGCGCATGAAGTCGAGCTGCTCGGGCGTGACCTCGCGGTAGAGCAGCGACACCGCGACATCGCCGCCCAGGATCTCGCGAGCATCGGCGCGCAGGCCCTCTTCGACGGCACGGCTGAAGGAGAGGATCGCCGCGATGGCGCCGACGCCCAGCGCCAGGCAGGCGATGAACAGGCGAAAGCCGCCCAGCCCGCTGCGCAGCTCGCGCCGCGCCAAGGTGACGGCGAGGCGGAGGTTGGTCATTGCGCGGCCGCGCGGATGCCGGTGCGCTCGTCGGCGACGACCAGGCCGTCGGCGATGCGCACAATGCGGTCGCAGCGGCCGGCCAAGGCCATGTCGTGGGTGATGAGAAGCAGCGTCGCGGCATCGGCGCGGGCGAGGTCGAACAACAGGTCCATGACCTGCTTGCCGGTGGCGCCGTCGAGATTGCCGGTGGGCTCGTCGGCCAGCAGCAGCTTGGGCCGCCCGACGAAGGCGCGGGCGACGGCGACGCGCTGCTGCTCGCCGCCCGAGAGCTGGGCGGGATAGTGGCCGGTGCGGTGCGCCAGGCCGACGCGCTCGAGTGCTGCTTGTGCGGCCTCGAAGGCGTCGTCGCGGCCGGCGAATTCCAGCGGCAGCGCCACGTTTTCGAGCGCCGTCATGGTGGGAATGAGATGAAAGCCCTGGAAGACGATGCCGATCGAATCGCGGCGCAGGCGCGCGCGGGCATCGTCGTCGAGCGGGCCGAGATCGCGGCCTGCCACCTCGACCTGACCGGAGGTGGCGCGTTCGAGGCCGCCCGCCACCATCATCAGGCTCGACTTTCCGGCGCCCGAAGGGCCGACCAGCGCCGCAATTTCGCCCGCTGCGACCTCCAGAGTGGCGCCGCGCAGGATATTGACCGTGCCGGCATCGCTTGCCATGTCGAGATGGACGTCGGTCAGTCGGACGATTGCGGTCAAGAAGGCTCCGGGAAAGAGACGATGATAGTCGGCACTGGATATGGTCGTTTTACGGCAGCGGTCAATTTGCTGCTGGCCCTCCTTATATTGGCGGCCACCCCGGCGCTCGCACAAACTGGGCCACAAAGCGAGCCGGTAAAGATCGCCGTCCTGGGCGACAGCCTGGCGGCCGGCTACGGGCTGAAACCCGAGCAATCCCTGCCGGTACGGCTGGCGGCGGCGCTAAAAGCCAAAGGTCGCAACGTCAGCCTGCTCAACCACGGCGTCTCGGGCGATACCGCGGCCGGCGGTTTGGGCCGCGTCGACTGGATGCTGGCCGACAAGCCCGACATCGTGCTGGTCGAGCTCGGCGCCAACGATGCCCTGCGCGGCAGCGACCCAGCGCAGGCCGAGCGCAATCTTGATGCCATCATAACGAAGCTCAAGGCCGCCAAGGTGACGGTGTGGCTGGCCGGCATGCTGGCGCCGCGCAATTTCGGGCCGGAATACGCCGCGCAGTTCGACGGCCTCTACAAGCGGCTGGCCGACAAGCACGGCGTGCCGCTCTACGCCTTCTTCCTCGACGGCGTGGCGCAGGAGCCGGGGCTGAACCAGTCCGACGGGCTTCATCCCAACGCCAAGGGGGTCGATGTTCTGGTAGAACGCCTGCTGCCGTTCGTGACCAAGAACCTTGACGATCATGCCGCGTCTCTTCATCGCCCTGCCCGTCCCTGAGGACATCGCCGACGAGCTCGTGACGTTGCAATCGGGCGTGCCCGACGCCCACTGGCAGCCGGTCGAGAATTTCCACATCACGCTCTGCTTCGCGGGCGAGGTTCATGGCGCGGTGATGCGCGACCTGATGGAAGAACTTTCCGATATCGCCGGGCCGCCCTTCCCCGTCGCCATCGCCGGCGTCGAGCAGTTCAGTTCGGCCAAACAGCCGCGCGCCCTGGTGGCGCTGGTCGAGAGGAGCGGTCGGCTCGACTGGCTACGGCAGAAGGTGACGACGGTGGCGCGCAACTGCGGCATCGAGATCGCCGGCCGCAAGTTCCGCCCGCACGTCACGCTGGCGCGCTTCGCCGACCGCGCCGAGACCGGCCATCACATCGCGCAATTCATGTCGAGCCACGGCACCTTCCGCAGCGGCCCGTGGATCACCGAGGAATTCGTCCTCTACTCCAGCCGGCCCAGCCGCCGCGGCATGGTCTATACCGAGGAAGCGGGTTATCCGCTGACATTCTGATTCAGGAAAACGTCAGCAGCCGCCGCGGGTTGCGCACCAGGATGGCCTCGATCTCGTCCGCGTCGTAGTCGCGCTTTTTCATCATAGGTACGACGTTGCGGAAGATGTGGCCGTAGCCGTGGCCGCCGAAGTTGGCGAGACGGGTGCGGTAGCAGATGTCGTGGCTGATCACGACGCGGTCGAGATGGCCGGCCGCGATCAGGCCGCGGATCAGCTTCAGGCGCGTCGCGTCGTTCGGCATGTCGATGTCGGAGAGGCCGTAGTAGCTCGCCTCCTGGCCGAACAGGTCGAACTCGACGGTGACGCCGGTCTCCGCAAGCTTCAGCAGGCGCGGCTCGTCGAAGACGGTGCGGTCGATGTGGCTGATCACCATGCGCTCGGTCGGGAAGCCGAGCGCCTTGGCGAATTCGGCGACCTGCTGCGGCTGGTCGGGATGGCGGCCGGGATGGACGTTGATGGCGGCCCCCGTCTCGGTCGCGGCGATCAGGGCGGCGCGCATCACGCGCTGCTCCGTCACCGTCCACGGAGCGGAGCAGCCGATCTCGCCGATCATGCCGGCGCGCACGTCGGTGCCCCAGGCGCCGTCCTTGATCTGGCCGATCATCTCCTGGGCAAAATCGTCGACCGTGCGCTCGTGGTTCCGCGCATCCTGGTAGTCGTTGACGTAATGGCCGCAGCCCATGATCAGGTGCACGCCGGTGCCGATGGCGATCCGCTGCAACCCGCGTGGGTCGGGCGAGAGGCCGCCGCAGGTGAGTTCCACGATGGCGTCGCCGCCGTCATGCTTCATCATGCGGACCTCGCGGGTGGCGACGTCTTCGAGATCGAGCATGTACTTGCGGCCGGCGCGCTCGATGCCGTGGCCGTGGTTGATCTGCCAGACATTCTCCAGCGTGATCTCGGGCCCGAGGTCGTTGTCGCCGCGTGTGCTCGGCGGACGGATGTCGCAGAGCACGTGTTCGTGCATCAGCGTGCGGCCGAGCTGCCCGGGCTCGATCGGCCCCAGGACGGTGTGGATCTTGCCCTTCATTGTTTCTCCAGACCTGCGGCGTCGATGACCTTCTTCCACTTAACGTTCTCGGCCAGCATATGCTTGACCAGATCGTCGGCGGTGCCCGGCAGCTCCGAGGCGCCGGCATCGCGCATCTTCTTGATGTTGGATTCCAGCTTGCAGCCCTTGACGATCTCGTCGGAGAGCTTCTTCACGATCTCGGCCGGCGTGCCGGCGGGTGCAGCGACGTACCACCAAGGTGCTGCATCGAAGCCGGGAAAGCCCTGCTCGGCGACCGTCGGCACGTCGGGGGCGGCGAACCAGCGCTTGGCCGAGCTCACGGCCAGCGCGCGCAAGCCGCCGGACTGCAGGTGCTGCATGTAGGGCGGCAGGTTGTCCATGGTCGTCAGGATATGGCCAGCCAGCAGGTCCTTCATGACCAGCGAGCTGCCGCGAAAGACGATGTGCTCGAGCTTGATGCCGGAGAGGCTCGAGAGATATTCCATGGCGAGATGGCCGGTGCCGCCGACCGCGGGCGTGCCGAAGTTCACTTTGCCCGGACCCTGCGCCTTGCAGTAGTCGATGAACTCCTTGAGCGTCTTGGCCGGGAAGCTCGGGTGCACCGCCAGCACGTTGGCGACCTCGCCGACCATGGCAACCGGCGCGAAGCTTTTGACGCTGTCGTAGGGCATGGTCTTGTAGAGGTACTGGTTGGTGACGGCGGTGCCGACCGTGCCGAGCAGCAGCGTGTAGCCGTCAGGCGGTGCCTTGGCGACCAACTCGGCGCCGACATTGCCGCCGGCACCGGTCTTGTTGTCGACGATGACCTGCTGGCCCCAGGCGTCGGTCAGGTGCTGGGCGACGATGCGGCCCAGAAGGTCGGTGGTGCCGGCCGCGGCGAAGGGCACCACCATGCGGATCTGCTTGTTCGGATAGGCCGATTGCGCCCAGCCATGGCGCGCCAGCATTGGAGTGGCCAGCATCGGAGTGGCCAGCATCGGTGCAGCAAGCGTGCCGGCCAATACCGCACGGCGATGAATCATCTTCATGGCATTTCTCCCTATGTCCGGCGACTATATCGTCCTCAATCGGGGGAGACCAAATTGACTGCACCGCTGATCGGCTATGCCGACCGCCTGTCGGCTCGCGCCGGCGAAAAGCTCGCCTTCAAGGTGACGAGCGTCGGGCCCGGCCCGTTCAACGCCACGCTGGTGCGCATCGTGCGCGGCGATCCCAACCCCAACGGCCCGCCGCGCAAGCTCGAAGACCTCTCCGATATCTTCGACGAGCGCTTCGCCTCGCATGTGAAGCACTCCCGGCCCGGTTCCTACGGTCTGGTCGAGGCGGCGCGCGACGCAAAGCCGCTGGCCTCGCTTTCGGTCGAGGTGCTGATCTGGCCGACCCTGCCCGAGGACGGCCCGCAGACCGTTGTATCGCGGCGCGATCCGGCGACCGGCGCGGGCTTCGCGCTGGTGCTGACGCCCGACGGCATGGCGCTGGAAGTGGGCGGCGCGCGCGTCGCCACCGGCAAGAAGCTGCGCGGGCGCATCTGGTATCGCGTGTGGGCCAGCGCCGACCCCAAGACCGGCGCGCTGCGCGTCGGCCAGCAGCCGCTGAAGCGCGCCCATGCCGCGGACGACGAGGGCGAGGCCGCGTCGACGGCGACGCTGCCGCTCGCCCTCGATGCGGCGCGTCCCGTCCTGATCGGCGCCGAAGAGGCCAAGGACCGTCCGGCACATCGCTGCTTCAACGGCAAGATCGAGGCGCCGGCCATCGCCGGCGTCGCGGCCTGGGACTTCTCGCGGCGCATCGATTCGATGGACATCGAGGACACCGGGCCCAACGCCCTGCACGGAAAGCTGATCAACCTGCCGACGCGGGCGATGAAGGGCGCGGCCTGGACCGGCGCGGAGCGCGACTGGAAGCAGGCGCCGCACCAGTACGCCGCGATTCATTTCCACGACGACGACCTGCACGATTGCGGCTGGGCCGACGATTTCGTCTTCACGATCCCCAAGGACCTCAGGAGCGGCGTCTACGGCATGCAGCTTTCCTGCGGGACCCACCGCGACGTCATCCCGTTCTTCGTCTGTGCGACGCTGGGCAAGCCGACAGCCAAGGTCGTCTACCTCGCCTCGACCTTCACCTACCAGGTCTACGGCAATTTCTCGCGCAACCAGTTCGACGACGCGCTGCGCAAGCGGCTGGCCGACTGGAAGGCCTCGCCCTACACCCCCGACGAACACAAGGACTACGGCCTCTCGACCTACAACTTCCATCGCGACGGCTCGGGCGTCGCCTATTCCTCCAACCTCCGCCCCATCATCACGCTGCGGCCCGACTACCTCACTTTCAACGACGCCAAGGGCTCGGGCCTGCGCCACCTGCCGGCCGACAGCCATCTCACGGGATGGTTCGACCGCATGGGCGTGCCGTTCGACGTCATCACCGACCACGATCTCGATACCGAAGGCGTGGCCTTGCTGGCACCCTACAAGGTCGTCGTGACGGGAGCGCATCCCGAGTACCACACCTTAGGTACTCTTGATGCGCTTCAGACCTTTACGGAAACCGGCGGCCGGCTGATGTATCTCGGCGGCAACGGCTTCTACTGGCGCGTCGCACGCTCGGCCAAGGTGCCGGGCGTCATCGAGGTGCGGCGCACCGAGGGCGGCATCCGCACCTGGCCGGCCGAGCCCGGCGAGTACTATCACTCGCTCGACGGCGCCTATGGTGGGCTGTGGCGGCGCTCCGACCGGCCGCCGAACCTCTTGTGCGGCATCGGCTTCTCCAGTCAGGGCGGCTTCGTCGGCGATTCCTACAAGCGCGGGCCGGCGTCGCGCGACAACCACCATGCCTGGGTGTTCGAGGGCGTGAAGTCGGACGATCTGTTCGGCGGCTACGGCTTCTCCGGCGGCGGTGCGGCGGGCTTCGAGCTCGACCGTCTCGACCACCGCCAGGGCAGCCCGCTCAACGCCGTGGTGCTGGCGACCTCGCAAGGCCACGACCGCAAGAACTTCGTCGCCGTGCACGAGGAGCGGCTGGGCTTCACCACGACGATCACCGGCGAGACGCTCGACCAGCTGATCCGCGCCGACATGACCTACATCGAAAAGCCCGCCGGCGGCGCGGTGTTCTCGGTCGGCTCGATCACCTATTGCGGCAGCCTGCCCCACGGCAATTTCGACAACGACGTGTCGCGGCTGACGTTCAACGTCATCAACAAGTTCGGCGAGCTGGGATTGAAGTGGCCGTTTTAAATTAGCTGGGGGCGCGCCACTCCAGTGGCGCGATCATGACGCGCCACTGGAGTGG
>CAMDQJ010000112.1 GCA_945905835.1 Asaia bogorensis
GGTGAGGCTGCGCCAGGCGTAGGCCAATTCCTCGACATCGACGCCCGACAGAGTGTCGATCCGCTCGCCGACGCGCTCGCCGCCCAGCCCCTCGTAGAAGAAGCGCGTGGGATTGTCGGCCAGCATCCAGATCACCGCCGTGTCGAAGCCCTCGCTCTGGAGCTGGCCGAACAGGCCGTCGAGAAGCGCCCGGCCGAGCCCGCGGTTCTGGAAATCCGATTCGACGTAGAGCGTATAGACCTCGCCCACGCGCTTTTCGGTGCCGTCGAGTCCTTCCGGCGCATCGCGCACCGGCCCGCAGCTGCCGAAGCCCACGACGCCGGCATCCTCGTCGTCGGCCACGAACACGCCTCGCACCTGGTCGCGATCGGCCAGCAGGCGCGACCACCAGGCCGACTGGCGGACGTCCGACATGCCGGCCAGCATCGAATCGGGCAGCAGGCCGGGATAGGTTGCCTGCCAGGTTTCGACATGGACGCGGCCGATGGCGGCGGCATCCTCGCGGCGGCCACGGCGGATCTCGATGCTCATGCCGCGATCTCCGGCTCAGGCACCGCGGCTTTCTCCTTTTCCTTGCGCACCAGCGCTGCGGCAAAGAACCCGTCGGTGCCGTGACGAAACGGCGACAGGCGAAGATAGGGCCCGGCGTCCACGTCCGACGGCGGTTCGGTTGGCACGACGTCGCGCCACAGGTCGGCCACCGGCACGACCGCGAAGTCGGGATGGCGTTCGAGGAAGGCCTCGATCTGGCGCTCGTTCTCCGCTGGCAGCACCGAGCAGGTGGCGTAGATCAGCCCGCCGCCCGGCTTCACCAGGCGCTGGGCGGCATCGAGGATGGCGGCCTGCTTGGGCACCAGCTCGGCAAGGTCTTCGGGCCGAAGCGTCCAGCGCCCGTCGGGATTGCGCCGCCACGTACCGGTGCCGGTACAAGGCGCGTCGACCAGCACGCGGTCGAAGGCACCGGCCTGGCGCTTCATCCATTTGCGGTTCTCGGCGTCGATGGCGCGGCGCTCGACATTGTGCGCCCCGGCCCGGCGCAGGCGCTCGGCCGAGCGCTCGAGGCGGTTCTCGTAGACGTCCATGGCCACGACGCGGCCCTTGTTGTTCATGCCGGCGGCGATGGCCAGCGTCTTGCCGCCCGCGCCGGCGCAATAGTCGGCGACCTGCATGCCTGGCCGGCCGTCGACCAGGGCCGCCACAAGTTGCGAGCCCTCGTCCTGGATCTCGACGAGGCCGCTCTGGAACGCCTCGCCGCGCACCACCGACAGGCGACGCTTCAGGCGCAGGCCATTGGGCGCATAGCGCGTAGGCTCGGTTTCGATGCCCTCGCGCAGCAGCGCCCTCTGCGCCTCCTCGATCGTAGCCTTGAGGCGATTGACGCGCAGGTCGACCGGCGGGGCGGCGTCGAGGGCAGCGATCTCGCGGCCCCAGGCGTCGCCGTAGGCCTCCATCAGATGGGGCGCCACCCATTCCTGGACATTCAGCCGCACCCAGTCCGGCTGCTCGGGATGGGGCAGCGAATGGCCCTCCATCTGGCGGAGTGCTGCATATTCCTGCTCATCGAGCGGGACCGGCCGGTAGGTGCCGCCGTCGAACATCGCGGTCACGCCCGCCATGTCCACGCCCTCGACCAGGATGAGGTCGGCGGCAACAAAGGCGCGGGTTCCCCGGTGCGGATGGCGGGTGCGGTCGAGCCACCAGGCAAGCTGGCCGTAGCGGCGCAGGATGCCCCAGACGCGGTCGGCCACGGCGCGGCGGTCGCCGCTGCCGATAAAGCGGCGGGTCCGGAAGAAGGCATTGGCCACGAGGTCGGCCGGCCGCTCGGAGCGGCTGACGATCTCGTCCAGGAGTTCTATGGTAGCGGCAACCCGCGCGCCCGGCGTCACTGAATATCCCCTCTCACGCCGCAGCCGCTACGATGAAACGCTCGCCTGTGCAACGTCACTCTTTATTGGGCAGCCTCGGCCTCACGGTCGCCGCAGTGCTGCTTTGCCTGCTCACCGGCGAGATCGCCGGCCGGCTGTTCAGTCCCACGGCGTCGCTTTGGCGTTACCCCAATTATATTGCCCTCATCACCCTGCCGGACAACGAGCACGAGTCGCAAATGCGCTATGACCCGGAACTGGGACACGAACCCCTTCCGCGGTTCGCCGGCCTGCTGAAGGGCCAGCGCATTTCGTTCAACGCCGACGGCCTGCGCAATCACGCCCGCTCGGCGCTGATGCCGCCGGCCGGGCCGTCAGTGCTGGTGGTGGGCGATTCGCTCACCGAGGGCTACATGGTCGGCGACGACCAGACCTGGCCCGCCAATCTCGAGCGGCCGACCGGCCGGCGCGTCTTCAACGGCGGGGTGCGCGCCTACGGCATCGACCAGATGGTGCTGCGCGCCGAGCGCCTGGCGCCGCGGCTGAAGCCGGCCGCGATGGTGCTGGCGTTCATTCCCGACGATATCGAACGCAGCGAGTTGTCGATTCGCGACAACATCCACAAGTCCTACTTCGTGCTGACGGGGGACGGTCTGGCCCTGCGCAACGTGCCAGTGCCGCGCTCACCGACCTACGGGCAGCCGAACCTGACGCGCCGCATCCTCGGTCACTCCTATCTCGCCGATTTCATCATGCGTCGGCTCGGCCTCGACGAGCTGTGGTACGGCTCCTACACCCGCGCCCATTGCGACGGCGATGCCGTCTCCTGCCGGCTGATGGCACGCTTCGCCAGACTGGCTGACGGCCTGGGCGCCAGGGCGCTGGTGGTGGCGCTGTACGAGGATCCGCCCTGGACCTCGACCGCGGTCGCGGCGGCAGAGCGCAAGCGGACGCATGGCGTGCTGGACTGCGTGGCGCGCGCGGGCACGGCAACGCTCGACACCTGGGACGGCTTCGCCGCCGCCGACACCGCCCATGCCATGACCGAGACCTATATCAACGACCATTTCACCGATCGCGGCAACGCCCTGGCGGCAAAGCTGGTCGCGGCGGCGCTGGAGACGGCGCCGAAATAGATTTATGGTCCGGTCTGTGACTTCAATCCCGGCAAAGCCGCGCAATCGCGAAGCGTTCTATGGCACCGCGCTGATGCTGGGCAGCGTCCTGCTCTGCTTCATCGGCGCGGAGATCGCCGGCCGCATCATCGCCACCCGCGCCTCGCTCACGGCCTTTCCCAACTACATCGAGGAATACCGCAACCTGTTCGGCCGCGGCGTTCCCATGCAGTTCGAGGCGGAGCTCGGCCACATCCCGCGCGCCAACTACAAGGGCACCGACAATTTCGAGAACGTGATGTTCACCTTCTCGGCCGACAGTCTGCGGCTCCATCACTATGATGAGCCTCCGACCAAGATCGAGGCGCCATCGATCCTGGTAGTCGGCGATTCCTTCGCCGAGGGTGGCGAGGTCGAGGACAATTCCTCCTTTCCCGCCCATCTGCAGGTCCTGCTCGACCGGCGCGTCCATAACGGCGCGGTCGGCGGCTACGGCCTCGACCAGGCTGTCTTGCGGGCCGAGAAATTGGTGCCACGGCTCAAACCCGGCGTCCTGATGCTGAGCTTCATTCCCGACGATATCCGCCGATCCGAATTGCGTGCGCGCAGCGGCGTCGACAAACCGTATTTCGCGATCGAGAACGACGCACTGGTGCTGAAGGGCGTCCCCGTGAAGCCGCCATCGCCCGACGCCGGCAAGCTCGATCTTGTGCGGCGCGTGCTGGGCTACTCCTACCTCATCGACTTCCTGATGCGGCGAGCCAACAACCTCGCCTACTGGTGCGGCGGCGAGACCGGCGACAGCATCGCCCACCGCGACGGGCTGCGGGTATCCTGCCTGATAATGGACAGCCTGAAGACGCTGGCCGCCAATAACAACGCACGCACCATCGTCGTGACGCAATATGCGCCGCAGACCTGGACGATGCCGGCGTTTGGTGCAAACGAACGCAAGCTCGCGCGCGACCTGCTGGCCTGCGCGGCCGAGCGCGGGTTGGCAACCATCGATACCGGTGATGCAGTGCGCGATGCCGTCGCCAAAGGCTCGCTCGGCGACTTTTACATCAACGCCCACCTGACCGGCCGCGGCAACAAGCTGACGGCTGACCTTCTGGCCGACTATCTGAGGCGCCGGCCGGGCTGACATGCTGGCGCGACTGGGGCTTATTGCCGGCGCGATCCTGGCAACTCTGCTGACGCTCGAACTGCTGCTGCGCGCCTTCCTTCCGTCGGGCAGCCTGACGGATTGGAGCAACCTCGTGCTCAATGCCCGCACCGTGCTCGCCACGACCGAGCAGGTCCGTTTCCGCCATGACGATCGCCTGGGTGTGGTTCCGCTCAGTGGCCTGCGCGGAAACGGCGGCACTGCACCTCCCGACAGTAGCGCCCCCATCGTGGCGACTGGTGATTCCTACACCTACGGCGAGGAGGTTTCCGACACTGAAACATGGCCCGCCCATCTCGAGCGCCGGCTGAGCCGCCCCGTGCTGAACGGCGGCGTCAGCAGCTACGGCTTCGACCAGACCGTGCTGCGCGCCGAGATCCTCGCAGAAGAGCGCAAGCCCGCCGCGATCGTCGTCGCCTTGATCGCCGACGACATCCGCCGCACCGAAATGAGCCGCATGTGGGGCGCCGAGAAGCCCTATTTCGATTTCGCCGGAGACGGTCTCGTGCTGCGCAACGTGCCGGTGCCACCGCGGCCCGAACCGCGCGTCACCCTCACCTTCTGGCAGCGCACGCTCGGCCATTCGTTCCTGTTCGATTTCATCCTGCGCCGTCTCGACCTGCTCTATGACTGGTTCGGCGATCACGTGCGCGTCCATCCGGCAGGTGACGGCGAGCGCATCGCCTGCCTGCTGACCCAGCGGCTGGTCGAGCTGCAGAAACAGAGCGCCGTGCCGGTGCTGCTGCTGGCGCAATACGATCCCGTGGTCTGGCAAGATGCGGCCTTCGCTGCCGAGCAGCGACGCATGACCGGCAACCTGCTGCGCTGCGCCGCCGAACGCGGACTTGCCACGTTCGACAGTTTCGACACGCTGGCCGCGTACAGTGCCGAAGCCAAACGCCTTTACCTCCTCTGGCACATGAGCAGCGACGGCAACCGGCTGATGGCTGAACTGGTGGCCGGCGCGCTGGCGGGAAAGCTGCGCTGATGGCCGGCCGCATCGCCCTGGTGATCGGCTCCCTGCTGTTCGGCCTGATCGTGCTCGAATTGGGCGTCCGCCTGGCGCGCGGCCCGGAATGGCTGGTGCGCTGGCCCAATCTCGTGCTGCAGGAGCGCATCGGCAGCTCGCCCGCCAGCGCGAGCCGCCTAGTCTACGATTCGCGGCTGGGCTTCGCCGCCCGCCCGGGATTCTCGGCCGGCGATCTCACCTACGACCAACGTGGCTTCCGCGTCACACCCGCGCCTGATTCGCAAATGCTCGCCGAGCCGCCGATCCTGGTCGTCGGCGATTCCTACGCCCATGGCGACGAAGTGGCCGACGGCGAAACCTGGGCCGCGCTGTTGCAGCCGCTGGTCCGCCGCCGTGTCGTCAACGGCGCCTTCAGCGGCTGCGGCTTCGACCAGATCGTGCTGCGCGCCGAGACGGGCGCGGCCGATCTGAAGTCGGCCGCGATCATACTGAGCTTCATCGCCGACGACCTGCGGCGCAGCGAGATGAAGCGCGTATGGGGGGCAGAGAAGCCCTACTTCGAACTGGTGAATGGCGCCGCCGTGCTACGCAACGTGCCGGTACCGCCGTCACCCGCACCGCGCGCGACCCTGACGCCCGCGCAATGGGTGCTCGGCTATTCCCTGCTGGTCGACACCGTGCTGCGTCATCAGGGCTGGCAGTACGAATGGGCGCTCGACCACGAACGGGCGATACCTCGGGGAGATGGCGAGCGGCTCGCCTGCCTGCTCTTGAAACGCGTCGCTACCCTCGGCCTGCCGACGCTGGTCGTGGCCGAATACGATCCCTGGCTGTGGCAGGATGCCGATAACTCCCGCGAGCAGCGCCGCGTCACGGGCCTCGTCCTCAAATGCGCAGCCGATGCCGGTCTGGCGACGCTCGACCTGTTCGACACGATGGATGCGGCAGTGAAGGCGCAAGGGCGCGATGCGATCTACCGCTCCCTGCATCCCAGCCCGGCGGGCACCAAGCTCGCGGCGGAAAAGATCGCCGCCGCCTTTACGAATCTTTACATTCCGCCAGCGCGGTAGTTCGGCGCCTCGCGCATGATCTCGACGTCGTGGACGTGGCTCTCACGCAAGCCCGAACCGGTGATGCGCAGGAACTGGCGGTTGTTCTGCATGTCCTTGATGGTGGCGTTGCCGGTGTAGCCCATCGCCGCGCGCAGGCCGCCGACGAGCTGGTGGATGATGTTGCCGACCGGTCCCTTGTAGGGCACGCGGCCCTCGATGCCCTCGGGCACCAGCTTCAGCGAGCTCTCGACCTCGGCCTGGAAGTAGCGGTCGGCCGAGCCGCGCGCCATGGCGCCGATCGAGCCCATGCCGCGGTACGATTTGTAGGAGCGGCCCTGGTAGAGCAGGACCTCGCCCGGCGCCTCGTCGGTGCCGGCTAGCAGCGAGCCAATCATGGCGCAGTCGGCGCCGGCGGCGATCGCCTTGGCGAGATCGCCGGAATATTTTATGCCGCCGTCGCCGATCGCCGGTACGCCCGCGGCATGGCAGGCCTCGGCCGCCTCGAGGATCGCCGTGAGCTGCGGCACGCCCACGCCCGCGACCATGCGGGTGGTACAGATCGAGCCCGGGCCGATGCCGATCTTGACGGCGTCGGCGCCGGCGTCGATCAGCGCCTGCGCGCCCTCGCGGGTGGCGACGTTGCCGGCCATGACCTGGCAGTAGTTGCTGAGCTTCTTCACGCGCGTGACGGCATCGAGCACGCCGCGCGAATGGCCGTGCGAGGTGTCGACGACGATGACGTCGACATCGGCGTCGATCAGCAGCTGGGCGCGCAGCAATCCCGCCTCGCCGACTCCGGTCGCGGCGGCGGCGCGCAGGCGGCCCTTCTCGTCCTTGCTGGCGCCGGGAAACTTGTTGGCCTTCTCGATGTCCTTCACCGTGATCAGGCCGATGCAGCGATAGGCCTCGTCGACTACCAGCAGCTTCTCAATGCGGCGCTGGTGCAGCAGGCGCTGCGCCTCGTCGGAGCTCACACCCTCGCGCACGGTGACCAGGCGGTCCTTGGTCATCAGCGCATGGACGGGCGTGGCCTCGTCGGTGGCGAAGCGCACGTCGCGGTTGGTCAGGATGCCGGCCAGCTTGCCGCTGCCGCGCTCGACCACGGGAATGCCGGAGATCTGGTGCGCCGCCATCAGCTTCAGCGCGTCGCCCAGGGTCTGCTCGGGGTGGATGGTGACCGGATTCACCACCATGCCGCTCTCGAACTTCTTGACCTTGCGGACCTCGTTGGCCTGCACCTCGGGCGTGAAGTTCTTGTGGATGACGCCGATGCCGCCGGCCTGGGCCATGGCGATGGCCATCGGCGCCTCGGTGACGGTGTCCATCGCCGCCGACATCAGCGGGATGTTGAGCTCTATCGTGCGCGTGAGCCGCGTGCGGGTGTCGGTCTGGTTGGGCAGCACGGACGAAGCGGCAGGCTTCAGGAGCACGTCATCGAACGTAAGCGCTTCCTGTATCTGCATGCCAACCTCCGTGGTGGTTGAATAAAAACGGCGGCCCCCTTCGGGGCCGCCGGGCTGGCGCGTCCTTATACACTATATTGCGGCTAAGCCAAGTGCGGCCCCCTAGATACCGCCGAGAAAGTCCCTCTTGCCCAGTTCGACGCCGGATTGACGCATGATTGCGTAGGCCGTCGTCACATGGAAATAGAAGTTCGGCAGGGCGAAAAACAGCAGGTACTGTTCCCCCTTCAACGGCAGGGGATTGCCGCCGACGGTCAGCACGACCTCACGGCCCTCGCTGCCGTCGATATCGGCCGCCTTGTAGCCCTTGAGGGTGGCCTGCACCGCGTCGATGCGGCCGCGCAGCTCGCCCAGCGTCTTTTCCGCATTTTCCGGTGCCTTGGGGACTTCCTTGCCGGCCAGGCGTGCAGCGCTCTCCTCGGCGAAACGGCAGGCGATCTGCACCTGCCGCGTTAGCGGCAGCATGTCGGGAGTGAGACGCGTGGCGCCGAACACGGCCTCCTCGACCTTCTTGGCCGTGGCCCAGGCCGAGCCCTTCTCGAGGTTCTTGGACAGGGCTCCCAGCAGGCGCTGGTAGACCGGGATCGAAGCCGAATACATGCCTATCGCCATGGCGATTTTCTCCAGTGTGAGTTCACGTCAGGGGGCGGAATTTAGCCGCGAAAGCCGGTCGCGACGACATACATTTCCGCCGAGTCGGCCCGGCTGGCCTCCGGCTTGACGTGGCGGACCTTGGCGAAATCATGCTTTAGGCGATCGAGCAGCGAGCGCTCCGTTCCGCCCCGCAGCACCTTGGCGACCAATGTGCCCCCAGGCTTCAGGATATGGCGCGCGAAATCGTGCGCCGCCTCGGCAAGGCCCATGATGCGCAGATGGTCGGTCTGCGGATCGCCGATCGCCGATGCCGCCATATCGCTCAGCACGACGTCGGCCGGCCCGCCGAGAAGCGCCGTCAGCATGGCCGGCGCGTCGTCGTCGTAAAAATTCTTCTCCAGCACCGTGGCGCCGGCGATCGGCTCGACGGCCAAGATGTCGATGCCGATCACCGTGCCGCGTCCCTGCTTGGTGCGTTCGACCGAGACCTGCGTCCAGCCGCCGGGCGCCGCACCGAGATCGACGATACGGCCACCGGGCTTCAAAAAATGGAACTGGTCGTCGAGCTGCAACAGCTTGAAGGCGGCGCGCGAGCGATAGCCGCGCTTCTTGGCTTCCTCGACATAGGGATCGTTGAGCTGGCGCGACAGCCAGCGCGTCGACGACACGCTGCGTCCGCGCGCGGTCTTGACGCGAACGGTGGCACGCCGCCCGGTCGGCAGGCTCGACTTGCCCTTGGCCATGAAAATCAGCCTTGGCGCTGGCAGTACGGATCGGCGTCGCGGTCGGCCTGGCGCATGAGATCCATCAGCACGCCCTCGCGCAGGCCGCGATCGGCCACGCGCACCACCGTCGCCGGCCATTGCCGGCACACCGCCTCGAGGATGGCGCCGCCGGCCAAGGCGAGGTCGGCGCGGTCGTGACCGATGCAGGGCACGTCGACGAGCTCGCGAACCGACAGGCCGGAAAGCTCCTCGCAGATGCGCAGGATGGCGGCGCGCTCGATGCGCGAACCGTCGACCATGGTGCGGTTGTAGCGCTTGAGGCCGAGATGGTGCGCGCTCACCGTGGTTACGGTGCCCGAGGCGCCGATCATCTGGACCTCGCCGCGGGCGATGGCGCCGCCGATGCCGTGCTTGGCGCAAAAGAGACGAAGATCGCCGCGGATGCGCTCGACCATGTCGTCGTAGCAGGCGCGACTCAACTTCTCGCCGCGCGGCTGGTCCTGGGTGCAGGCCTCGGTGAGTGTCACGACTCCCCATGGCACCGAGATCATGTCCAGCAGCTCGGTGCGCACGGCGCCGCCGCTCACGCCTCCCGTCACAGTTCCCTTGCCGCCGTCGCGCGACGTCACGGCGACCCAGCTCACTTCCGTCGAGCCGCCGCCGATATCGATCAGCAGCGCGAAGGGTATCGCCGGATCGAGCAGGTTCTCGCAGCTCGCCACGGCAAGCCGCGCCTCTTCGGACGGCGGGATGACCTCGAAACAGAGGCCGGTGCGGGCGCGCACGGCGGCAAGAAAGTCCTCGCCGTTGCAGGCGCGGCGGCAGGCTTCGGTGGCGATATGGCGGGCGCGGGTGACGCGATGCCGCCCGATCTTGGCAGCGCAGACCTCGAGGGCGCCCAGCGTGCGGTCGATGGCCTCGCCGCACAGCACACCGTTCAGCGCCACGCCCTCGCCCAGGCGCACCGGGCGCGCATAGGCGTCGACAACGTCGAAGCCGTCCATCGACGCCCGGGCCACCAGGAGCCGGCAGTTGTTGGTGCCAAGATCGATGGCGGCAAAAGTGTGTGCGAAGCGACCGCTGTGCCAGCCCCCGGTCGCCTTTTCAGGCGGCTTTCCCGGCGGCCCGCCCAGCGGCTTGGATTCCCCGGCCATTTCAACTCTTTCTTTGGCCGCATCGTACCCGAGGTCGCGGCCGGGGGCGAGGCCCACGCGGGCGCTTGCCAAGCCGGCCGACCATCGCTAAATCCAGCGCCCAACCCGCGCCTGGGCCGGCTTCCTGGGCCTGTTGGGGGATAGTTTAACGGTAGAACTCTCGGCTCTGACCCGTGCAGTCTAGGTTCGAATCCTAGTCCCCCAGCCAAATCTCACTTTTGCCCGGATCGGGCGTTGTTGCCGCCTCTTGGCGGGCGGCGATGGCGGTGGTTTCCGCCAATAGATCAAACGGTTGGCGGAAGGTGGTGGTCATTTCGCCGTCCGCCCAGGAGCAGTTCGATAGTACGAAGTTGAGCAGGCGGCGTTTCTGGTGCGGTTCCTGGTGCTCGAACAGCCGCTGCGCGTTCTGCGCCAGTTCGAGAAGCTGCACACCTTCATCCATATAGGACTGCTCGGCGGACCCGTGCCGCGCGATCTCGTGCAGGCAGCGGTTCTGCTCCTCGCGCCATTCGCCGGCAAAGCGGTCGTAGAAGTCTCCGCCAATCTTGCCGTCGAGCTTGTCGATGTACATCGCATTGATGCGCTCGCCGAGACGCTTGTGCTCGGCGCGCAACCGTTCGATCGCGGCCTCGTGCTCGCGCCGCTCGTCGGCATGGCTGGCCTGAAGCGCATCGCGCACCCAGCCCAGCACCTCGTCGTCGAAGCGCAGCCGGCCGGGCAGTTCCGTGAACCGCTCCTCCAGTACCTCCTCGCGCACATATTTGCGGGTGCAGACCGGCTTCCGGCCTTCGCTTTTGTCCGCGTAGCCGGTGCAGTGGTAGTAGACGTAGCGCTGCTTCTTGATCTCGCCGACGATCGAGCAGCCGCAGGTGCCGCAGGCGATCAGTCCCGAGAAGGCAAAATCGTGCTTGAAGCGGCGGTGCTTCTTGGCGAAGCGGCCATCAATCACACCCTGCACTCGCTCCCACAGATCGACCGACACCAGCGGCTCGTGTCGGCCCTGGATCATCTTGCCGTTCCATTCGTACCGGCCGGTGTAGAGGCGCGTGTGGAGGATCGTGTGAATGGTGCTGACCGGCACCTTCGCCCCGCTCTTGCGATAGACGAGGCCGGCGTCACGCGCCATGCGCGAAACCTCCTGCATCGAGTATTGGCCGGTGGCGTACCACTCGAACAATTTCGCAACGATCGGCGCGACAGCGGGATCGGTGGCGATAATCTTCTTGCCTTCCGGGCCGGTGATATTGCGATAGCCGAGCGGCGTCTTGGTCGGCCAGATGCCCTGCTCGGCCTTCTCCTGCATTCCCTTGCGGGCTTCCTCCGACAGGTTGTCGATATAGTTCTTGGCCATCAGCACTTTGATGCCGTGCATGAACTTTTCCGAGGAGCGCGATTCGCGCGACAGCACCACGCCTTCCTTGGGAAAGTGAACTTCGACTTCGAGTTCGTCCACCGTCACCCAGTCTTTGAGGTTGCGGTAGAGCCGGTCGGTCTTTTCGACCAGCATCACGCGCACCGCCGGATGGGCCTTGAGATAGGCGACCATCTCGCCGAAGGCGGCGCGGCCGGTCTGCTTGGCGGTCTCCACGTCAACATATTCCTGCGTCACCGCGAATCTCTGCGCCGCCGCGTATTCCTTCAGGAGCTTTAGCTGCGCTGGGATAGAGAAGCCCTCCTTCTCCTGCTCCTTGGAGGAGACACGTGCATACATCACCGCCTGCTTGCGGGTGGGATCGGCCAAGGGATCGATCTTTTGAGATTGGACCATTTTGTTTGGCGCGAAAGCACTCATTGAATTGTGAACGAGAATACTTCGTTTTTTTCAGAATGCGGCGAGGGTGTTGCCTCGACGGGCAGGGTCGGATTTGCGATCAATATCCTAATATGGCTTCATTTGGATTGCCGAGCGGCAGAGGAAGTGTGTCGCCGCGACGGGGTAACACCTGATCAACCATGTGGAGGAAGCGCTGCCATCCAAAGTTATTTGCAATAGCGAGTCGCTGAAACATCATCACCGAATGCAGATGCTGCGCTAGCATCGGGTTGCCAACATCGTCGCTCAGCCACTGGTGGAGCTTGCTAGGCCGGTAGCCCATTTCGTTCTTTGGGCTCTTATTCCCAAGCTCCGTGAGCACACCGGGACCAAGACGGCTGTAAACGAGATCATTAGTATAGTGTGCGACAACGCTGTAACGGTTTTTCCCCATCCCGGGCCATTTCCAGCCCTTGATTCTGTATATGTTTTCATAGAACTCATCAGGAAATTTCTTTGCCCACGCGGCGAGTTCCTTACGAATCACCTTTTCCAGATACGCTTGCAAGGCGTTCTGCGGCCTAACTTTTTGATAACCCGTGGCTTCATCGATTAGCGCAACGATGCCGGTTTCAGCCAAAGCGCGAGTGAGAATTTCGGCCGTCTGAGCCTTTGCTAACTGCTGTTTTTGCAGGGCCCCTTTCTCTCGGGCCTTCAGCCAAACGTTGCATACGGCGACCAACACTGAAGCATCGTATGCTCGAATCAAGCGATCACCGTCGAGGTAGTCGATGGGCTTTAGGGGCCCATCCAGCGTCTCCGAAGAAATAAATGGCTGGAGCGGCATTGTCACGTTGACGAGAGGGGGACACGAAGAACCTGTGTCTTGCCTATTCTCAGGCCACCGCGACCGCCGCTTGCCAGGTGCTCATCGCCGCGGCGCGAAAGCCTCGGTGCGTTTGGGCGGATGTCAGATGGCGTTGAACGTTGAAGGTGTTGTAGACGGCGGCGTGGGTTGAGAGAAATCTCTGGGCTGATCCCCGGCTCTTGAAGCCCTGCATCTTGCGTTCCCGTCGTCGGGTTGGTTGATGCGAGTTTTCGGCCCGGTTGTTGTGCCATCGGCCGCGCCCGTGGTGCTTCTCGATCCCGAGTTCGCGGGCAGCAGCGCCATAGGACCGCAGGTCGTCGGTGATCAACAGGTCTGGAACGAAGCCGTATTTCTTCAGCAGCTTTCGCATGAGTTTCAGCGCCGCATGCTTGTTGCGTTTAGCCTGAACCAGCACATCGAGGACTTCGCCTTCGGCATCGACGGCGCGCCACAGATA
>CAMDQJ010000113.1 GCA_945905835.1 Asaia bogorensis
ACAGGCCTTGGAAACGTCGCCAATCTGCTCGGCGTGCCTCAGAGCCCGCAACTTGCGCTGAATATCGCGGTCGAAATTGGTCATCGAAGTCATCCTTCCTGCCCGATTGGCTCTCAAAAGGATGTCTCGCAAGTCCGTACATATCTACAACCCGACCCCTGACGTCGCCGCTACTCCGCTGCCGCCTTGGCGCCGGCCTTGAGGTCGGTCGAATACTTGAGATGGACCGGCGCGTTGGCTTCGAACGGGCTCTTGAGGTCGAGGCTCTTGGCGATGTCGCGGATCGCAGGAAACACCTCGGTGCCCATCAGCTTGATGCAGGTGAGCGAATCGGCCTGGCTGACGCGACCATCGTTGCCCCACAGCGCGAGAATGCCGGGCCGCGTCTCCTCGAGGATGCGCTTGAGCTTGGCCACCACGGTCTTGGGCGTGCCGGCGATGATGCGCAGGTCGGCCATCTGCTGCTCGAAGCTGGTCTCGCCGCGCGGGTTCTTCGAGCGGCCGGCGGCGAATTCGACGAAGGCGCGGCGCGCGGTCGGCGAGCCGTAGCCCGAGGGCGTGCTCCACACCGGATGGGCAAGGCCGGTGAACTCGCCCTGCATCCAGCGGAACTGCCGGGCGTTCTCGATCGCCTTGTCCTCGTTGTCGGAGATATGGACCTGGATCAGGTAGCCGCGATTCTCCGGCCCGCCGATGTAGCCCGCCTGCAGCGCCACCTGGTCGTAGAGCTCCCAGATCTTCTTGGTCTGCTCGATCGAGGTGTTGAGCGCGATATAGGGATAGCGCTGCTGCGCCGCCCAGATGATCGTCTCCTTGCTGATGACGCCGGGGATCCAGACGCGCGGATAGGGCTTTTGCAATGGTACGGCCCAGGGATTGACCACGCGGTTCTGGTAATGCGTGCCCTCGAAGCGGAACGGGCCGGGCCGCGTCCAGGCTTGTGTGACGAGATCGTGCGCCTCCTCGAAGCGCTCGCGGTTGAAGGCGGGATTGACGCCGGTCGCGAGCTGCTCCTGGCCGCCGCCGCGCACGAAGCCGGAGACGAGGCGGCCCTTGGAGATCATGTCGATCATCGCGAGCTCTTCCGCCAGCCGCACCGGGTTTTCGGCGAGCGGCAGGGGATTGCCGAGCATGACGATCTTGGCCTTCTTGGTCATGCCGGCCAGGATAGCGGCGAAGATATTGGCCTTGGCCTGCATGCAGAACGGCGCATTGTGGTGCTCGTTCAGCATGATGCCGTCGACGCCGACCTCCTCGGCCAGCATGTATTGCTCGATGTAGTTGTTGTAGAGCCGCGAACCCGCCACGGGATCGAAGTTCGAGTTGGGGAACATCAGCGCGGTGGCGCCGAAGTCGCGGCCGGCCTGCTCGGAGTATTCCGACATCGGCTGCTCGGTGAAATACATCAGGTGCATGGCGTTACTCCCGACCGATGAAGTTAGTGACGAGCTTGGCGAGGGCTTCCGGCTGTTCCATGTCGACGCAATGGCCGGCGGCCTTGACGATTTCCAGTTTGGCGTTGGGCAGCGCCTTGACATAGAGCTTGGCGGCACTTTGCGGCACGACCTTGTCGTCGTCGCCCCACACCACCAGCGCCGGCGTCTTCACGGCGCCCAGAAGGTGCGGCAGGGTCTGGCTGTACATGTAGGGCTTCCAGGCGATGCGGAAGCTCATCTCGCGGCAGATGTCCCACATCTCGAGCTGGTCGACCGGCGGCTCGGCGCCATAGACGCGGTCGAAGGCCTTCTGGTCGTGGAAGCCGGCGCGGGCGTAGTCGACATAGCCGGTGATGGCGAGGTCGAGGATGTCGCCCCCCTTGTCTCCATGGGGCGGCTTGATGCCCATGGCCCCGACCAGCACCAGGTGCGAGAGATCGGCTGGCGCCATGCTGGCCATCTCGGCCGCGATCCAGCCGCCGAAGCCCAGACCGACGAGGGCCGGTTTGCTCACCTTGAGGTCGCTTAGAAGGCCGCGATAGATGACGGCGATGTCGCGCACGCTGCGCATCCAGTCCGGGCGCTGCGACTTCGAATAGCCGGGATGATGCGGCACCAGCACGTCGTACTGCGCGGCCAGGGCGTCGTAGAAGGGCAGGCGGTCGAGGGTCCCGGTCTCGTGGTGCAGGACCACGACCGGCCGGCCCTTGCCGGCGCGCGACAGATGCAGCTTCACGCCCGCCGCCTCGATCGTCGAGTCGGTCCAGTTCACTGCCGCCATGCCGGCTTTCCTCCCCTATGTCGCCTCAGGATCGTTGCGATTCGCGGTGGAGGAGTCAAACTGGTTGCGCCATCGCGAGGCAAAATTGACGGGAGCGGCGGATGAAAGTGGGCGTCCTACAATTCTTCAGCTGGCCCGGCCGGCGCGGGCCGCTCGAGGCGGTCTATGCCCGCGCGCTGGAGCGCATCGAGATCATGGACCGCGGCGGCTTCGACGCGGTGTGGCTGGCCGAGCATCACTTCACGACCTTCAGCGTCTGCCCCTCGGTGCATATGCTGGGCACGCTGGCTGCCGCGCGCACCAAACGCCTGCGCATCGGCACGGCGGTGTCGCTGGCCGCCCTCTATCATCCGCTGCGCCTGGCCGAGGAGGTGGCGCTGCTCGATGTTTTGTCGGGCGGGCGCGTCAACTGGGGCGCCGGCCGCGGCTTTGCGCCGTCGGAGTTCGAGGCCTTCGGCGTGCCGCCGGCCGAGAGCGCCGAGCGCTTCCGCGAATCGGTCGAGATCGTGCTCGGCGCCTGGACGCAGGAGCGGCTCTCCTTCGCCGGCGCGCATTTCCGCTTCGACGATGTCGAGGTCCTGCCCAAGCCGCTGCAGCAGCCGCATCCGCCGGTCTGGATGGCGGCGACCTCGGAGCCTGCGATCGACTGGGCCGCCGGCCGCGGCTTTTCCATCCTGATGGATCCGCACGCCACCCATGCCGATATCGGCGCCAAGCGGCGGCGCTATGCGGCGAGTCTGGCGGCGGCGGGCTTCAGCGAGGCCGGCCGCGACATCCCGATGGCGCGGCTGATTGCACTCGCGCCGACCACATCGGAGGCGCAAGCGGTGGCGCGGCGCGGCGCGCAATGGCTGGTCGATTCCTATGCCGGGCCGCAGCACCGCAAGACGCTGCAGGCCGCGCGGAGCTACGGCGGCAAGGAGCCGGTGCAGTATTACGTCGACGACGTGATCGTCCATGGCACGCCGTCATCGGTGCTCGAGCAGATCGCCCGCCTGCGCGAGGAGATCGGCCTCAACTACCTGATGTGCGCGCCGCTCAGCCAGGAGACGTTCCGCCTCCTGGCCGACGAAGTGGTGCCGCGACTCTAGCCGCGGCTACTTGTCGATCCACACATCCTCGAAGCGCCAGCCGTTGTAGATGCTGTTGGTGTGGATGGTGACGTTCTTGACGTGCGGCTGCCAGCAGGCGGCGGCGCGGCCGTTGGCGATGATCGGGCGGGCGTCGTCCTCCTGCAGCTTGGCGTCGGCGTCCCACACCATCTTGAGGCGCTTCTTCTGGTCTGGCTCGCGCGACTGCTCCTCGAAGAGCTTGGTCATCGCCGGATTGCAGTAGCCGTTGTAGTTGCGCAGCGAGCCGCAGGCATAGCCCTCGAACAGGGTGACGTCGGGATCGTCGACGCCCGAGCCGCTGAGGTTGAGCGCCACGGCATATTGCTTGGCGAACACCCGGTTGTAATAGATCGCGGTGTCGATGATCTCGAGCTCGCCCTCGATCCAGATGTGCTTGAGGTGATCGATCAGGATCACCGCCGGGTCGCGGAAGGTGGCGATGTTGCGCGTGCTGACCTTGACCTTGAGACGGTTGGTCTCGCTGTAGCCCGCCTGCTTCATCAGCGCGCGGCCTTCCTCGCGGCTCTTCTTGACGTCGCCATAGCCGGGCAGGCCCTTCAGCATCTCCTGCGGCATGCCCCAGACGCCGTCGGGCCCAGGCAGCATGGCGCCGCTCTGGTTGCCCTCGCCTTCGTCGAGGATGTCGATGAAGGCCTGGCGGTCGAGCGTCAGCGCCATGGCGCGGCGGATGCGCGCGTCGTCGAACGGTGGCGACTCGCGGTTGACGATCAGGTTGGTGCTGACGCCGGTCGACCGCATGGTGCATTGCGCCTGCGGTGCGTCCTTCTTGATGTTCTTGAGCAGCGGCACCGAGACGTCGGTCGGGAAGGTCATGTCGAACTTGCCGGCGACGAAGGCCAGCATGCGCGTCGAGCGGTCGGGGATGATGGCGAACTCGATGCCGTCGAGATAGGGCCGGCCCGGCTTCCAGTACTCGGTGTTCTTGGTGAGCTTGATGCTCTCCTTCATCTTGAACTCGACGAACTTGAAGGGCCCGGTGCCGATCGGCTTGCGCCGCATGTCGTCGACCGGGATGTGGCAGGGATAGATCGGCGAGTAGCCCGAGGCCAGCAGCGCCACCAGCGAGGGCTGCGGCCGCTTGAGGTGAAAGGTCGCCTCGAAGTCGCTGTCGGCGGTCACCTTCTCGACATTGTTCCACCACGCCGAGCGCGGGTTGCGCCGCAGTTTCTCGGGCACGGTCAGCAGCTCGAAGGTGCACTGCACGTCCTTGGCCGTGAACGGCTTGCCGTCGTGCCACTTCACGCCCGGGCGCAGCTTGAAGGTGAGCTTCCTGCCTTCGGCGCTGGTCGCCCAGCTGAGCGCGAGATCCGGCACGATCGATTCGAAGCTGTTCTTGCCGACGTTCTGGTCGAACATCACCAGGTTGTTGAACACCGACATGAACGGCACGACCGTCGACACGGTCGCCTCCTCATGGATCGAGGCACTGGGCGGCGTGTCCATGTGCTCGATCTTGAGGATACCGCCGGATTTCTGGGCCCAACCGGGGCTCGTACACGCCATCAACGCAACCACGCACGACAACGCAAAACGCCCGATTTGGTTTTTCATTGTTTCCTCCCAGTGTCGCCGCGCGAACGCGGCTGTCGTCAGGCCACCTTTTTGGCGAGATGCGGGAACATGGCGAGCTTCGCCGCATCGTCCATCTCGGCCTTGAAGCTGTGCTTTTCCTTCAGCGCCAGCGCGCGCACCGCGGCGGGGCGGGCGCTGATCTCGTCGAGATGGCGCTTGAGGTTGGGCATTGTTCCAAGCGCGTCGGGGCCCAGCACGAACGGCACCAGCCGCGACCAGCCCCACACCGCCATGTCGACGATCGAGTAGGCGTCGCCCAGCATGAATCGCTTCTTGGCCAGGCGTGTATTCAAAATGTCCCAATGCCGGCGCGCCTCGAAGGTGTAGCGGTTGACGGCGTAGTCCTTGGGTTCCGGAGCGAAGTTGCGGAAATGCACGGCCTGGCCGGAGTAGGGGCCGATGCCCGACGCCACGAACATCAGCCACGACAGCATCTCGCCGCGCGCCGCCGCCGACTTGGCCGGCATGAACTGCCCGGTCTTCTCGCCGAGATAGAGCAGGATGGCGTTGGAATCGAACACCGTGGCGTCGCCGTCGACGATGGCGGGCACCTTGGCGTTGGGATTGACGGCGAGGAAGGCGGCTGCATGCTGCTCGCCCTTGCGCGTGTCGACCGGCACCAGCTCGTAGGGCAGCGCCATCTCTTCGAGGCAGAGGGCGACCTTGGTCGGGTTGGGCGCGAGGTTGTAGTAGAACTTGATCATGGTTTTATCCTTCGGTCTCTCGGATGGGGATAGGCACCCTCTAGCGTTACCGCCGATTTCCGCGTTCTGTCCACCTTGGCGCTTGCGGCAGGCCCGCCTCAGCGCACCGTTTCGGTCGTGCGCGCTAGAATGGAGGCGGGAAAGACGATGCCCAGCGCCTTGGCCGTCCCGAGGTTGACCGTCAGGTCGAATTTCTGCGGCTGCTCGATCGGCAGGCCGGCGGGGCTGGCGCCCTGCAGGATCTTGTCGACGGTGCGCGCGGCCTGGCGGTAGGCGGAGGCCGTGTTCGGCCCGTAGGACATCAGCAGACCGTCGCGGACTTCGCTCGCCTGGTCGGTGCAGCAGGGCAGGCGGTGGCGCGCCACCAACTCGGCCAATCGCTTCAGCCCGGCCTGGCTGCGAAAGCCGATCAGCCACAGCACGCCGTCGGCCTTGCGCTCGACGATCCTGTCGAAGGCGCGCTCGAGCTCGGAGGTGCCGGACACGTCCTCGCGCAGCAACTCGACATCGAGCGTGGGCGCCGCCGCCTCGACGTTGCGCAGCTGCGGCGCGAACACCGGGTTCTCCGGATTGCCCAGCACGGCGATGCGTTTCAGCGCCGGCGCCGCCTCCTTGAGGAGCTGCAGGCGCTTGGCCGCCAGCTCGCTGTCGAGGTTGGTCATGCCGGTGATGTTGCCGCCTGGCTGCACCAGGTTCGAGACCAGCCCCGAGGCTTCGGGGTCGCCGACCTCGATCATGACGATGGGCATCGTCCTGGCAGTCGTGAGGGAGACGGCCTGGCGCATCGCCAGCGTCGGCGGCGTGTTGGCCACCAGCACCGCATCGAGCGGCAGCCCGGACAGCTCGACCGCCATCCTGGCCAGCGACTCGTCGGTGCTCTCGGTCTCGGTCCGTATCTCGTAGGTGACGTTCCTGCCCTCGACATAGCCGAGATCGCGCATGCCCAGGCGGAAGGCGTTGATCGCATAGATGCGAGCATCGCTGGCGGCGCTGATCAGGATGCCGACGCGGAAGGTCTTGGCCGGCGCCTGGGCAAGTGCGGCGCCCGGCATCGCCGCGACGCCCAGAATGTTGAGGAAATGCCGCCGCCGCATGACGCGACGCTAGCACCTCGGGCTGGGGCGGGAAATCCCGGCGCGGCCTGCGGAACGGCAGGACACCGCCTGCTTGCCGGTCCTTGCCGCGGCCTGTGTAATTGAAAAAAAGATTGTCGTTCGCGACACCATGGGAGGAAAAGATGACCTGCTCCTGCATTCAAGGGCTCTCTTGCGGGCATCTTGGCCGACGCTCGCTGCTCGGCGGCATTGCCGCGGCGCCCTTGCTGGCGACGGCGATCCCCAAGCTCGCCTTCGCCGCCGATCCCGGTTCCAACATCGCGCAGGCAGCGCCGCGCAACCGCATCCTGATCAAGGGCGGCCATGTCGTGACGATCGACAGGACGCTGGGCGATATCGCCGGCGGCGACGTGCTGGTCGAAGGCTCGAACATCGTGGCCGCCGTGGTGCTGGTCGCCCAGCCGAGCCATGTCAGCGGCGTGCTGGTCGACGGCAAGATCCGCAAGCGCAACGGCCGCCTCGTCGATGTCGATGTCGGCCGGCTGCAGAAACTGGCGCAGGCCTCGCACGACTACCTGATCGAAACCGCCAAGCTCAAGTCACAGAATTAGCGCCCTGGGCCGACCCGCGATGCTAGGCTGACGCCATGCTGCTCGAAACCCTTCTGCCGCTCGGCAAGGTCGACCCTGGCCTGCGTGCGCCCGAGGCGCCGCTGGACCTCCACACCATTGGCCGCGACGCGCGCCTGCTGGAGGAGATCGGCTATGACGGGCTGGTCGTCGAGGAGACAAAGGACGATCCCTTCATTCTCCTCGCGCTCGCCGCCGCCGAGACGCGCACCTTGAAGCTCGGCACCTCGGTCGCCATCGCTTTTCCGCGCAGTCCGGCGGTGACGGCGATGAGCGCCTGGACCCTGCAGAAGTTTTCGCGCGGCCGCTTTACGCTCGGGCTCGGCACGCAGGTCAAGGCCCATATCGAACGGCGCTACGGCATGCCGTGGACGCCGGCCGGGCCGTGGATGCGCGAATACGTCCACGCCGTGCGCGCGGTCTGGGACCACTGGCAGAACGGCACGCCGCTCGACGTCAAGGGCCCGCACTACAACATCAATCTCATGGTGCCGCTGTTCAATCCCGGCCCGATCGAGCATCCGGCGATCCCGATCCAGATTGCCGCGGTCAATCCGCTGATGTGCCAGGTCGCCGGCGAAGTGGCCGATGGCCTGCGCCCGCACCCGGTCTGCACACCTTCTTATATAGAGCAGGTGATGATGCCTGCCGTCCGCGCCGGCGCGGCCAAGACCGGCCGCTCGCTGAAGGACTTCCAGGTCGGCATGAAGCCGCTGGTCGCCACCGCCGCATCGGAGGCCGAGCTCGTCCCCAAGGTGCGCGACACCCGCGCCCGCATCGCCTTCTACGCCTCGACGCCGCAGTATCGCGCCGCCTTCGAGCATCTTGGCCTCGGCGACCTCGCCGACCGGCTGAAGCTTTTGTCCAGGGAGCAGCGCTGGGAAGAGCTGCCGCAGCACATCAACGACGACGTGCTGGAGACCTTCGTTACCATCGGCACCTACGACACCATCGCGAAGAATCTTTGCGACCGCTTCGGCAAGGTCGTCACCCACTGCGAGTTCTCGATACAGGTCAAAAACGACGCCGACCGCGACATCCTGCGCGGACTGGCCAGGGACATTCAATCCAACGGAGCCAAGCCATGAAACTCGGACGCCTGGGCGTTTGGTACTCGACCGACAAGCTCGACGGTTCGCAACTGGGCGAGCTGATGAAGACCGTGGAGAAGGCGGGCTATTCGGCCTTCTGGTATCCCGAATCGCGCGGCTACGAATCGATGTCGCTGGCAGGCCACCTGCTGGCCAGGAGCACGAAGCTGGTGATCGGCAGCTCGATTGCCAATATCTACGCCCGCGACCCGTTCACCGCGCAGCGCGCCATGGTCTCGCTGAACAAATTCCATGGCGACCGCTTCATCCTGGGCCTGGGCGTCAGCCACATTCCCATGGTTGAGGGCCTGCGCGGCCACATTTACGAGAAGCCGATCCCCGCGATGCGCGCCTATCTCGACGGCGTGCACAAGGGATTGCCCGCGGGCGAGGCGGCGCCGGTTGTGGTGGCCGCACTCGGTCCGAAGATGCTGGCGCTCAGTGCCGCGAAGTCGATGGGCGCCGTGCCCTATAATGTGACGCCCAAGCACACCGCGCAGGCCGCCGCGATCCTCGGGCCGAACAAGATCCTGGCCGTCGAGCAGAAGGTCACCATCGAGACCGACCCGGTGAAAGCCCGCGCACTCGGCCGCAAGGAGCTCAGCCGCTACATGGTGCTGCCAAATTACCGCAACAACTGGCTGCGCGAGGGCTTCAGCGAGGCCGAGCTGGCCGACGGCGGCAGCGACCGCTTCATCGACGCCATGTGCCTGTGGGGCGACGCCGAGACCATCAAGAAGGGCCTACGCGCCCATTTCACCGCAGGCGCCACCCATGTCTGCCTGCAACCTGTCCACGCCGACGGCGACTTCGCCGCCCGCGACCGCATGCTGGCGGCGCTGGCGGATACCTGAGTGGCACGTGAGCTACGCTACCAACGAGGGCGTACGCGTCCATTACGAGATCGTCGGCAAGGGCGAGCCGCTGGTCCTGCAGTACGGCTATTCGCAGGACAGTGGCGAGTGGCGGGAATTCGGTTATGTCGCCCCGTTCAGTGAGCGCTATCGGGTCGTTCTCGTCGACATGCGCGGCCATGGCCGAAGCGACAAGCCGCACGATGGCGAGGCTTATGCACTGAAGAATCTGGTCGGCGACGTCGTGGCCGTACTGGCGGACGCAGGAATCCAGCGCGCGCACTACTGGGGCTATTCGATGGGGGATGGATAGGACTCGGATTGCTGACGCAAGCCCTGCAGCGACTCAACAAGGTCATCCTTGGCGGGGTGCATCCCTACGAACGCAGGGTGCCGCCGTTTCAGTCGGACGGCAGCAATGCCGAACAGTTCCAGCGCGAGCTCGGAGGGCGGTTTGGCATCGACTTCGACTCCCTTCCCGCCGAGTACCGCAGGAAGCTGCTGGCGGCCGACTGCCGCGCGCTCGCGGCCGCCCAGCCGGATCGCGAGTCCCAGGAAGCCCTGCTCCCCGCAATCGACACGCCCTGCCTGATGTATGCGGGCGAGCAGGACGGACTGTACGCGCAGGCACGGAAGGGCGCGGCAGCCATTGCCGATTGCAGGTTCATCACGGTGCCCGGCACACACGTGCCGGCCTTCCGGAACGCGCCGGCGATCCTGCCCGAAGCACTGAAGTTTCTCGGCTGATCGGCAAATACGACGTGTCAGCCCCGGACGAAAACTGGAAGCGGCCAAAACGAAAGGAACGAAAGGGCGGGACAATGAAATCGAGTAACTGGAGGAGGGTCGTCCCGCTGTCGGCGATGGTTCTCATGATTGCCAGCGAAGCGCGCGGCGAGACTCTGAGGCTTGCGTGCGAGTACCGCAGTGGTGCCTTCACGGGGGAGCGACTGAGCGGTTTCGTGGATTTCTCGACTGGAATCGGTGTCTGGGCGGAGCGCGGGCGAGATTTCGGACAAGAGAAGCTGGAGATAACTCCGCAGTACATCACCTTCTGGCCTCGATCCGGCCTCAGTGGACGACGTATCGATCGCACGACGGGAATCGTTTCATTCAATCACCTGGCGGCGAATGGAAACATGACCGGTTGGGATCATGCGGTGTTCGGTGTTCCAGGCTTGGTGTGCCAGCCCCCAAAAGGCTTCTAGCGGCCCGTGGAGATGTGCGCCGCGCCCTATAGCACGGCGACGGCCTCGATCGAGATCAGCAGGCCCGGAATTGTTGCCCCAAGCTGTGCTGCGGATCGGGCCGGCTTGTTCTTCAGGAAGAACTCGGCGTAGGCCTTGTTCATTTCCTTGAACAGGCCCGGCCGCGCCAGCAGCACGGTCACCTTCACCACCTTGTCGAGCGAGCTGCCGGCGGTCTTCAGCACCGTCTCGACGTTGCGCAGGGCCTGCCGGGTTTGCTCCTGCATCGTCGTGCCCACGATCTCCAGCGCGCCGCCGCCCGGCCGCACCGCGGCCTGGCCGGACACGAACACGAAGCCGTTGGCCACGACGGCATGCGAATAAGGCGAATGCGACGGCGGATAGCCCGGCACATCAACGACGTATCTGATCTCGGACATCAGCTCATGCCCTGGACGGAGTACACGGAGATTTCGAACATCACCCGCACATCGCCCGCCTTGGCATAGGGATTCTTGTCGAGCCCGAGATATTTATGTGCCAGCTGGTCGATATGCGCCGTGGCGACATCGTCCTGCCCGACGCGTGTCACGGTGCCGCGCAGCTGGACGTAGCGGTCGGGATTGTCCGGATCGAGGATCGACAGCGCCACTTTCGCGCCCTGCTTCATGTTTCGCACTTTGGTCCGCCCGAGTGCCGAGTTCACGCGGACCTTGCCGTCGGTATAGTCGAACCACACCGGCGTATTCTGCGGCGAGCCATCGGGCATCACGGTCCCCAGGTGGGCGAATGCCCGTTTCTCCAGCAACAAATCCATGTAGACATCGGGAATCTCGGTCATATCGGTGGTCTCCTTGCCCCCGCCGCTGTCGGGCAAAACGATATCAACATTTTGCGCGGCGTGCTCAAGGTTCGCTTTTCATCGGTTGTGAGTACAGGCACGCTCGCCAAAGCCGCATAAAGAAAAAGGGAGAACGACCATGGATTTCGGCATCGCGCTGCCCACGGCGGCCGACTCGTGGAAGCAGGCGGTACGCGCCGAAGAGCTGGGCTTCACGCATGCCTGGTTCTACGACACCCAGATGCTGAGCGCCGACTGCTTCGTCGCCATGGGCGCCGCCGCCGTCAACACGAAACGCATTCGCCTCGGCACCGGCGTGCTGGTGCCGTCCAACCGCATCGCGCCGGTCGCGGCCAATGCGCTGGCGACGCTCAATTCGCTGGCACCGGGCCGCATCGATTTCGGCGTCGGCACCGGATTCACGGCGCGCCGCGCCATGGGCTTCGGCGCCATCAAGATCAAGGACATGGAGACCTATATCCATCAGGTCTACGGCCTGCTCGCCGGCAAGACCGTCGACTTCGAGATGGAGGGCCAGGCCCGCAAGATCCGCTTCCTCAATCCCGAGCTCGATCTCTTCAACACGCGCGATCCCATCGCGCTGCACCTCTCGGCCTTCGGGCCACGCACGCGCGCGATGACGGCGCGGTTGCGCGCCGGCTGGATCGACTTTGTCGGCAATGTCGAGAACGGCATCAGGGAAGTGACGGCGATGCGCGAGGAATGGGGCAAGGCCGGTCACGCCATGGCCGACCTGCAGGCGACGGCCTTCGCGCTGGGCTGCGTGCTGGCCGACGGCGAGCCCGCCGACTCGGATCGCGCCATGGCGCAGGCCGGGCCGCGCGCCGCCGTGATGCTGCACCGCGCCGCCGACGAGGCGATCCTCAATCTCAAGACGACCCAGGCCCTGCTCTCGGAGCGGCCGGAGCTGGCGGGCTATGTCGCGCTGGCGCGGACCTACGAGCCCAAGGATGCACCCTATCTGGAAAACCACCGCGGCCATCTGATGTTCGTGAAGCCGGCGGAAAAGAAATTCGTCACCGCCGACCTCATACGCGCCACCTCGTTCACGGCGAGCGAGGCCGAGATCAAGCAGCGCATCGAGGCGCTGCGCGGGGCGGGCTACACCCAGTTCACCATCCAGCTCGTGCCCGGCCAGGAAGCCGCCCTCGCCGACTGGGCGCGCATCCGCAAGGCGTTTGCCTAGCGACTCGGGATGACACCATTTTCGTAGCGAGTGGATTGATGGCTGCGAAGCTGAATCTCGGACAGATCGCTAGCGAGCCAGCGGCTCGGCCATCGCCTGGCGTTCGCCGTCGAGGACGCCAAGATCGCGCTGAGCGCCGCGGAGCGTGCCGAGGTGTCTCTGGCCTTTCTCGAGACGGGCCTCGCGGCCACGACGACGGGCGTCGGGTTCGACCGCGCCGTCGAGGCCGCGATGGACCGGCTGCACAAGGCGGCGCGCGATTGCATCGCGGCGGCGGGCGTGGGGCCTGCCGCCATCGACACGATCTTCCTCACCGGCGGCTCGAGCCGCGTGCCAGCCGTGCGCGCC
>CAMDQJ010000114.1 GCA_945905835.1 Asaia bogorensis
CGGCGACTGGGCGGTGGTCTTCCTGCTGCTGTCGCTGGCGCTGACCCCGGCGCGCAGCGTCTTCGAATGGATGCTGGTGCTGCAGGTCCGCCGCCGCATCGGCGTCGCCGCAGCACTCTATGCACTCGCGCATTTCGCCATCTATGTGCTCGACCAGAACTTCAACCTGATCGTGGTCGCGGTCGAGATCGCCCAGCGCTTCTACCTCACCATCGGCTTCGTGGCGCTGCTCGCGCTCAGCGCGCTCGCCATCACCTCGACCGACGGCTGGCAGAAGCGGCTGCGGCGCAACTGGCAGCGCCTGCACAAGCTCGCCTATCCGGCGGCGGTGCTGGCCCTCCTCCACTTCTTCATCCAGTCCAAGACCAATATCGGCGAGGCCGCCATGGCCTCCGGCCTGTTCACCTGGCTGATGCTGTGGCGGCTGTTCCCTGCCAAGCTGCGCACAACCTGGCTCGGCCTGGCGCTGCTCGGGCTGGCCGCCGTCGCCGCGACCTTCGCTTTCGAGCTGGGCTGGTACAGTCTGGTCAAGAATGTCCCGCCGATGCGCATCATCGGCACCTACCTCGATCTCGACCTGGCGCCGCGGCCGGCCCACAAGGTGCTGCTGGCGGCGATCGCCGTAATCGTGGCCGTTGCGGCGCGCCGGCTCTTTCTCCTCTGGACGAAGCGCTATCCCCGGACGACTATATCGCCCATATAGGCCCATATAGGGAGGTATGGACATGCCGACACGACGTATCGTGCTGGGCGGCGCGCTGGCGCTGCCGTTTGCGGCTCACGCTCAAGCCAGCGGACCGCTGATCTTTGCCGCCGCCAGCCTGAAGAACGCACTCGACGACATCGCCGCCGCCTGGACCAAGGACAGCGGCAAGCCCCTCCCGCGCATCTCCTATGCCGCGAGCTCGGCGCTGGCCCGCCAGATCGAGCAGGCAGCGCCCGCCGATCTCTTCATCTCGGCCGACACAGAGTGGATGGACTATCTCGCCACCCGCAAGCTGATCCGCGCCGAAAGCCGCACCGACCTCTTGAACAACCGCATCGTGCTGATCGCGCCGAAGGATTCCAAGTTAACGGTCAATCTTGCGCCCGGCGTTGACGTCAACGCGGCGCTGGCCGGCGGCCATCTCGCCATGGCCAATATCGACGCGGTGCCCGCCGGCAGGTACAGCAAGGCCGCGCTGGAAAAGCTCGGCGCCTGGAACGGCGTGAAGGACCATCTCGCGCAAGCCGAGAATGTGCGCGCCGCACTCCTGCTGGTGTCGCGCGGCGAGGCGCCGCTCGGCATCGTCTATCGCACCGACGCTGCGGTCGACGACAAGGTGCGCATCGTCGCCACCTTCCCCGAGGACACTCATCCGGCCATCGTCTACCCGATGGCGATCACGCGCGACGCCAAGGACGCCGACGCCCCGGGCTTCGCCGCGTATCTGCGCAGCGCGCCGGCCCGCACAGTGTTCGAGAAATACGGGTTCGGCATAGTGAAGGGATGACAGGCTTTCTCAGCCCCGAGGAATGGACGGCCGTCCGGCTGAGCCTGCTGGTCGCAGTCACCGCCACCGCCTGCAGCCTGCCGTTCGGCATCGCCGCCGCCTGGCTGCTGGCGCGCGGCCGCTTCTGGGGCAAGATGCTGCTGGACACGCTGGTCCACCTGCCGCTGATCCTGCCGCCGGTCGTCACCGGCTACATCCTGCTGCTGGGCTTCGGCAAGCGCGGGCCGATCGGCGCCTTCCTCGCCGACGAGTTCGGCATCGTCTTCTCGTTCCGCTGGACCGGCGCGGCGCTGGCCTGCGCCGTCATGGGGTTCCCATTGCTGGTGCGCGCCATCCGGCTTTCGATGGAAGCCGTCGACAGCCGCCTCGAGGACGCCGCCGGCACGCTCGGCGCCAATCCGGCCTGGGTGTTTCTCACCGTCACCCTGCCGCTGATCCTGCCCGGCATGATCGCCGGCATGATCCTGTGCTTTGCCAAGGCGATGGGCGAGTTCGGCGCCACCATCACCTTCGTCTCGAACATTCCCGGCGAGACGCAGACCCTGCCCTCGGCGATCTATACTTTTACACAAATCCCCGGTGGCGATGCCGGCGCATTGCGCCTGACGCTGGTTTCCATTGTCATTTCGATGGC
This sequence comes from Asaia bogorensis, assembly GCA_945905835.1. GTDB lineage: Bacteria > Pseudomonadota > Alphaproteobacteria > Reyranellales > Reyranellaceae > Reyranella. The sequence goes on from CAMDQJ010000114.1 coordinate 2,128, forward strand.
GGCGCTGATCGCCTCGGAGTTGCTGGCCAGGCGCATCGGTATGAGGCAGGCGGCGGCATGAGCCTCGACGTCGACATCGACCACCGGCGCGAACATTTCCGCCTGCAGGCGAAATTCACCTCGCAGCCCGGACTCGTCGCACTGTTCGGCCGCTCCGGCTCGGGCAAGACGACGCTGGTCAATATCGTTGCCGGCCTGATCCGGCCGACGCAGGGCCGCGTCGCGGTCGACGGCCAGGTGCTGGTCGACACCAAGCGCGGCATCTTCGTGCCGATGCACCGCCGCCGCGTCGGCTACGTCTTCCAGGAGGGTCGCCTCTTCCCGCATTTCAGCGTGCGGCAGAATCTTTTGTACGGACGATGGTTCGCACGCGGTCAGGACGGCGCCGGGGCGGCCCTCGCCTCGATCGTCGAACTGCTGGGCATCGGCGATCTGCTCGAGCGCCGGCCGGCCTCGCTGTCGGGCGGCGAGAAGCAACGCGTCGCTATCGGCCGCGCCCTGCTCGCCCGGCCGCGGCTATTGCTGATGGACGAGCCGCTGGCCGCGCTCGACGAGGAACGCCGCGCCGAGATCCTGCCCTTCATCGAGCGACTGCGCGATCATGCCGGCGTGCCCATCGTCTATGTCAGCCATTCCGTCGCCGAAGTGGCGCGGCTTGCCACCACTGTCGTCATGCTGGCCGACGGCCGCGTCAGCGATGTCGGCCCGGTGCAGGACATGCTGCCGCATGCCGAGGGTAGCGATGCCGGCGGCGTTTTGGACGCCGTGGTGGCGCGCCACGACGAGGCCTTTCAGCTCACCGTACTTTCATCGACGGCCGGCGAACTGCAGGTGCCGCGTCTTGCCGCCGAGATCGGCGCGCCGGTGCGCGCCTATATCCGCGCCCGCGACGTCATGCTGAGCCTGCAGCCGCCCCAGGACATCAGCGCGCTGAACGTGCTGGCGGCTCGCATCAGCGCCACCGTGCCGGTCGGCAACGGCGCGCAGGTCGATGTGGCACTCGACTGCAACGGCGCGGCCTTGAGCGCCCGCCTCACCGCCAAGTCGGTGCAGCGGCTGGGCCTGGCGCCCGGCGGCGAGGTCTATGCCGTGATCAAAAGTGTTTCGTTCGACCGACGCTAGGAGAGCCCGATGCCGCAACTCAGCATCCGTATCGATTTCGACAAGGAAGGCCGGCTCGGTCCCGGCAAGGTCCTGCTGCTCGAACGCATCGCGCGGGAAGGCTCGATCTCGGCGGCCGGCCGCTCGATGAAAATGTCCTACAAGCGCGCCTGGGAGCTGGTGGCCGACATCAACTCGAGCTTCAACGAGCCGCTGGTCGCCTCGCAGACCGGCGGCAAGTCGGGCGGCGGCGCGACGCTGACCCCGCGCGGCGAGGAGCTGGTGCGCCACTACCGGGCCATCGAGCGCAAGGCGCTGTCGGCGACGGCCAGCCACCTGAAGGCCCTGCAGGCGATTTCGCGGAGCCAGCGGCGGGGGTAAAAGCACTGGAGCTTCTTGCCTCAGGAGATCTCCAGCATGGCGAAAGGTCAAAGTACGCAAGGGCATGCCAAGCGTTGCCGTCACCAAGGCCAAATTCACCCGTCGCGCCCGCGAGCGCTTCTTCGATCCCGCCTTCGACAGCCTTCAGCCGGAGATCGAGAAGATCATCGCCGCTGCCTGGAACGGCTATCATGAGTATCGTAAGGCGCTGCGCACCAAGCCAGCCGGCCCGCGCTTCGCCGACCCCGACTACGATCTCTCCACCGACTGGCTGAAGGCACGCGCGGCGATCGCCAGCGCCGAGCGCCGGCAGAAATCCGCCGCTTCGAAGTCGCGCATCCTGCTGATCAACGGTTCTTCACGCAGCGACCAGAGCTGTCCCGGCGAGATGTCCAAGACCTTCCGCCTGGTCGAGATCGCCAGACGCCTGATCGAGCGCGAGCGCGGCTTCGAAGTCGAGTTGCTCGACCTCAGCCTGCTGACCTCGCAATACGGCCTGCAGATCCATCCCTGCAAGGCCTGCGTCTCGACCGCCCAGCCGCTCTGCCACTGGCCGTGCACATGCTACCCCAACCACGCGCTGGGCCAGGTCAACGACTGGATGAACGAGATCTATCCGATGTGGTCGGCGGCGCATGGCGTGATGATCGTGACGCCGGTCAACTGGTACCAGGCGCCGACCGGGCTGAAGGCGATGATCGACCGGCTGGTCTGCGCCAACGGCGGCAACGCCGACCCGACCACGACACACGGCAAGAACGCAAAGAAGGCCAAGGAGATCGAGCTCGCCGGCTGGGACTATCCCAACCACCTCGCCGGCCGCACCTTCTCCGTCGTCGTGCATGGCGACACCGAAGGCAGCGAAACGCTGCGCCGTATCCTCGTCGACTGGCTGCACGACCTCGGCCTGATCAGCGCCGGGCATCTCGCCGAACTCGACCGCTATGTCGGCTATTACGAGCCCTATGCCACCAGCCATGACGCTCTCGACGACGACAAGGCCTTTCAGGAGGAGGTGCGGAACGCTGCGCGTTCGCTGGTCGAGGCGGTGAAGCGAATGCGGCATGGCAAGCTTGTCCAACCTGATGCAAGGTTACGCCAACCGCGCTCCAAATAATAAGCATCGAGGAAACCCATGACCGCTCCGTTCGATTTCGCGCCACTGCTCGCGCCCAACAATCCGGCGCCCGCCGTCAAGTTCAACGGGTTTCCCAAGTACAATTTCATCGGTGGCCACAACGACGCCAAGCACGTGCCGATCGACGCGCTGATCGAGGCGGCAACGACGGTACTGAAACGCGAGGGCGCCTCGCTCGCCACCTATGGCCTGAACAGCGGCCCGCAAGGCTATCGCCCGCTGCGCGAGTTTCTGGCGAAGAAGCTCAAGGGCCATGCCGGCATCGACTGCACCACCGACGAGATCCTGATGATCTCCGGCTCGACCCAGGCGCTCGACCTGGTGAACGCCCTGCTCGTCTCCAGGGGCGACACGGTCATGATCGAGCAGGAGACCTACGGCAGCGCCATCAACCGTCTGGTGCGGATGGGCGTCAACGTCATCGGCATCCCGCTCGACGACGAAGGCCTGAAAATCGACTTCGTGCGCGACAAGCTGGCCGAGCTCAAGAAGCAGGGCATCACGCCGAAATACATCTACACCATCCCGACGGTGCAGAACCCGACCGGCGGCATCATGGGCGAGGCCCGCCGCGCCGAGTTGCTGGCGCTCGCCCGCCAGTACGGCGTCATGATCTTCGAGGACGAGTGCTATTCCGACCTGATCTGGAGCGGCAAGCGGCCGCCTTCGCTCTACGCCATGGCCAAGGGCGAGGGCGTGATCCATATCGGCTCGTTCTCCAAGTCGATCGCGCCGGCGTTGCGCGTCGGCTACATCGTCGCCAAGTGGGAGATCCTCTCGCGCATCCTCGCGCTGAAGCTCGATGCCGGCTCGGGCGCGTTGGAGCAGATGGTGCTGGCGGAGTTCTGCACCAAGCATTTCGCCACCCATGTGCCCAAGCTCAACAAGGCGCTGCACGCCAAGCTGCAGGTGCTGCGCGAGGCGCTGGCAGAGCAGTTCGGCACGGCGGCCGAGTTCGGCGATCCGCCGGGCGGCATCTATCTCTGGATCAAGCTGCCCGAGGTCGTCGACACCCAGAAGCTGGCGCAAGCAGCGCTCGCGGCCGGCGTGGCGCTCAATCCCGGCCCGGAATGGTCGGTCAACAAGCCCTATGCCCGCAACCGCCTGCGTCTGTGCTTCGCCAATCCCGACGCCGAGACGATCAAGCAGGGCGTCGCCGTGCTGGCCGAGGTCTGCCGCAAGGAATTCGGCGTGCCGCTGCGCAGCGCCAACATCGACAAGGCGCGCTAGCCGAAGATGGAGTTCCGCACCCGGTCCGCCACCCGCGCCGCCCAGGGCATGGTGGCGAGCCCCCACGCGCTTGCCTCGCAGGCCGGCATCGATGTCCTGAAGGACGGCGGCACCGCGGTCGATGCCGCCGTCGCCACCAGTGGCGCCCTCTCGGTGCTCTATCCGCACATGACCGGCATCGGCGGCGATGCCTTCTGGCTGATCCACGACGCCAAGACCAAGCAGGTGCGCTATCTCGACGGCGGCGGCCGCGCCGTTGCGGCCGGCACGATCAAGACCTTCGCCAAGCGAGGCCTCGCCGAAGTGCCCTATAAGGGCGTTCTGCCGGCAACGCTTACCGTGCCCGGCGCAGTCGCGAGCTGGGCCATGGCGCATGCCGCCTACGGACGCCTGCCGCTGCGCCGTTGCCTCGACAGCGCCATCGCTCTCGCACGCGACGGCTTCGAAGTGACCGAGCGGCTGGCCCATTGGCGCGGGATGGCGCGCACCGACCTGGCCAAGAGCCCGGAGGCCGCCGCGATCTTCCTGACGGACGATCCCGTCCTGAAAAATCCCGACCTCGCGCGCACGCTGGAGTCGATCGCCAGCGACGGCTGGTACGGCTTTTATGACGGCGAGGTCGCCAAGGAACTGGTGCGCTACTCCATGGCCAATGGCGGCCTTTTCACCGCCGACGATCTCAAGGCACAGCTCGCGCGCTGGGATGAGCCGATCAAGGGCACCTACCGCGACGTCACGATCTACGAGACGCCGGCGCCGACCCAGGGCTTCACCGTGCTCGAGATGCTGAACCTGATCGAGCCGTTCGAGATGCAGCGCCTGCCGTTCCTCGGGCCCGACTACGTCCATCTGATGATCCAGGCCAAGCAGCTCGCCTATCACGACCGCGACCGCTGGCTGGGCGACCCGCGCTTCGTCGACGTGCCGATGGCGCGGCTTTTGTCCAAGGACTACGCCAGTGAACGCCGCGGGCTGATCGATCCGGCCAGGGCGCTGCCGTGGGACAAGATCCCCTCCTACGGCAGCCTCACCGGCGACACTGTTTACATCGCCGTGGTCGATCGAGAGGGTAACGCGGTGTCGCTGGTCTATTCTCTCTACGGCAGCTTCGGTGCCGCCGTGGTCGCCGGCCGCACCGGCGTTGTGTTGCAGAACCGCGCCTCCTATTTTTCGCTCGACCCCAAGAGCCCCAACCGGCTCGAGCCCGGCAAGACGCCGCTGCACACGCTGATCGCCTCGCTGGGTTACCGGAACGACAAGCTGTGGAGCGTGCTGGGCTGCATGGGTGCCGACGGCCAACCGCAGATCCATCTGCAGACCTACGTCGCGATGATCGACCATGGCCAGGATATCCAGCAGGCGGTGCAATCGCCGCGCTTCCTGTCGGGCCGCTTCGGCCTCCTCGAGGCGCGCGATACGCTGCATATCGAAAGCCGCTTTGCGCCCGACACGATCGCCGAGCTGGAGCGACGCGGCCATCTTTTAGACCGCTGGGGCCCGTGGAACGAGTCGGCCGGCCACGCCAACGGCATCACCATCGATCCCGCTAGCAGCGAGCGCGTCGGCGGCGCCGATCCGCGCAGCGACGGCGCGGCTATTGGATATTGATGGGCGGCTACTGATGTATCCCGCGAGCTGGTACGCGGCCACGCGCGATCCGGCGGCGGAGCGGCCGGCGCTCAGCTGCAGGATCGAGTGCGATACAGCGGTGATTGGCGGCGGCTTTGCCGGCCTCTACACCGCGCGGCTGCTGGCCAAGCAGGGCCGCAACGTCGCGCTGATCGAGCGCCGGCGCATCGGCTGGGGCGCCTCGGGCCGCAACGGCGGCTTCGTCGGCGCGGGCTATGCCGAGCGCTCGGGTGCGTTGATCGACAGGCTCGGCATCGAGCATGCCCGTGCGCTCTACGAGCTCTCGCAGCGCGGCGTGGCGCATATCCGCCAGGCCGTCGCCAGCCTCGGAAGGCCTGAGCTGATCATGGGCGAAGGCAAGCTCACCGTCTCACGCACCGATCAAGGCTCGGGCTTCGCCCCGCGCACGCGGGCATTAGCGGAAAAGCTTGGCGCCAGCTTCGAGCCGTGGGAGACCGAAAGCGTGAGGTCGCTGATTTCCACGCAGCGCTACTTCCAGGCCGTGCACGATCCCAAGTCGTTCCAGATCCATCCGCTCAACCTGACGCTAGCGCTCGCGGGCGACCTCGCGCAGGTGTTTGAAGGCACGGAAGCCATCGCCCTGGAGCGCAGCGGCGAGCACTGGCATGTGCGCACGACAAGCGGCGCGATCGTCGCGCGACACGTCGTGCTGGCGGGCAATGCCGATCTCGGCCGCATCAGCCGCAAGGTCGCCGCCGCCGTGCTGCCGGTAGCGACCTATGTCGCGGTGACAGAGAAGCTTGGAGCAAACCTCGCCGAAGCAGTCCGCTGGCGCGGCTCGATCTCCGACACGCGCCGGGCCGGCGACTATTATCGCATCGTCGATGGCGACCGCTTTTTATGGGGCGGCCGCATCACCACCGACACCAACGAGCCGCCGCGCCTGCGCGAGATGATGCGCGTCGACATTCTTTCGGTGTTCCCTCAGCTCGGCGACGTCGCGATCGACTACGCCTGGCCCGGCATCATGGGCTACGCCCTGCACAAGATGCCCCAGGTCGGGGAAATCGAGCCCGGCCTTTGGGTGTGCACCGCCTTCGGCGGCCACGGCCTCGCCCAGACGGCGGCGGGAGCGATCGCCGTGGCGGCGGGCATCGCCGGCGACGATCGGGACTGGCGGCTGTTCGCGCCTTTCGGCATCGTCTGGGCCGGCGGTCCGTTCGGGCGCCTGGGCGTGCAGGCGAGCTATTGGAGCATGCAGGCCCGCAACTGGTTGGACGAGAAGCGAGGCTCCTGACTTGACCCAAAAACCTTCCGTGATGGGCGACTCGCCCAAGCGCCGCGAGGATGCCCGCTTCGTCACCGGCAGCGGCGCCTATCTCGACGATTTGCATTTCGAGCGGGCGGCGCGCGCGGTCGTGCTGCGCTCACCGCATGCCCATGCCGAAATCCGCCGCATCGACACCGACGCGGCAAAGAAGGCGCCGGGCGTTCTCGCTGTCCTCACCGCCGCCGATGCGGCGGCCGACGGGCTGAAGCCGCTGCGACCCTACGTTGAAGCCAACGTGCAGACAGGCGAGCCGTTCACCTTCGCCGTCCAGCCGTTGCTGGCAGCCGACAAGGTTCGCTTCGTCGGTGAACCGGTGGCACTGGTCGTGGCCGAGACGCAGGCGCAGGCCCTCGACGCCTCGGAGTTGATCGAGATCGACTATGCCGCCCTGACCGCGGTCACCACCGCCGCCGCGGCACGGGCGCCCGGTGCGCCGCAGATTTCCAAGGAGGTCCCGGGCAATCTCTGCCTCGACTGGAAAGTCGGCGATGCTGTCGCCGCCGACTCAGCGTTCGCCAAGGCGGCGCACGTCGTCGAGCTCGCGCTCGACAACCACCGCATCACCATAAACCCGATGGAGCCGCGCGGCGCGGTCGGCGCGTTCGACATCACCACAGGGCGCTACACGCTCCACGTCTCCAGCCAGAACATTCACATCAACCGCAACCACGTCGCCCGCATGCTGGGCACCGAGCCCGCCAAGGTGCGCTTCATCGCGCCCGATGTCGGCGGCGGCTTCGGCGCCAAGAATTTCGCCTATGCCGAGCACGCGCTGATGCTGTGGGCGGCTAGGCGCACCGGCCGCCCGGTGAAATGGGTGGCCAGCCGCAGCGAAGTCTTCCTGAGCGACCATGCGGCGCGCGACCACCAGGCGACGGCGTCGCTGGCGCTCGATTCAGACGGCCGCTTTCTCGGTCTCAAAGCCCGCAGCGCCGCCAATATCGGCGCCTACATGGCCGGCGCCGGCGGCGGCGTCCAGACCTATCAGTACTATCATCTGCAAGGCACGGTTTACCGCATCCCGGCGATCTCGCTCAGCATCGCCGCCGTTCTGACCAACACCGCGCCGATCGGCGTGACGCGCGGACCGGGCTTCGCCGAGGCCAACAACATCGTCGAGCGCCTCATAGACGCCGCGGCGGCGCAAGCCGGCTTCGACCGCGCCGAATTGCGCCGGCGCAACATGGTGCCGGCGAACGAGATGCCGATGACCAACGCCTTCGGCTTCAAGGTCGACAGCGGCGCCTTCGCCCAGACGCTCGATCTCGCGCTGCAACGCGCCGACTTGGCGGGCTTCACTGCCCGCCGCGCCGCCAGCGCAGCACGCGGCCTCTATCGCGGGCTGGGCTTCGCTTATCACATCAAGGGTACCGGCGGCTCGCCGGACGAAAATGTCGAGATCCGCTTCGAGGCCAATGGCACGGTTTCACTGATCACCGGCACGCAGCATATCGGCCAGGGCCACGAGACGACCTTCCCGCAGATCCTCGCCCACCGCCTCGGCGTCGCCAACGAACGCATCAAGCTGCGCCAGGGCGATACCGATTTGATCGTCAATGGCGGCGGCCACGGCAGCTCGCGCGCAACCTACATGGGCGGCACGGCAATGTGGCGCGCCTCGGACGAGATCATCGCCAAGGGCAAGGCCATAGCCGCCGACGCGCTGGAGGCATCCGAGGCCGATATCCGTTTCGACGACGGCCGCTTCGTCGTTTCCGGCACTGACCGCGCCATCGGCCTCCTCGAAGTGGCAGCGCTCGGCCGCCAGAAAGGAAAACCGCTCGACACCTTCCACGCCTGGACGCGCGAGCATATGACCTTCCCCAACGGCGCCCATGTCGTGGAAGTCGAGGTCGACCGCGACACCGGCCGCACGACCCTCGCGCGCTACGTTGCCGTCGATGACTACGGCGTGCTGGTCAACCCGATGATCGCCACCGGCCAGGCGCACGGCGCGATGGCGCAGGGCGTCGGCCAGGCGCTGCTCGAGCACTCGACCTACGATCCGGCCTCCGGCCAGATGGTCGCCGCGTCGTTCATGGACTACGCGATGCCGCGCGCCGACGACCTGCCATCGTTCGATCTCGGCTTCAATCCGACGCGCTGCACGACCAATCCGCTCGGCGTCAAAGGCTGCGGCGAGGCCGGCGCCATCGCCGCCTTCCCCGCCATCGCCAACGCCATTCTCGACGCCCTGGCACCGCTCGGCGTCAAGGCCTTCGACGGGCCGGCGACACCGGAACGGGTGTGGCGGGCCATGCAGGCGACATGATTCCAGACGCACGCCGTCAGGCACCCGCCACCGCGCGCAATCGCGACCCGATCCTGAACGTCCTGAAACCGCATCTGCCGGCGCGCGGCTTGGTGCTCGAAGTCGCCAGCGGCTCGGGCGAGCATATCGTGCATTTTGCGCAAGCCAGCGCGCCCGGCCTCACCTTCCAGCCGAGCGATCCCGATGCCTCGGCGCGCGCCAGCATCGACGCCTGGGTGGCGTCTCTCGACCTGGTGAACGTAAGGCCGGCGCTTGCGCTCGATGCCGCGTCGACAGCCTGGCCCATCGACCGCGCGGACGTCGTCGCCTGCATCAACATGTTCCATATCTCGCCGTGGGCGGCCACAGTCGGCCTTGTGACCGGCGCAGCGCGCATCCTGCCGGCCAGCAGCACGCTCTATCTCTATGGCCCTTACAAGCGAGGCGGCCGCACCGCGCCTAGCAACGAGGCGTTCGATGCCGACCTGCGCCATCGCAACCCGGCCTGGGGGGTGCGCGATCTCGAAGCGGTTGCGGAACTCGCCGATACGCACGGATTCGGCCCGCCGGACGTCGTCGAAATGCCGGCGAACAATCTCTCGCTGATTTTCAAGAAGCGCTAGCCCCCGACAAGAGCGCGGAACTTCTCGCCCAACAGCTCGGGCCGCCCGCGATAGAAAACCTGCACGGCGTCGCGGGCGAGCAGGTCGCGGCGCAGCGTCAGGCGTTCGGCGTGGTTCGTCGCCAGCCGAATCGCGGCGGCGACATATTCCTCGTCGGTTTTCGCCACCAGCCATTTCGGCAGGCCGAGGCGGGCGAACATGCCCTCGTCGATGTGTTCGGCGAGGCTGGGGCCGGTGCGGCAGATGCCGGCCAGGCCGAGGGCCGCAGTGTCGGTGATGCTGTTCATGTTGCCGTAGGGGAACGGGTTCAGGAAAAGATCGCAGCTGTTGAGCTCGGCCATGTAGCGGTCGAACGGCAGCTCGGTGTGCACCGTCGCGTGCGGCAGGTAGCGCCAGATGACGTTGCGCGTCTGCACGTAGAGTACGCCGCGGGCAAATCCCGGCATGAAGACGAACTGCAACGGCACCGGGCACGTCTCGGCGATCTTGCGCAGGGCGCCGAGAAAACGCGGGTAGAGTGTAGATATGTACGGACTTGCGAGACATCCTTTTGAGAGCCAATCGGGCAGGAAGGATGACTTCGATGACCAATTTCGACCGCGATATTCAGCGCAAGTCGCGGGCTCTGAGGCACGCCGAGCAGATTGGCGACGTTTCCAAGGCCTGTCGGTATTTTGGGATTAGCCGGGCGAGCTTCTATCGCTGGAAAGCTGCCTTCCAGCGGCAGGGGGAAGCCGGCCTTGTGAACCGCAAGCCCGCACCGAAGAACCCCGCCAACCGGACTGCCCCTGAGATCGTCGAGAAAGTTCTATATCTGCGGCAGACTTATCATCTGGGCCCCATCCGGATCGTCTGGTACCTCTCCCGCTATCACGGCATCAAAATCTCGGATGCCG
>CAMDQJ010000115.1 GCA_945905835.1 Asaia bogorensis
GAGGCCGCGCGCGTAGCGTTCTCGATGATCCATTCGATGTCGGCCTTGGGCACCGCATCGGTCTTGAAGACCCGCATCGAGCGGCGGCTGTTGACGGCTTCCGATACTTTCATGAACGCGTTCCCGTACTGTGCAGACGCGACCGTAGCGGCGCTGCCGCGCCGACGCCACGCCCGGCATGACGGCGGTTGACGCCGGCTTTTTATTTCCATATTTCTTGAAATATGGAAATCAAGGACGCCGTCGCCTCCCTCTCGGCATTGGCCCAGGACCACCGTCTGCAGGTCTTTCGCCTGCTCGTGCAGGCCGGCGCCAAGGGCATGCCGGCCGGCGGCATCTCCGAGTGCCTGAAGCTCGCCGCGCCGACGCTGTCCTTCCATCTTGCGCAACTGAAGCATGCCGGCCTGATCGAGGTCCGCCGCGACGGCCGTTCGCTGATCTACGCCGCCAACTACGACGGCATGAATGGCCTGATGGAATTCCTCACCGACAATTGCTGCGGCGGCGCTGTCGTCTGCGGCGTGCCGATCTGCGAGCCGCAGTCGGCGACCATCGTGCGCCGCAAGAGCAGGGGGGTCGCCCGCCAATGAGTCGCGTCTGATGTCGCTTTTCGAACGCTACCTGACCCTTTGGGTTGCCCTCTGCATCGTCGCCGGCATCGCGCTCGGGCATTTCTTTCCGGCGGTCTTCCATGCCGTCGGTGCGGCCGAACTGGCGCATGTCAATCTGCCGGTCGCCGCGCTGATCTGGCTGATGATCATCCCGATGCTGGTGAAGGTCGATTTCTCGGCCATTGCCCAGGTCCGCCAGCACTGGCGCGGCATCGGCGTGACGCTGTTCATCAACTGGGCGATCAAGCCGTTCTCGATGGCCGCACTCGGCTGGTTCTTCATCGCCCATGTCTTCAAGCCTTACCTGCCGGCCGATCAGATCGACAGCTATATCGCGGGCCTCATCCTGCTCGCGGCCGCGCCGTGCACCGCCATGGTGTTCGTGTGGAGCAACCTGTCGGATGGCGAGCCGGACTTCACGCTGACGCAGGTGGCACTCAACGACACGATCATGATCTTCGCCTTCGCGCCGATCGTCGGCCTGCTGCTCGGCCTCTCGGCCATCACGGTGCCGTGGCAGACGCTGCTGCTCTCGGTCGGGCTCTATATCGTGATCCCGGTCGTTCTCGCCCAGGTCGTCCGCAACAGGACGCTGGCGGCCGGTGGATCGGCGGCCCTGAGCCGGCTGCTCGCGCGCGTGCAGCCGGTCTCGCTCGTGGCATTGCTCACAACTCTGGTCCTGTTGTTCGGCTTTCAGGGCGAACAGATCATCGCCCAGCCCATGATCATCGCGCTTCTGGCCGTGCCGATCCTGATCCAGGTCTACTTCAACGCGGGCCTCGCCTATCTCCTGAACCGCGCGACCGGCGAGGCGCATTGCGTTGCGGCACCCTCCGCCCTGATCGGCGCCAGCAACTTCTTCGAGCTCGCAGTCGCCGCGGCGATCAGCATCTTCGGCTTCTCGTCGGGCGCGGCGCTGGCCACCGTGGTGGGCGTGCTGATCGAGGTGCCGGTGATGCTGTCGGTGGTGCGGATCGTGAACTCAAGCAAGCGCTGGTACGAATCAGGGCCCGCCGTCACGCGCCGCGTAGAGGCGGCGAAGAAGTCGGGCTGACGCGGCTTGGCAGCAGGAACGTGATCGCCCAGCACGCGGCCAGCATGACCGCCGATCCGACGAGACAGGCTACGATGCCACCCGCCTGGTAGAGCGCACCCGACAGCAGGATTCCCACCAGGCGGCCGGTCGCGTTGGCGGCGTAGTAGAAGCCCACGTCCTCGGCGGCCTTTTCCGAGCCCGCGTAGGCGAGGATCAGGTAGGAGTGCAGCGAGGAGTTGACGGCAAACGGCAGGCCGAAGAGCGCAAGGCCGATGACCACGACGAGGTCGGGCCGCCACAGGTCCGGCCTTTGCAGCAGCAGGGCGAGCACCAGCGGGACGGCGAAGAGGAGCCCGGCCCACAGCCGCGAATTCGGCACCTCGCGGCTCAGCCCGTCGGAGCTGCGGGCAACCAAAGCGGGCGCCATCGCCTGGATGCCGCCATAAGCGATCGTCCACGCCGCCAGGAAGGCACCGACCTCGACGAAGCGCCAGCCGGCGGCGTAGAGAAAAACCGGCAGGCCGACGACGAACCAGACATCGCGCGCTCCGAACAGGAAGACGCGCGCTGCGGCGAGCAGGTTGACGCTGCGCGATTTGGCAAACAGCTCGCGCATGGTCCTCGAGGACTTCGCCTTGCCGAGCTGACGCGGCAACAGCAGCAGGCCGGCCAGCAGAATGACGCCGATCACCCCGGCCATCAGCCACAGCGCCGGCGTAAAGCCCATCACATCGAGCAACAGGCCACCGACGAAGAAACCTATGCCTTTCATGGCGTTCTTCGAGCCGGTGAAATAGGCCACCCACTTGAAAAGCTGACCGGAACTTCCGGCTGACGTTGCCTTGATCGCCGACTTCGAGGTGGTCTTCGTAAAATCCTTGGCCAGTCCCGCGATGCCTTGGGCGGCGACGACCCAGGCGACCGAGGCAGCGGCGGTCCAGGCGGGATCGAGTGCCGACAGCATGGTGAGGCCCGCGATCTGAAGAACCTGGCCGACTGCCAGCATGCGCGGGATGCCGAAGCGCACGGCCAGCCAGCCGCCGCCCAAGTTCGCCACGATGCCGGCGAACTCGTAGAGCAGAAACAGGAATGCCAGCGTGAACGGCGAATAGCCGAGCTTGAAGAAATACAGCAGCACGAGCATGCGCAACGCGCCGTCGACCAGGGTGAAACCCCAGTAGGAAGCGGTGACGATCAGGTAGCTACGAACCGCCGGCGCCATCACACACCCGCCTCGATCGCCAGGTTGGCGAGATCGACCATGCGGCAGACGTAGCCTATCTCGTTGTCGTACCAGGCATAGACCTTGAGCAGCGTGCCGTCGGTCACCATCGTGCTCGGGGCATCGACGATCGAGCTTCTGCTGTCGTTGCAGTAGTCCGCCGAGACCAGCGGCCGGGTCTCGTAGCCCAGGATGCCGGCGAGAGGCCCACGTGCCGCGGCGGCGAACAGCTCGTTGACGGCGGCCTCGGTTGTCGGACTCTTCAGCTCGAAGACGCAGTCGGTGAGGCTGGCGTTGAGCACCGGTGCACGCACGGCATGGCCGTTCAGCTTGCCCTTGAGTTCCGGATAGATCAGCGCAATGGCCGTGGCGCTGCCGGTCGTCGTTGGCTGCAGCGAGAGCATCGCCGACCGCGCGCGCCGCAGATCCTTGTGCGGCGCATCGACGACAACATTCGTGTTCGTCGGATCGTGAATAGTGGTGATTTGGCCGTGCCGGATGCCGATCGCCTCATGGACCACCTTGACCACGGGCGCCAGGCAGTTCGTGGTGCAGGATGCCGCGGTCAGCAGGCGGTGACGTTTCGGATCGTAGAGATGATCGTTGACGCCGACGACGACGTTGAGCGCGCGCTCGTCCTTGACCGGGGCGGCGACGATGACGTGCTTGGCGCCACGGTCGAAATAGGTCTGGAGCTGTTCGGGGTTCAAGAACTTGCCGGTGCATTCCAGCACGATGTCGCATCCGAGATCGTCCCAGGCCACGTTGCCCGGAGCTGCCGCCGCGCTGAAGCCCAGTCGCTTGCCGTCGACGGAAATCGCCGTCTCGCCCTCGACTTCGAACGAGGCGTGCCAGCGGCCATGGATGCTGTCGAATTCGAGCAGGTGGGCCGTGGCCGCAGCACCTCCCTTGATCTCGTTGACATGCACGACCTCGAGCCGGTTGCCGGCGCGCGGGTCGTCGGCCGCACGCCGCACGCCGCCCAGCGCCGCGCGCAGCGTCAGCCGCCCCATCCGGCCCATGCCGTTGATGCCGACCCTCATCACGCCCTCCCGCTAGGCCGAGGCCCTGCTGCTGTCGCCCAACTCACCAAGGCGGGTCCTGAGCGCCATGCCGTCGAGCGCCGCGTAGGGCAGGTTGATGAAAAGCTCGAGCCGCCGGCGGATCATACCGTAGAGGGCGTTGATCATCGTGGCATGTTCGGCCGCCGTGCCGCCGCAGACGAGGGCGACGAGGCGTCCGCCCGAGAGAGTACCGGCCATCGTCACTTCCCTTGCGCTTTGGGCCGCAGGCTCGCGAGGCCCAGCAAGACGGCGACCGCGGCGATCGCCAGGAATATCCAGTACGCCGTCATCGGCGACCACAGGAAAGGCAGCGGTCCCGCCGCGGCGCCGGAGACGCCGATTACGAACACGGTGCCGCGGATGGTGCCGAGATGTTTCGTGCCGAACGATTCGGCGAGGCCGGCGGAATAGACGATCTGCAACGTGCCGGCCATGACGCCGAGCGCCACGGCGTAGGCGTATCCGCAGCTCCTGGCGATGGGCGCGTTGCGCATCAGCCGCACCCGGACTTGCCAACCGCCTTGGCCTTGACGTCGGCCACGCAGCAGCCGTCGGCCTTGGCCTCCGCCGTCAGCTTCTCCGGCGCCGGTCCGCCGCAGCAACCGTTCGCGGCCCCTGCCGTTGCCAGCTCCGCCGATTGCGGCCCGCTGCACACGCCGGTCTCCGGCAGCACCAGCTCGACCTTGCGCGCGGCCTCGTGGTCGCCGGCGATGTCGGCCACGATCGAGCGTGCCTGCTCGTAGCCGGTGAGCATGAGGAAGGTCGGCGCCCGGCCATAGGACTTCATTCCGGCGAAGTAGAAGCCGGGTTCGGGCTGCGCCAGCTCGCGCGCGCCGTGCGGGCGAACGGTGCCGCAGCTGTGCAGGTTGGGATCGATCAGCGGCGCCAGGATCGGGGGGCATTCGAGCGCCGGATCGAGCTCCAGTCTCAGCTCGCGCAGGAAGGAAAGGTCGGGCCGGAAGCCGGTGGCGACCACCAGATCATCGACTTCGACCGTGCGGCCGCAGCACGCGGCACCCGCCGCGATGCGCAAAGCGCCCTGATCGGTGCGGCCGATATGGCCGACGCGGAAACCGGTCTCGACCGCGATCTTGCCGCTTGCCACGAGGGCCGCGAAGGCCGCACCCAGCGCGCCGCGTGCGGCGAGCTTGTCGTTGGCGCCGCCGCCGAAGGCCTTTTCGGGATTCTCGCCGCGCAGCAGCTAGACGATTTCGGTGGCAGGCGCCTCTTCCTTGAGTCGCGCGAGATCCATCAGCGTGCCGATGGCGGAGTGTCCCGCGCCCAGCACCGCCACGCGCTTGCCGGCGTAACGCACACGTGCACCGCTCATGACATCGGGCATGCCGTAAGCAATGCGGTCGGCCGCCTCGCTCTCGCCGATGGCAGCCAAGCCGCTCGCGCCGGCCGGGTTTGGCGACGACCAGGTGCCCGAGGCATCGATCACCGCGTCGGCTTGCATGCTTCCTGGACCGGCGCCGTTCTGGTAGCGGATCTCGAAGCGCGCGTTCTCGCGGCCCTTGCTCTTGACCTTGTCGAAGCCGACACGGCGGATGCCGGTGACGCGGCTCGAGGTGCGGATGTGATCCTTGAGCGGCGTGCGCGTCGCCAGCGGCTCAAGGTAGCGCTCGACCAGCTCGGCGCCGGTCGGATAGTGGCCGGGTGGCGGCGAGTTCCAGCCAGTCGCCGCCAGCAGCCGTTCGGCCGCGCGGTCGACGTTGTATTCCCACGGCGAGAACATGCGCACATGGCTCCACTGGCGCACGACATGGCCGGCCTCGGGACCGGCCTCGAGCACGATCGGCTGCATGCCGCGTTCCAGCACATACGCCGCGGCGGCCAGTCCCACCGGGCCGCCCCCCAGGATAGCCACCGACTTCGCTTCGCTCATGTGATTCTCCTAGAACTATCGAATTCGCCTGTCATCTCTACAGCTAGCGGCGCCATGCGCGATGCTCCTCAAGGTGAGGCGGTTGTTTAGACCCGATTCAAATGCCGCCGCATGAAGTCGAACAGCTTGCGCCGCGCAACGCCGTTTTCCTTGTCGGAGAAAAAGTGCGAGGTGCCGGCCACGATAAGAGTCTCGACCTCCTTGCCGTGGCTGCGCAGCGCTTCGGCCATGGCGACGGTCTGGGCCACCGGCACGTTCTCGTCGCGGTCGCCGTGGATCAGCAGCACCGGCACGTCGATCTGGGCCACGCGCAGGATCGGCGAACGCACCGGCAGGCCCTCGGGGCCGCAGAGATCGTCGAGATAATCGCGGATGAAGGGATTGGCGGCGCGCCAGGCGGCGAGATCGGTCGGCGCGAAGAAGGAGGCGACGGCCTTGATGTGCGGCTTGTGCGCGGCGGCTAAGAGCGCGACTTGACCGCCCATCGAGGCGCCGACTAGGCCGAGGCGCTCGCGATCGACCGAGGGGCGCTTGGCCAGCCAGTCGATGGCGGCCAGTACGTCGAGCGGCTGGCGCAGGCCCTGGTCGCTCTCGCCTTCGGAGCCGAGCCAGCCACGCAGCGACAGCGCGAGTGCTGCGTAGCCATTGGCCGAGGCGGCGCGGGCGAGGCCCGCCATGTTGTGGGCGTGGCCGGCGAAGCCGTGCAGCAGCACCAGCGCGGGATAGGGCGGCTGGCCGGCCTGGGGCTTGAAGAAATAGCCGCCAAGCGTCACGCCGTGTCCGGGCACGCTCACCTTCTCGGCATCGGCGATGTCGGGCAGTTCGTCCCAGCGGTGCACGACCTCGATCGGCACGCCGTCGGGATCGCGGAAGCCGACGGAGTAGTAGCCCGGCGAAAAATCAAACTCGCTGGGCGGCTGGAGTATTTCAGCGCCGCCGTCGCGCAGCTCGGCGAAGACCTGGTCGACCTGGGCGCGGCTTTCGGCGGCGACGGCAAGCCACAGAGCGCCGGGGCCGCGCGCGGCGCCGTTCTTGGCCTGACGCATGACAAAATGATCGTAGCCGCGGGACCACATCACGCGGTCGGGGCTCGCCCAGACGCGGCGGAAGCCGAGCATGGGCAGCCACAGGCGATGAAACGCCACCGACCGCGCGAGATCGCTCACTTCGATCGCGGCGCCGGCGAAGGAGGGACGCGGGCACATGGAGGAGTGGTTACTTCACTCTTGTTGAACTACGACTCTTAATAGAATAACCTAAGTATCGGTAATTGCTTAGAAATTTTTGATCCTAGGCCTCTGGAGCAAGCCGTTCCCCTCTCCGTCCAAGCCCGCATCAGGGTTCTTCTGAAGGATACTGGCTGGTTGCAGGCCGATATCGATACCTTGGCCGACGATGCCGACCTCTACGCGGCGGGCCTTACCTCACATGCCACCGTGAACCTGATGCTGGCGCTGGAAGAGGCCTTCGACGTCGAATTTCCCGACAGCCTGCTGCGCCGGCGCACCTTCTCCAGCGTCGATGCCATCGCCGAGGCGTTGACCGAGATTGGCGTGAAGAAAGAGGCGGCATGACCTTGCTGCTCGCCGCGGCGCGCGCGGTGGGTGTCGAAGTTGCCGCCAAGCATGCCGGCGATGTCGATGCGCGGGCGCGCCTCCCCAGGGAAGCCTTCGCCGCCCTGAAGAAGCAGAAGCTGTTGGGCATCATGGTGCCGAAGAGCGAGGGTGGCCCGGGGCGGGCATCGCCGAAGTGGTTTCGATCTGCCACGCGCTCGGCCAATATTGCGCCTCGACGGCGATGATCTACGCCATGCACCAGATCCAGATTTCCTGTGTGGTCCGGCACGCCGACAAAAATGCCTAGCATCGCGCGTTTTTGAAGAAGCTCGCCATGGACCAGTTACTGCTGGCGTCGGCGACCTCCGAGGCCGGGGTCGGCGGTGATGTGCGCTCCAGTGTCTGCGCGATCGAGGAGAAGGGCGGGCGCTTCTCGCTCTCCAAGCAGGCCACGGTGATCTCCTACGGCGCCAATGCCGACGGCATCCTGGTCACGGCGCGGCGCACGCCGCAGTCTCCGGCCTCCGATCAGGTCATCGTCGTGGCGCTCAAGGCCGGCTACAGCCTCGACGAACAGGGCAAGTGGGACACGCTCGGCATGCGCGGCACCTGCTCCAACGGCTATCACCTCAAGGCCGCGGGCAGGATGGATCAGGTGATCGCCACGCCCTATGCCGACGTCTCGGTGCAGACCATGCTGCCGACCTCGCATCTGGTGTGGAGCGCGCTGTGGTCGGGTATCGCCGTCGATGCCGTGGCGCGGGCGCGGGCGTTCGTGCGCGCCGAGGCCAAGAAGAAGCCAGGGGTCGCGGCGGTCGGCGGCTAGCGGCTGGCCGAGGCGGCAAGCCTGCTGCAGCTGATGAAGTCCAATGTTGTGGCGGCGTTGCGCCAATACGAGGCCGCGCTCGGTTCGGAGGACAAGCTGTCGGCGCTACCCTTTGCCGTGGCCATGAACAACCTCAAGACCGGCTCTTCGCAGATGGCGGTGCAGGTGATCAACCATGCGCTGCTGATCTGCGGCCTCTCGGGCTATCGCAACGATTCGCCTTTCAGCGTCGGCCGCCATCTCCGCCCGGCATCGGAAAATGGCAGCTCGAGAAGAGCGGCTACATGAAAAGCTTTCCTCAGCTCGTCGGCACGGTGCACAGCTTCGAGGGCAACGACCGCGATCATCGCGCGCTGGTCGAGGCGATGGATGCGCATGGCGGCTGGACGGCCGGACAGAAGGTGACGCAGGTCGCCCTGACACCAGCCTCCTGCTACGGCGTCTACCCGCGCATGGGCTCCAACCGCATCTCGGTCATGCATGCCCGGCGCTATGCCAGCTAGGGCTTCACCTCGCTGCGTCTCGACCTCGCCGGCGTCGGCGACAGCGAAGCCGCACCCGAGGGCGATTCGGTCGTCTACAATCTCAAATCCTGCGCCGACGCCGCCGCGGCGGTCGATTGGCTGGAGGCGCGCGGCCACAAGCGCGTCGTGCTGGTCGGCATGTGCTCGGGCGGCTATCTCGGCTTCCAGGTGGCGCAGCGCGACAAGCGCGTCGTGGGCCAGATCCTGGTCAATCCGCAGCGCTTCGAATGGACCGACAGAGATTCGCTGGAAATGGTCAACCGCGTGACCGGCCGCGCGACCCGGCACCTCGCCTTCAAGATCATCGAGGGTGCCAGCCACACCCTGGCCGAGAAGCGTTGGGCCTCGCGCATCGAGCGGGCGTTGGCGAAATCCAGGTCGGGTTCGCTGTACCGGCGCAGCGCGTCGAGACCTTCAAGGGCGTCGATGTAGTAGAGGTCGACCATCAGGATGTGATTGAACGTGGCGCGCAGCGAGGGGAAGAAGCCGGTGCGAGGTGCTGCGAACTCCGCCGACGTCCGCGCTTCGCAGGCCGGCAGCAGCCGGTGATTGGACCAGGCGTTGTTGCGCGCCGTGGCGATGAAGTGGCCTGGCAGGCCGGAACTCATGGCTGGGAGCGCGCCACTCCAGTGGCGCTCATGATCCGAGCGGCACTGGAGTGCCGCGCTCCCGGCGAAGACAAGAGCTACGCCGCGTGCGCGAGGTTGCGCAGCACGTATTGCAGGACGCCGCCGTTCTTGAAGTATTCGATCTCCTCGGCAGTATCGATGCGGCAGGTCAGGATGACCTTCTCGCTGGTGCCGTCGCGGCGGTGGATGGTGAGCGGCACGTCCATGCCGACCTTGAGGCCGCTCTCGATGCCGCTGACGTCGAAGCTTTCGGTGCCGTTGAGGTCGAGCGTCTTGCGCGTCATGCCGTCCTTGAACTGCAGCGGCAGCACGCCCATGCCGACCAGGTTCGAGCGGTGGATGCGCTCGAAGGTCTCGCAGACCACGGCCTTGACGCCCAGGAGGTTGACGCCCTTGGCCGCCCAGTCGCGCGAGCTGCCGGTGCCGTATTCCTTACCGGCGATCAGGATCTGCGGCGTGTGCTCCTTCTTGTAGCGCATCGCCACGTCGTAGATCGGCTCGGGCTGGTCGGACTGGTAATGATGGGTGAAGCCGCCCTCGATGCCCGGCACCATCTCGTTCTTGAGACGGATATTGGCGAAGGTGCCACGCATCATGACCTCGTGATTGCCGCGGCGCGTGCCGTACTGGTTGAAGTCCTTGGCCTCGATGCCGAGCTCGCCGAGGTACGTGCCGGCCGGGCTATCCTTGCGGATCGAGCCGGCCGGCGAGATGTGGTCGGTGGTGATCGAATCGCCGAACTGGCCGAGCGGGCGGGCACCGGCGATGTCGGAGAGCTTGCCCGGCACCTTGCCCATGCCCTCGAAGTAGGGCGGATTGCGCACATAGCTCGACTTGTCGTCCCAGGCGTAGGTCAGCGTCGGCTTGGTCTTGATCGAACGCCAGAACTTGTCGCCGCGGAAGACGTCGGCGTAGCGCTTCTTGAAGGCCCGCGCGGTGACGAACTTGTCGACGGCGTTGGAGACTTCCTTGTTCGAGGGCCAGATGTCCTTGAGGTAGACGAGCTTGCCGCCCTTGCCGGTGCCGATCGGATCCTTGGTGATGTCGATCTTCATCGAGCCGGCGAGTGCGTAGACCACCACTAGCATCGGCGAGGCGAGGTAGTTGGCACGGGTCAGCGGATTGACGCGGCCCTCGAAGTTGCGGTTGCCCGACAGCACCGAGCAGACCACGAGATCGCCGTCGCCGATCGCCTTGGTTACGGGGTCGGCCAGCGGGCCCGAGTTGCCGATGCACGAGGTGCAGCCGTAGCCCACCAGGTTGTAGCCGATCTTGTTCAGGTCCTTGGTCAGGCCGGCGGCGTCGAGATACTCGGTGACGACCTGCGAGCCCGGCGCCAGCGAGGTCTTGACCCACGGCTTGACCTTGAGGCCGTGCTTGACCGCGTTGCGCGCGATCAGGCCGGCGCCCAGCATGACATAGGGGTTCGAGGTGTTGGTGCAGGAGGTGATGGCGGCGATCACGATGTCGCCATGGCCGAGGTCGTAGTCGGTGCCCTCGCAGGGGATGCGCTTGCCGGTGTCCTTGCGGTCGAATTCCTTCTCCATGTCGCCGGTGAACTGCGATGCGGCCTCGGAGAGCGAGACGCGATCCTGCGGACGCTTGGGGCCAGCCAGGCTCGGCACCACCTCGGCGAGGTCGAGCGACAGCGTGTCGGTGAAGACCGGATCGGGCGATTTCTTCGAACGCCACATGCCCTGCTTCTTGGCATAGGCCTCGACGATCTTGGCGGCTTGGTTGCGGCTGGTGGTCTTCAGGTAACCGATCGTCGTGCTGTCGACCGGGAAGAAGCCGCAGGTCGCGCCATATTCCGGCGCCATGTTGGCGATGGTGGCGCGGTTGGCGAGCGGCATCTCTTCGAGGCCGGGGCCGTAGAACTCGACGAACTTGTTCACGACGCCCTTCTTGCGCAGCATCTGCGTGACGGTGAGCACGAGGTCGGTCGCGGTCGAGCCCTCGGGCAGCTTGCCGGTGAGCTTGAAGCCCACGACCTCGGGAATCACCATCGGCTGCGGCTGGCCGAGCATGGCGGCCTCGGCCTCGATGCCGCCGACGCCCCAGCCGAGCACGGCTAGTCCGTTGACCATGGTGGTGTGGCTGTCGGTGCCGACCAGCGTGTCGGGATAGAGTGTCGTCTCCTTGCCTTCCTTCTTCGACCACACGACCTGCGAGAGGTATTCGAGGTTCACCTGGTGGCAGATGCCGGTGCCCGGCGGCACGACGCGGAAATTGTCGAAGGCCATCGCGCCCCAGCGCAGGAATTGGTAGCGCTCGAGATTGCGCTCGTATTCGAGCTTCACATTGGCGCCGAAGGCCGAGGTATTGCCGAAATTGTCGACGATCACCGAATGGTCGATCACGAGATCGACCGGGACCAGCGGGTTGATCTTCTTGGCGTCGCCGCCCAGCTTGTTCATGGCGTCGCGCATGGCGGCGAGATCGACCACCGCCGGCACGCCGGTGAAGTCCTGCATCAGTACGCGCGCCGGGCGGAAATTGATTTCCTTGGTCGATTTGCCGCCGTTCTTCACCCAGTCGGCGAAGGCCGCGATGTCGGCTTTCTTGACGGTCGTGCCGTCCTCGTGACGGACCAGGTTTTCCAGCAGCACGCGCAGCGAAAACGGCAGGCGGGAGAGGTCGCCGACCTCCTTCTCGACCGCCGCCAGGCTGAAATAGGTGTAGGTCTTGCCGCCGGCCTTGAGCGTCTTGCGGGCCTTGAAGCTGTTGGGATGGGCGGCCATCGGCGGGAACTCCTAGCGGGCGTTGGGGCGGGCGTTGAGGGGTCGTTTGAGGCTGATTTGGCCGGCAAAATAGGGGTCCGGGACCGTACAGGCAATCGGGGATGCAGGCGCGGGGCCGATATGCCAAATTGCCGGCATGCGATACGCCAAAACGTTGGCGGCTATGGTCTTTTGCACCTTTGCCGCGCTTTCCGCCCAGACCCTGGCGCAGGGCTGGGATCCGACGGCGAAGGAATTCGACAAGCGCCCGGCCGGCCGCGAAAGCGACTTCTCGGGCGGTGTCGCCGCCGCGGTGTCGCCGCAGCAGCGCAACGCCACGATCGACCAGCTCAACAAGCTCCTGTCGGCGTCGCAGCTGCCGATCCTCGACCGCCTGCTCTACCTCAATCTGCGCGCCTTCCAGTACAGCCGGCTCGGCCGCGAGGCCGAGGCGCAGAAGGACGTGGTCGAG
>CAMDQJ010000116.1 GCA_945905835.1 Asaia bogorensis
GGACTTTCTCGACGATCTCGGGGGCGGTTCGGTTGGCGGGGTTCTTCGGTACGGGCTTGCGGTTCACCAGGCCCGCTTCCCCTTGCCGCTGGTAGGCAGCTTTCCAGCGATAGAAGCTCGCCCGGCCAATTCCAAAATACCGACAGGCCCTGGAAACGTCGCCAATCTGCGCGGCGTGCCTCAGAGCCCGCAACTGGCGCTGAATATCGCGGTCGAAATTAGTCATCGAAGTCATCCTTCCTGCCCGATTGGCTCTCAAAAGGATGTCTCGCAAGTCCGTACATATCTACACGCTCAGCATCGTGTCGATGTAGCCGGCAGCGAGCTCCGGCTGCGGTGCGCCCTTCACCAGCGCCACGCCCGACGGCATGGAGAAGATGCCTTCCTTCGGGACCGCGATGTCGACCGGAGCGCCGCCGGCCTTGCGGTCGATCGCGACCTGCGAGATGGCGCTGGAGATCATGAAGCCCTCGCCCTGCTCCAGGAGATTGTAGGCCTGCGGCATCTGCGTGTAGACGGTCAGCAGGTTGGCCTTCAGCGTCACGAGTTTCTTGAAGGCTGAGTCGATGTCCTTCTGCGCCTCGGCCATCGGCTTGCCGGTCGCGAGATGCGCGGCCATGAACAAGTTGGCCTGGCCCTCGGTGTCCTGCAGCGACGGCAGAATGATGCGGCCCTTGTACTTGGGATCGTAGATGTCGCCCCATGAGGTCGGCGCGGCGGCAACGACCTTTGGGTTGTAGGCGATGCCGAGCCAGGGCTGCAGGTAGTTGCACCACATGCCGTCCATGTGGATGGTGCCGGCCTTCAGGGTCTTGAGGTTGGGAATCTTCTCCGGTGTCAGCTTCTCGAGCAGGCCTTCGGCCACGGCCGGGATCATCACCGGATCGTCCATCATGACGACCGAGACGTATTGCTTGTCCTTGTTCTTCTGCATCTTCTCGAGATTGACCAGCGAGCGCGTGCCCTCGAACACGACCTTGCAGGAATATTTCTTCTCGACCCCGGGCGCGATAACCGATTCCACAAAGCTCTTGTGGCTGGCGGCACCGCCAACCACGACCTCCTTGGTCTGGGCGCGCCAGGATGCGCGGGGCGGCAAGAGCCGCCGTGACGGCGCCGGCAGCGGCCAGGATGGCGCGGCGGTTGAAGGCGATGGTCTCGATCTTGGACATGCGGTCCCCCTTTGTCTGAGGCTGGCGCTGCAAGTTCCATGCCGCAAAGGTCACTCGCTGCGCCCAATCCGGGGCGCTATTGTGCTGTTATGGCCGAATACGATCTCGTTATCCGAAACACCACCATCGCCACTGCTTCAGACGTTGTGAAGGGCGACATCGGCATCGTCGGCGGCCGCGTCGTGGCGCTGGGTGAAAGACTCGACAAGGGCAAGCGCGAGATCGACGCGACCGACCTGATCGCCGTGCCCGGCGGCATCGATGCCCACGTGCATTTCGACCAGGACACGGCCGACGGCTCGGTGTTCTGCGACGATTTTGAGAGCGGCAGCCGCGCCGCCGCGGCGGGCGGCACGACGACCATCATTCCCTTCGCCTACCAGAACAAGGGCCAGCCGCTGCGCGACGCGGTGAACAAGTATCACGCGCGTGCCGAGGGCAAGTCGCTGATCGACTATGCCTTCCACGTGATCCTGTCCGATGCCAGCGCCAAGATCATGGGCCAGGATTTCACCGCCCTGGTCGGCGACGGCTATACCTCGTTCAAGGTCTACATGACCTACGACGACGTGAAGCTGACCGACCGCGAGATGCTGGATGCGCTGGCCGCCGCGCGGCGCGAGCAGGCCATGCTGATGATCCATGCCGAGAATTCCGACTGCATCACCTGGCTGACCGAGCGCCTCGAACTGAAGGGCCTGACCGCCGCCAAGTTCCACGCCACCTCGCGGCCCTTCATCATCGAGCGCGAGGCCACGCACCGCGCCATCTCACTGGCCGAGCTTCTGGACGTACCGATGCTGCTGGTTCACGTCTCGGCCAAGGAAGCCATGCACGAGATTCAGCGCGCCCAAGCCAGGGGCTTGCGCGTCTATGGCGAGACCTGCCCGCAATACCTGTTCCTGAGCGAAGAGGATTTCGACAAGCCGGGCGACGAGGGCGCCAAATGCGTCTGCTCGCCGCCGCCGCGCGGCACCGAGAACCAGGAGCATATCTGGACGGGCCTCGCGGCCGGCACCTTCCAGGTGCTGTCCTCCGACCACGCCGCCTTCAAATACCACGACGTGCGTGGCAAGAAGCTGCCCGGCGCGGACAAAAGCTTCCGCAAGATCCCCAACGGCGTGCCGGGCGTCGAGACGCGCCTGCCGCTGCTGTTCTCCGAGGGCGTCAACAAGGGCCGTATCACCCTGCAGCAGTTCGTCGCCATCAGCTCGACCAACGCCGCCAAGATCTACGGCTTGCACCCGCGCAAGGGCACGATCGCGGTGGGCGCCGATGCCGATATCGTGCTGTGGGACCCCAAGCGCCGCGTCAGCCTCACCAATTCGATCCTGCATCACAATTGCGACTACACGCCCTACGAGGGCCGCGAGCTCACCGGCTATCCGGTGATGACGCTGTCGCGCGGCGAGGTCGTGATGGACGAAGGCAGGATGAGCGGCTCGGCGGGACGCGGCGTCTTCCAGCGCTGCGACCGTCCCGAGGCCGCCCGCCCGCGCGGCCGGCCGATCATCGATCCCTCGATCTTCAACTGATGTCGCGCCTGAGCGGTACCGAAGGCTACGGCAAGACTGCCGACGCCCTGGTCGAGCGGTACGATAGCCTGACTTTCGAGCACGTCCACCGCAGCACGCTCGACCTGCTACCTGCGCCCCCTGCCCGCGCCCTCGACATCGGCGCCGGCACCGGCCGCGATGCCGCCGCGTTGGCCGCGCGCGGCTACATGGTCGTTGCCGCCGAGCCGACAGCGGAAATGCGCGCCAACGGCCAGCACCTGCATGCGGGTGGGCCCATCGAGTGGATCGACGACGGCCTGCCCGACCTAGCCACCGTGCGCGCGAAATACGTACCCTTCGATCTCGTGATGATGACCGCGGTGTGGATGCACCTCGACACCGAGCAGCGGGCGCGTGCCATGCCTGCGGTCGCTGGTCTCGTGAAGACCGGCGGCATCCTGACGATGAGCCTGCGTCATGGTCCCGTGCCTGAGGGCCGACGAATGTTCGACGTGTCGGCGGCAGAAACCAGCGCGCTCGCCGCCTGGCATGGCCTCGAGACGATCCACCACACCGTGCGCGACGCCATCACAAAAGCGATCGACGTGACTTGGGACATCCTTGCCTTGAGAAAGCTCTAGCCGAAGCGGCGGAGCGAATAGCCCTCGACCGGCAGGCTGGTCGACTTGCCGGCCAGCATCTCGGCCGTCAGCCGCGACAGCACCGGCGCCAGCGTATAGCCGTTGGAACTGACGCAGTTGAAAAAGCCCGACAGGCCGGGCACTTCGCCCAGGATCGGCGCGCGGTCGATGTTGACGTTCATGCCGGCCCAGATGCGGATGGCGTGCAGGTCGGCAAGCGCCGGCACCGCGCGGCTCGCGATCCAGAGATTGCCCTCGACGCTGCCGCGCAAGGCGCGTGAAAGCTTCTGCTGTTCGTCGAGACCCGCGGTCCAGCCGCCGCCGATCATGAAGGCACCCGAGCCCAACTGCTTCAGCGTCAGGTGCCGCGCGGCATAGGCGACGAGGCGGCCGAGCGTCGGCGCCGTCGGTTCGGTGACGATCATCTGCAGAGGTGCAGCCCGAACGGGAATGGTGACGCCCGCCATGGCGGCGATCTGCGCGGCCCAGGGACCGGCGGCGTTGACGATGCGCTTGGCTCGGATCTCGCCGCGGCTGGTCGCCACGCGCCAGCCGATTCCATCGCGTTCGATCGCCGTGACGCTGCTGCCGCGCCTAAAACGCGCGCCCAGCGCCTTGGCGAGCGCCACGACGGCATAGGTGCCTTTCAGCGGATTGATCTTGCCCTCGCCTGGGCACCATTCGGCGGCAACGACGTGCTCGCCAATGCAGGGCTCGAGCGCGCGCAGCTCGTTGGCACCGATCAGCTCGGCCTCGATGCCGCGGCTCTTCTCCAGCGCAATCTTGCCCTTGAGGAATTCGATGTCGCGTTCGCTCTCGGCCAGCATCAGGCCGCCACAGACCTTGACCTCGAGGTCCTGGCCAGTGTCGCGCTGGATCTCCTGCCACAGCGCTACCGACGCCGGCCCGAGCGGCAGCGTATCGGCGGCGCGGTTGCCGAGTGGTGCGCCCAGGGTGAAATCGAAGGCGAGCAACTGAACGTGCAGCGATCCGGCGTTGGCGCCGGAGGCCTGCAGGTTCACGTCATCGCGCTCGACCACCATGGCCTCGATGCCCTCGCGCGCCAGCCAGTAGGCGACGCAGGAACCGGCGACGCCGCCGCCGATCACCAGCGTGTCGACGCTCTCGACCGGCAGCGGTTCGGTATCGCGCGGACGCGCCATGTCGGGGGCCGTGAAGTCGGTATGGCCGGTCCATTCCGGCTGCTCGATGCGCAACGCATGGATCGGCACCGGCTTGGCCGGCGGCCGCGGCGCGAACAGGCCGAACTCGCCCACGTCGGACGTCGTCATGCGCGCCACGACGGCCGCACAGTAGCGGCCTTGGCAGCGCCCCATGCCGACGCGGCAGGCGCGCTTCAGCGACGCGGGCGAATCGTGACCCGCCGCGATATGGCCGCGCAGCTCGCCAGCCGTCACCTCCTCGCAGCGACAGATGACGGCGGTGTCATCGAGCGTCGCCGGATCGAGCAGCGGCGCGTCGAACAATTTCCAGAGCGCGGCCTGGAAGCGCGCGGCGGTGCGTACGCTGCGCTGCGCCGACTTTAGTTCAGGGACCTTGAGACCGAGATCGCCCGCGATAGCTGCCGCTGCAACGACACCCTGCGCCTGCGCCGCCTGGGCGCCGCCGAAGCGCGCGCCGTCGCCGATGGCAAAGACCTCAGCCACGCTGGTGCGGCCCTCTGAATCGGTCACGGTCTCCATCGAGCCATTGCCGCGTGTCACGAAGCGATGCGCGCAGCCCAAGGATCGCGCCAATTCCGACGACGAGGCGAAGCCGTAGTTCAGCGCGACCATGTCGGCCTCGAAGACGAGATCCCCCGCCTCGACCCACTGCACGCGCCCGTCGCCAACGAGGCGCGTCACGCGGCGATTCCAGTGCAGCAGCTTGCCGAGGCGCGTCGCGAGACTCATGCCTTCGAGCAGGAGGCCCGGCTCGGCCGAGCCGGCGGCCAGAAGAGCGCGCCATTGCGCCAAGCCGGGCTTGGGTGCGGCTTCGAGCACGGCCACGACATTGCCGCCGCCCTCGATCACTTCGGCGGCGGTCTGCAGGCAGAGCGGACCGTTGCCGGCAACAACGATGCGCTGGCCCGGCACGACACGATAAGAGCGCGCCAGCGTCTGCAAGCCGCCCACAGTCATCACGCCAGGCAGCGTCCATCCGGGCACCGACCAGGATTGCTCGTAGGCGCCGGTCGCCAGCACGAGGCGCTTAGGACGGAACAATGTCGAACGCCCGGCCACGAGGGCCGCGACTTCGGTGGCCGAGAACGCGGCCCACACCGTCGTCTCGGTGAGGATGCGAACGCCGGCGAGTTCGGCCGACTGGCGCAGCACGGCGCCGTCGCGGAACTGGCGGTCGAGGGTGGCGAGGTTGGCGGTCTGCGAGGCGGCAAGCGGCTTGAAGAACTGGCCGCCGGGATGCAGGCGTTCGTCGGCCACGATCACGCTGGCGCCGGCAAGGGCGAGGCTGCGCGCCGCCGACAGGCCGGCGGGGCCGGCGCCGACCGCCAGCACGTCGCAGGCGATCTCCTCGGCGGGCTCTACCGGCTCCGGCGCGCGCGGTGTCGCCACCGGCGCCGAGCGCACGTCCATACCGGCTGAAACCTTGGTGAGACAAGCGCGCTGGTTGGGCCGACCGTCGACGGTGACCAGGCAGTCGAAGCAGACGCCCATGCCGCAGAACGGCCCGCGCGGCGCGCCCGAGCGGGCCTGGCGCACGGCAACGATATCGGCCGCGGCAAGCGCGGCGGCGATGGTCTCGCCCGACAGGGCCTCGATCTCGCGGCCGTCGAAGCTGAGGTGAACCGGCGTGCCCGCCGGCCGCATGTCGGGGTGTTTCAGGCGCATGCACACACCCTACCTCATGCTGAGGGGGGAGCGCAGCGACCGTCTCGAAGCATGGGCTACAGGCGGGGTGCGGCGTCCGACCCTTCGAGACGGCGCTGCGCGCCTCCTCAGGGTGAGGTATTCTGTGAACCGACAGGAGTGAACATGAAGAAGTTTCGCGGCACCTACACCGTCATGATCACGCCCTTCACGGCGGACGGCAAGAATGTCGATGTGCCGGCGCTCAAGCGCCTGGTCGATTTCCAGATTTCCGAGGGCATCCACGGCCTGATTCCGCTCGGCAGCACCGGCGAGTTCCTGAGCGTGACACCTGACGAGCGCCGCCTGATCGTCGAGACGGTGGTCAAGCAGTCCGCCGGCCGCGTGCCGGTGCTGATCGGCACGGGCGCGGAATGGACCGACGAGGTCGTGCGCACCAGCCGCGAGGCGGAGTCGATGGGCGCCGACGGCGTCATGATCATCCCGCCCTTCTACAGCGTGCCGACCGACGACGAACTCTTCGCGCATTACAAGAAGGTGGCCGACGCCATCTCGATCCCGATTATGGTCTACAACAATCCGGCGACGGCCAATGTCGACATGCAGCCCGAGCTGATCGCGCGCCTCGCCGAGATCCCGAACTGCCTCTACGTCAAGGAATCGACGCTCGATCCGACGCGCGTGCGCGACATCATCCGTCTGGCCGGCGACAAGATCACGGTGTTTGCCGGCGTCCTGGGTTACGAATCGTTCTGGCTGGGCGCGGCGGGCTGGGTGGCGGTGTGCTCCAACGTCATTCCGCGCTGGTCGGCCGAGCTGTTCAACCTGGTCGCCGACAAGCGCGACATGGATGCAGGCCTGGCGCTCTACAACAAGATGACGCCGCTGCTGTGGTGGGTCGGCGGACCGCGCTACGTTTCGGGCACCAAGGCGGCCTTCGAGATGATGGGCATGCCGATGGGTCCGCCACGCGCGCCGCGCCTGCCGCTGCCCGAGGCGCAGCGTCCGGCGCTGCGGCAGGTGCTGAAGGAGATGGGCGTGCTGGCCGAGGAGAAGGTGCGCGCGCGGGCCTAGCGATCGTCGCGCGCCAGCTGCTTGTTCTCCACCGCGCCGTAGGCCTTGCCGTAATGCGCCTCGATGCGGCGCTGCACAAAATCCCAGCAGGTGGTCATCGCGAGATAAAGGATGGCCACGACCATGAAGACTTCCAGCACCTGAAACTTGGTCTGCATCAAGATCTGGCCGCGCCGCAGCACCTCCTCCATGGAGATGACCGAAGCGATGGAGGTGGTCTTCAGGAGGCCGTTCACCGAATTGCCGAGGGGCGGGATGATGACGCGGAGCGCCTGCGGCATCACGATCTGCCTGAAGACCTGGAACGGTTTCAGCCCGAGCGCCCGCGCCGCCTCGGTCTGGCCCTTGGCGACGGCGAGAATACCGGCGCGCAGAATTTCGGAGAGATAGGCTCCCTCGTTCAGTGCCAGGCCGATCAGCGCCGATTCGAGCACGCTGAAGCGCACCAGCCCGAGCTGCGGCAGGCCGGTGTAGATGATGATGAGCTGCACCAGCAGCGGCGTGCCGCGGAAGATCCAGATGTAACCCTGGGCTGCCCGCGACAGTGCCTTGTGCTTGGACAGCCGCATCACCGCCAGGATGAGGCCGATGATGCCGCCAAAGATGAGCGTGTTGATCGTGAGTCCGATCGTCCACAGCGCGCCTTCGAGAAGGTAGAGGTTGGTGAAGTACCCCCAGAAGCCTTCCCAGTTCCAGACCGTCATGCCTTTACGCGGGGCCGGGTCCGCTGATGGCGAACGGGGCGTCGACCTTGAGCACGCCGTACTTGTCCAAGAGCTTGTCGTAGAAGCCGTCCTTCTTGGCGTCGTTCAGCGTGCCGACAATGGCCTGGGCCAGCGTCTTGTTGGCGAAAGCGAAGCAGGCGGTCTGCGGGAAGACACCGGAAATGGCGCGGGTGAAGTCGCCGCGGTTCTGCATGAACATCGCCGTGGCGTCGATCGAGGTCGCGGCATCGGCCTGGCCGGCGCGCAGCGCCTGGAAGGCCTCGGCGAAGTTGTTGAAGGTCAGCACCGTGGCGGGCTTCAGGCCCTTGTCGAGGATGATCTTGGCGACCTCGCGGGTGCGCCGCTCCTCGATGCCGCCCAGCTCGACCGAGATCTTCTTGCCGGCGAGGTCGTCGATCGACTTGATGCCCAGCGGATTGCCCTTGGCGGCAAGGAAGCTGATGGCGGCCGCCTCGTAGGGCACCATGTACATCAGCTTCGAGCGCTCCTCGGTGAAGAAGATGCCGGTGTTGATCATGTCCCAGCGCTTGGCGGCGAGGCCCGGCACCATGGTGGCGAATTCGGTGCGGATGTATTCCGGCGTGAGGCCGAGGCGCTTGCAGAGCTCGTTGGCGAGCTCGACGCGCATGCCCTGGAGCTGGCCCTTGTCGTCGACGAACTGCAGCGGCGGCAGCGTCGGGTTGATCGACATGACCAGCGTGCCGGCCTTGATGATGTTGGGCGGCGC
This sequence comes from Asaia bogorensis, assembly GCA_945905835.1. Classification (GTDB taxonomy): domain Bacteria; phylum Pseudomonadota; class Alphaproteobacteria; order Reyranellales; family Reyranellaceae; genus Reyranella. Next base: position 8,664 of record CAMDQJ010000116.1, read on the forward strand.
GAGCTTGGGCTGGGCACGCAGCGATGTCGGCAGGATGGCCGCGCCCGCGACGGCGGCGCCGGCCTTGAAAAGTGTGCGGCGATTGAACGTGGTCATGAAAGTCCCCCTGATATTCCCCGAAGCGGATGCAATTTTGGAGCCGAACCGCGGGCCGCGCTAGGCAATACCGCACCAGCCGGCGATGATCGCGGCGGCGACCTTTACCGCGCGGCGATAGTCCTCGACGTCGACCCACTCGTCGTGGTGGCCGTTCTGAGTCAAATCGCCACCGAGCGGCCCGAGACCGACCGTCGGAATACCAGCCTGCACAATGGGATTACGGATGTCGCTGGCGGTATGGAGCGGATTGACGTGCGGCTGCTGGCCGGTGATCTCGACGATGGCGCCGGCGACGAGACGATAGAGCGGATGATCGGACGAGACCTCGGCGCCGCAAACGCCGGAGACCCAATCGAGCCGCGCGGCGCCCACGGCCTGCTCGACAGCCGCCTGTACGGCCTTCATGTCCTCCGACGGCAGCAGCGAGAACGATCCCTCCATCGTGCCCTCGGCCGCGACGCGCGTGCGAACACCCGGCGTGCCGACGCTCATGTGCGAGATCAGGAGATTGGAGGCGTGGTCGAGCAGCGGATGGCTGAGCGTTTTCGCACGGCCTTCCTCGAAGGCACGCAGCCGGGCATGGATCGCGGCGAGCGCGTCGGCGGGATTCTCTGCCTTATGGGTGAAGGCGAGATGGCTGATCTCGCTGGTGTCCGGCGGCTTGCCCTGCACGGTGATGCGGAAATCGAGCTGGCCCAGGCAGAAGGCTTTTATTTCGCGCATGCCGACACCCGATTCGGCGGGATGGAGATAGACCGCAGCATCGGCCTTCAAGCCGCCATGCAGCAGCGCCGAGACGCCGCGTGCATGCCGCTTGCTGGGCGTGCTGGCGAGGATCACGTCGCCCAAAGGTACGCGGCCAGACGCGAGCACTTCGCGCAATCCCTCGATCATGATGGCGACACCCGACAGATCGTCGGCGACACCCCAACCATGGATGCGGCCGTTGTCGACAATGCCGCCGAAGGGATCGCGCTGCCATGCCTCGGTCTTCGCCAGCGGCTCGCCATCGGGATGGGCGAAGAAGATGGCGCTGCGCCCGCCACCCCGGCCCTTGAAGGCCGCCACGACGCTTTCGCGCTCGGCGGTGTCGATCGCCTGGGCGCTCGCGAATTCGCCCACCATCGGAACCTCGCCGGGCTTGTAGCGCACGGTTTCGACCGAGCAGCCCAGGCTGCGCGCCGCATCCGCCACGACCTTCTGCACCGCGGTCTCACCGCCCTTCTGGGCACGGATCAACTCCTGCAGGAAGGCGACGCTCATATGACCACCCGCGCGAGCCGGCGCTTCAGGAGGCGCATCAGGCTAAAGGTCGTGTAGTCGACGGGATCGCCAAGGCCGACGGCACGGCCGCCCAGCCGCAGCGTCGCGTTGCCGGCGGCGGCGTAGATATCGAGTTCGTGCGCCGTCTCTCTCAAGGCGGGATCGGCGACCAGCTCGGCCTCTGTGCGGTCGAGCCCGAGTCCCGCCAGCGCCACGCCGACCGAGGTGTTGAGGTTGTTGGGGAAATGCTTCGCCACTTCGCGAACACTGCCCTTGAAGAACACGGTACGCTCACGGATGGCGTCGAGATCGACGAGGCCTGCAGCCGGCGTCAGCTTCCACATCGCCGGCGACTTGAACTGCCGATAAACGACTCGCTCGAGTCCCTCCTCGCGCGCGATGGCCAGCAGGTCGAGCGAACCCATAGCGCCCGGTGCGATCTCGAGCCGGCCCGGTCCGCGTGCCGCTGCGTCCATCAATCGGCGTTCTGTTGCCGGATCGGCCAGCGCCGTCAGTGACAGCGGCACGAGATCGATGCCGGCGGCAAGCAGCGTCGCGCCATGCTCGGCCAGCCACTCGCGCGAGGCGCATTCGATCGCGATGTCAGGTTTTTTGGCGATGAATTCGTCGAGACCCGCCGAACGCGTCAGAACGGCAACGAGGGGCGGGGCGTCACTTGCGCCCGCCAGTCGCTCCGCTACCCTTTTTCCGATCGTGCCAAAACCAATCAGGCCGTATCCGCTCATGCCTTGCGGAGCTTATCCGTCGCTGCCGCGTCGACAATGTTATTCGCGATGACGACGCCGTAGTCGCGTTTGGCTGTCTCGACCGAGACCAGCTCGTCCAAGACATCGTCCAACACGTCAGACGGATCGCGCTCCAGCGGGTTGCCGTAGCCGCCGCCGGCCGGGCCGTAGCAGATGAAGCTGCCGTCCTTGGCGATGTTCATGTGCGGCACCTTCGACGGCAAAGCGCGGCCGGCCTTGCCCGGGGTCATCAGATCGAGCTTGGCCGGCATGCCTTCGCTGCCGCCCAGGAAGCCCCACGGCCGGTAGCGATGGCCATCGCCTTCGACAGAGGCGCCGCCGTCGGCGAGGAACGCGAACTCACGGATCGAGCCCAACCCGCCGCGCCACTTGCCGGCGCCGGCCACATCCTCGCGCAGCTCGTAGCGCAGCACGCGCAGCGGCCGGCCGGCGGCGGGCCGGTCGCGATTATCGCAAAAGCCGTTCCCTAGTATGAATTTTGGATTGCTCCCCATAAATCTGGTGGCAGGCCGGATTCTTTGGGAGTAGGCTTTTAGGGCAACTGAAGGAGGCAGCTTATCCGTTTGAGGACACTGCGCCCCGACGGAATTTGGACCACCGGTGGACCTCCCACCGCGCGTCCTTTCAGCCGGTCTCTCCCAGTCGCTACCGATTGTCGACGCCTCCGCTCGCGGGGGCGTTTTTCATTTGGGCAATCGGGCCCTTTGTCCCCGCTCATGATCCCGGAGTAACGAAATGGCAAAACGCGCCGCACGCCGCGCCAAGCTTCAAGCCATCGATACCGCCCGCATTCATAATCTGGTTTTCGACAAGACGACTCCGGCCAATGACCGCGATCAGAGTTACATCCGAAAAATACGGCCGCGCAGCGATAATCAACGCGTGCTGATGGAGGCCATCGACTCAAAGCCGCTCACCGTGGCCCTCGGCCCGGCCGGCACCGGCAAGACCTACCTGGCGATTTCGGCCGCCGTCGAAGCTCTCGACGCCGGCTCGGTGTCGCGCATCGTGCTGTCGCGGCCGGCCGTCGAGGCAGGAGAGAATCTCGGCTTCCTGCCGGGCGACCTGCGCGAAAAGCTCGATCCCTACCTGCGTCCGTTGTGGGACGCGCTGAACGATCGCCTCGGCGCCAAGCGGCTGCGCCAGCTTCTCGACGACGGCACCATCGAGATCGCGCCTGTCGCCTTCATGCGCGGCCGCACGCTCAACAACAGCTTCGTGCTGATCGACGAGGCGCAGAACTGCACCTACGGCCAGCTCAAGATGCTGCTGACGCGGCTGGGCTGGCACTCGACCATGGTGATGACCGGCGATCCCGACCAGACCGACTTGCTGCCGGAACTGTCGGGCCTGGGCAACGTCGCCAAGCGCCTCGACGGCATGGACGATGTCGCCGTCGTGCGCCTTACCGATCAGGACGTGGTCCGCCATCCGCTGGTCGGGCGTATGCTGTCGGTGTTATAAAATCGCTTAACTATCCACACATCGAAGCGCAACAGACGAACGGATCGAAACGGGAACATTTCGATCCGCCAGCGCTTTGTATCAGGCTCGCGTAACCTGAATAGCGATTTGAGAACAATGGGTTGGCAACCACCCCGAGGCTGCGTGCCACCGTGTAAACATCTAGTCAATACGATGACGGAACGGTAGCGCCGGGAAGACACCGGGCTTCTACAGAGCTTTCCCCACATGCGCCTCGA
>CAMDQJ010000117.1 GCA_945905835.1 Asaia bogorensis
TTAGCCTGCCGGAGGGTACCGAGATGGTGATGCCGGGGGACAACGCGCGTCTTGTGGTCGAGCTGATCCAGCCGATCGCCATGGACGAGGGCCTGCGCTTCGCCATCCGCGAGGGCGGCCGCACCGTCGGCGCCGGCGTCGTCACCAAAGTCGTGAAGTAAAGAAACCGGCGACATAGGTAGTACAGATCATGGCCATCGACAACACCAATATCCGGATCCGGCTGAAGGCCTTCGATCATCGCGTACTCGACCAGTCGACAAGCGAGATCGTGAGCACAGCCAAGCGGACCGGCGCGCAGGTGCGCGGGCCGATCCCGCTGCCGACCGGCATCGAGAAGTTCACCGTCAACCGCTCGCCGCACATCGACAAGAAGTCGCGCGAGCAGTTCGAGATCCGCACGCACAAGCGCATGCTCGATATCGTCGATCCGACCCCGCAGACCGTGGACGCGCTGATGAAGCTCGACCTCGCCTCCGGCGTCGACGTCGAAATCAAGCTCGGCGCCTAGGCGAAGAGACAGGGAAGAAGGAAAAAGACCATGCGTTGCGGTCTCGTCACCCAGAAGGTCGGCATGACCCGCGTCTTCAACGACGCCGGGGAGCATGTGCCCGTCACCGTTCTGAAGGTGGAAACGCTGCAGGTTGTCGCCGTCCGCTTGGAAGAGAAGGACAAGTACACCGCGGTGCAGCTCGGCTATGGCAAGGCCAAGGTCAAGAACGTGACCCAGCCGATGCGCGGTCACTACGCCAAGGCCAAGGTCGAGCCGAAGAAGAAGCTCGTCGAATTCCGCGTCGCCAAGGATGCGGTGCTGGAAGTCGGCGCCGAGCTGGTGCCCAGCCACTTCGTGGTCGGCCAGTTCGTCGACGTCGTCGGCACCACGATCGGCCGCGGCTTCACCGGCTCGATGGTGCGCTGGAACTTCCACGGCCTCGAGGCCAGCCACGGCGTGTCGGTCTCGCACCGTTCGCACGGTTCGACCGGCAACCGCCAGGATCCCGGCCGCACCTTCCCCGGCAAGAAGATGGCCGGCCATTACGGTCACGAGCAGGTCACGACGCAGAACCTCAAGGTCGTCGCTACCGACGACGAGAAGGGCTTGCTGCTGATCTCAGGTGCCGTTCCCGGCCCGAACAACGGCTACATCATCGTCAAGGACGCCTCCAAGCGCGCCCGTCCCAAGGACGCTCCGTATCCGGCCGGCCTGCGCAAGGCTGCTGCCGAAGCGGCGGCTCCCGCGGCCGAGACGCCGGCTCCCGACGCGGCTCCGTCGGCCTAGGACCAGGATCATGAAACTCACGGTCAAAACCATCGAGGGCGGCAGCGCCGGCGAGATCGAACTCGCCGATGCGGTGTTCGGCGTCCCCGTCCGCCTCGACATCATCCAGCGTTGCGTCGTCTGGCAGCTCTCGCGCCGCCAGCAGGGCACGCACAAGACCAAGGGCCGCGCCGAAGTGACGGCGACGGCGAAAAAGATGTACGCCCAGAAGGGCACCGGCCGCGCCCGCCACGGCAACGAGGCGGCCCCGCAGTTCCGCGGCGGCGGCAAGGCCTTCGGCCCGGTCGTGCGCAGCCATGCCAGCGACCTGCCGAAGAAGGTGCGCAAGCTGGCCCTTCGCTCGGCGCTGTCGGCCAAGGCGGCCGAGGGCAAGCTGGTGGTGCTTGATACAGCGGCGCTGCCCGATCCCAAGACCGCCAAGCTCACCGCCCATCTTGGCAAGCTCGGCATCTCGAGCGCACTGGTCATCACCGGCGCCACGGTCGACGTGAACTTCGCCCGCGCCGCCGCCAACATCGCTCATTTCGACGTGCTGCCGCAGCAGGGCGCCAACGTTTACGACATCCTGCGCCGCGACACGCTCGTGTTGACCCGCGACGCGGTCAAGCATCTCGAGGAGCACCTGCAATGAGCCGGGGCAGGGGAAAGCCGGCGCCTGTTTCGCGCGCCCGCATGTACGAGTTGATCCGCTCGCCGCTGATCACCGAGAAGACAACCAATGGCTCCGAGCATGGCCAGGTCACGTTCCGCGTGCCGCTCGACGCCACCAAACCCGACATCAAGCAGGCCATCGAAGGCCTGTTCAAGGTCAAGGTGAAGGCGGTCAACACCGTCACCGTCAAGGGCAAGAGCAAATTATTCCGCGGCCGTCCGGGCGTGCGGAGTGACTGGAAGAAGGCGATCGTCTCGCTGGTCGATGGTCACAAGATCGACGTGACCACCGGTCTCTGAGGCACGGAGCAAGTTATGGCGCTGAAGAGTTACAAACCGTACACGCCGTCCATGCGGCAGCTCGTGATCGTCGATCGCGAGGGCCTGTGGAAGGGCAAGCCTGTGAAGGCCTTGACCCGCGGCAAGACCAACACCGGCGGCCGCAACAACCACGGCCACATCACCAGCGCCCATATGGGCGGCGGACACAAGCGTCGCCTGCGCCTGGTCGACTTCAAGCGTCGCAAGTTCGACGTGCCGGCGACTGTCGAGCGCCTTGAGTACGACCCCAACCGGTCGGCCTTCATCGCGCTGGTCAAGTACACCGACGGCGAGCTCGCCTACATCCTGGCACCGCAGCGCCTCAAGGCCGGCGACCAGATCGTGTCGGGCGAGAAGGTCGACATCAAGCCGGGCAACGCCATGCCGCTGGCCAACATGCCGGTCGGCACGATCGTGCATAACGTCGAGCTGAAGAAGGGCGCGGGCGGCCAGATGGCACGCTCCGCCGGCAACTACGCCCAGCTCGTAGGCAAGGATGCCGGCTACGCCCAGCTCAAGCTCAGCTCCGGTGAAGTCCGCCTGGTCCCGGGCGAATGCATGGCCACGGTCGGTGCGGTCAGCAACCCCGACAACCAGAACATCGTCATCGGCAAGGCCGGCCGCCAGCGTTGGCTCGGCCGCCGTCCGACGGTTCGCGGCGTCGCCATGAACCCGGTCGATCATCCGCACGGCGGCGGCGAAGGCCGCACCTCGGGTGGCCGCCATCCGGTCACGCCGTGGGGCAAGCCGACCAAGGGCAAGAAGACGCGCAAGAACAAGGCGACGGACAAGTTGATCATCCGCCGCCGTCACGTCGCACGCTGACGGCAGGCGAGGAGGAAGAGAAGTGGCACGTTCCGTTTGGAAGGGTCCGTTCGTCGAGAGCGGCCTGCTCAAGAAGGTCGAAAAGGCTGGCAAGTCGACGCGCAGCGAGGTGATCAAGACCTGGTCGCGCCGCTCCACGATCCTGCCGGAGTTCGTCGGCCTACCGTTCGGCGTCTACAACGGCCGGAAGTTCATCCCGGTCAACGTCTCGGAAGAGATGGTCGGTCACAAGCTCGGCGAGTTCTCGCCGACCCGTACCTTCACCTCCCATTCGGGCGACAAGAAGGTATCGAAGGAGTAACGCGCGATGAGCAAACCATCCGCTCCCCGCCGCGAGGCGGACAACGAGGCCAAGTGTGTGATGCGGACGATCCGCGTCAGCCCGCGCAAGCTCGACCTCGTGGCCGCCACCATCCGCGGCAAGAAGGCGTCGCTGGCCGTGAACGAGCTCACCTTCTCGAAGAAGCGCATCGCCATCGATGTGAAGAAGGCGCTGAACTCGGCGATCGCCAATGCCGAGAACAACCACAATCTCGACGTCGACCGCCTGATCGTGGCCGAAGCCTCGGTCGGCAAGGGCCTCGTCATGAAGCGTTTCCAGACCCGCGGCCGTGGCCGCGCAGCCGGCATCGTCAAGCCGTTCAGCCATCTCACGATCGTGGTGCGCGAACGGCCAGAAACGCCGGACGGGGCGGAGGACAAGTAAATGGGTCAGAAGGTCAATCCGATCGGCCTGCGTCTTGGGATCAACCGTACCTGGGATTCGCGCTGGTACGCCGAAGGCGACGAATATTCCAAGATGCTCCATGAGGACATCGCCATCCGCAAGGTGCTGCGCGAGAAGCTCTCGCAGGCGGGCGTCGCCAAGATCGTCATCGAGCGTCCGGCCAAGAAGGCCCGTGTTACGATCCACACCGCCCGTCCGGGCGTGGTGATCGGCAAGAAGGGCGCGGACATCGAGAAGCTGCGCGGCGATCTCGCCAAGATGACCAAGGGTGAAGTGGCCCTCAACATCGTCGAGATCCGCAAGCCCGAGATCGATGCCACGCTGATCGCCGAGAACATCGCCCAGCAGCTCGAGCGCCGCGTCGCCTTCCGTCGCGCCATGAAGCGCGCCGTGCAGTCGGCGATGCGCCTGGGCGCCCAGGGAATCCGCATCAACTGCTCCGGCCGTCTCGGCGGCGCCGAAATTGCCCGCATGGAGTGGTACCGCGAAGGTCGCGTGCCGCTGCACACGCTGCGCGCCGACATCGACTATGGCATCGCCACCGCCTTCACGACCTTCGGCACCTGCGGCGTCAAGGTCTGGGTGTTCAAGGGCGAGATCCTGGCGCATGACCCGATGGCTCACGACAAGCGCGCCGAAGAGGGCCAGCCCCAACGGACGCCGGCGCGCACCGAGCAGAGGGACGCGTAAGCCACCATGCTGTCACCAAAGCGCACCAAATACCGCAAGGCCTTCAAGGGCCGCATCAGCGGCGCCGCCAAGGGCGGGTTCAACCTCGACTTTGGCTCGTTCGGCCTGAAGGCGATGGAGCCGGACCGCCTGACCGCGCGCCAGATCGAGGCCGCCCGCCGCGCCATCACGCGCCACATGAAGCGTGCCGGCCGCGTCTGGATCCGCGTGTTCCCCGACGTTCCGGTGTCCAAGAAGCCGGCCGAAGTCCGCATGGGCTCGGGCAAGGGCGCGCCGGAATTCTGGGCGGCCCGCGTCAAGCCCGGCCGCGTGCTGTTCGAGCTCGAAGGCGTATCCCTGCAGATCGCGCGCGAGGCGCTGGCCCTTGCCGCTGCCAAGCTGCCGATCAAGACGCGCTTCGTCAGCCGCGTCGGCGCCGAGGGTTAGGGGAGAGCAACATGAAAGCCACTGATCTGCGCCCCAAGACCAAGGACGAGCTCAAGGGTGAGCTCGGCAATCTGCGCAAGGAAGCATTCAACCTGCGGTTCCAGAAGGCTGGTGGTCAGCTTGCAAAGACCGCTCGCGCGCGCCAGGTGCGCCGCGACATCGCTCGCATCAAGACGGTGCTGGGCGAAAAGGCCGCCGGTTAGGGAGTACGAAATGCCGAAGCGAATTCTGGAAGGCGTCGTCGTCAGCGACAAGATGGACAAGACTCTTGTCGTCAAGGTCGAGCGGCGCATTCAGCACCCGATCTACAAGAAGTTCATTCGCAAGTCGAAGAAGTACCACGTTCACGACGAAGCCAACGCCTTCAAGGGCAAGGTCGGCGAGAATGTGCGCATCCGCGAATGTCGCCCGCTGTCCAAGACCAAGAGCTGGGAAGTTCTGGTCGAGGCCGCCAAGGCCTAGCGGAACGGAGTTTCAGAACATGATCCAGATGCGAACCAATCTCGAGGTCGCCGACAATTCGGGCGCCCGTCGGGTTCAGTGCATCAAGGTGCTGGGCGGCTCGCGCCGCAAGTATGCCAGCGTCGGCGATGTCATCGTGGTCTCCATCAAGGAGGCTATCCCGCGCGGCCGCGTCAAGAAGGGCGAGGTCCATCGCGCCGTCGTGGTGCGCACATCGTTCGCGCTGCGCCGCGCCGACGGCAGCGCCATCCGCTTCGACCGCAACGCCGCCGTGCTGATTTCCAAGCAGGACGAGCCGATCGGCACCCGCATCTTCGGACCCGTGACGCGCGAACTGCGTGGCAAGAAGTTCATGAAGATCATCTCGCTCGCGCCTGAGGTCCTTTAATCATGGCCAATAAGCTCAAGATCAAGAAGGGTGACCGGGTGAAGGTCATCACCGGCCGCAGCAAGGGCAAGATAGGCGACGTTCTTCGCGTCATCCCGACCGAACAGCGCGTCGTCGTCGCCGGCGTGAACATGATCAAGCGCCACACCAAGCCGAACCGCAGCGAGACGGGCGGCATCATCGAGCGCGAGGCCGCGATCCACGTTTCCAACGTGGCCCTGCTCGATCCGAAAACCGATAAGCCGACCAAAGTCGGCTTCAAGTTCCTGGAAGACGGCCGTAAGGTACGCATGGCGCGCGCCTCCGGCGAGATCATAGACCGCTAGGAGACGGGTCAATGCCCGCGCGACTTCAAGAACGCTACAAAGAGACCATCCGTGAGGCGCTCACCAAGGAGTTCTCCTACAAGAACCCCTTCGAGGTGCCGAAGCTCGACAAGGTCGTTATCAACATGGGCGTCGGCGAGGCAGTCAACGACCGCAAGGCCGTCGACGGCGCCGTGGCCGACCTGACGGCGATTACCGGCCAGAAGCCAGTGATCACCAAGTCGCGCATGTCGATTGCGACCTTCAAGCTGCGCGAGAACATGGCGATCGGCGCCAAGGTCACGCTGCGCCGCGACCGCATGTACGAGTTCATCGATCGCCTGATCACCATCGCCCTGCCGCGCGTCCGCGACTTCCGCGGGCTGAACGGCAAGTCGTTCGACGGCAACGGCAACTTTGCCATGGGTCTCAAGGAACAGATCGTGTTCCCCGAGATCGAGTACGACAAGGTCGACATGATACGCGGAATGGACATCATCATCTGCACGACGGCGAAGACGGACGCGGAAGCCATGGCGCTTCTCCGCGGTTTCGACTTCCCGTTCGTGAACTGAGGCCGGAGACAGAAATGGCCAAGAAGAGTTCAGTCGAGAAGAACAACCGCCGCGCCAGGATGGCGAAGCAGTACGCGGGCAAGCGCGCGAAACTCAAGGAGATGGCGGTCGACGACCGGCTGTCGCCCGAGGATCGCTTCAACGCGCGTCTCAAGCTCGCCAAGCTGCCGCGCAACTCCTCGCCGAACCGCGTGCGCAACCGCTGCTCGATCACGGGCCGGCCACGCGCGGTGTACCGGAAGTTCAAGCTTTCACGCCTTGCTTTGCGAGAGCTTGCGTCGTCGGGCTCTCTGCCCGGCGTCGTGAAGTCGAGCTGGTAACGGGGGACCGTAGACCATGATGACCGATCCCGTCGGCGATTTGCTGACCCGCATCCGTAACGGCCAGTCGGCGCGCCTTGAAAGCGTGACTGTGCCGGCCTCGCGCATGCGCTCGAACGTTCTCGATGTGCTCCAGCGCGAAGGCTACATCCGTGGCTGGTTCGAGGAAGAACTGCGCAAGGGCGTGAAGGAACTTCGTGTCGAGCTGAAGTACGACAACGGCAAGCCCGTCATCAAGGAGATCAAGCGCGTCTCCACTCCGGGTCGCCGTGTCTACTCGAAGATCCGCGAGCTGCCGCGCCACTTCAACGGCCTCGGCATCTCCATCCTGTCCACGCCGCGCGGCATCATGTCGGATGCCGAGGCGCGCGCCGCCAATGTCGGTGGCGAAGTCCTCTGCAAGGTGTTCTGACCATGTCACGCGTCGGAAAAAACCCGATCGTCATCCCTAGCGGCGTCACCGTCGACCTCAAGGGCCAGGCCCTCAAGGTCAAAGGCAAGAAGGGCGAGCTCGCGATCGTCGTGCACGACGACGTCTCGGTCGCCCGTGACGGCGACAAGCTGGTGTTCGCGCCGCGCGGCGACAGCCGCCGCGCCCGCACCCAGTGGGGCACCGCCCGCAGCCTGACCAGCAACATGGTTCGCGGCGTGTCGGACGGCTTCACCGTCAACCTCGAGATCAACGGCGTCGGCTATCGCGCCCAGGCCGATGCCAAGGTGCTGAAGCTGCAGCTCGGTTTTAGCCACGACGTCGAGGTGCCGATTCCTGCCGGTATCCAGATCAAGGCGATCAAGCCGACCGAAGTCGAGATCTCCGGCGCCGATCGTCAGAGAGTGGGCCAGCTCGCGGCCGAGATCCGCAGTCTGCGTCCGCCCGAGCCCTACAAGGGCAAGGGCATCAAGTATTCGACCGAAACGATCCGGCGCAAAGAAGGCAAGAAGAAGTAAAAGGCGAACATCATGGCCGATACCAAAGCTCTTTTCGCCCGCCGCCAGCGCCGCGCGCGTTACGCGTTGCGCAAGGCCGCGGGCTCGCGCCCGCGCCTCAGCGTGTTCCGTTCGGGCAAGCACATCTATGCCCAGATCATTGACGACCGTAAGGGCCTGACCCTGGCGGCTGCCTCGTCGCTCGACGAGGGTCTCAAGGGCCAGCTCAAGACCGGCGCCGACAAGGGCGCCGCTGCCCAGGTCGGCAAGCTGATCGCCGAGCGAGCGATCGCCGCCGGCGTCAAGGAAGTCGTCTTCGACCGTGGCGGCTACCAGTATCACGGCCGCGTCGCTGCGTTGGCCACTGCCGCCCGTGAGGGCGGCCTGTCGTTCTGATCGGGAGTTAAGATATGGCTCGTTCACCCGGCGGTTCAGGCCGTTCCCCACGCGATCGCGACCGGGGCCACTCGCGCGACCGCGACGAGGAAAACGAACTCGTAGACAAGCTGGTCACGATCAATCGCGTGGCCAAGGTGGTCAAGGGCGGCCGGCGCTTCGCCTTCGCTGCCATCGTCGTCGTCGGCGACCAGCGCGGCCGCGTCGGCCACGGCGCCGGCAAGGCGCGTGAGGTTCCCGAGGCCATCCGCAAGGCCACGGAAGCCGCCAAGCGCAACTTGATTCGCGTGCCGCTGCGCGACGGCCGTACGCTGCATCACGACGTCAAGGGACGCTTCGGCGCCGGCAAGGTCACGCTGCGCTCGGCTCCGGCCGGCACCGGCATCATCGCCGGCGGCCCGATGCGCGCCGTCTTCGAGACGCTGGGCCTGAAGGACATCGTCGCCAAGTCGGTCGGGACGTCCAATCCGCACAACATGATCAAGGCGACGTTCGAGGCTCTGGCGAAGCTCAACTCGCCGCGCATGGTCGCCACCCGCCGTGGCAAGAAGGTCGGTGACCTTCTCGGCCGGCGCGAGGGCGACGCCGCCGAAGCGGCAGCGGTCTAGGGAGTCGGACCATGGCTGAGACCAAGAAGATCAAGATTACCCAGATCGGCAGCCATATCGGCCGCACTGAAGACCAGCGCGGCACGCTGATCGGCCTGGGCCTCAACAAGCGCCACCGCAGCAGCGTCCTCGAGGACACCCCTTCGGTGCGCGGCATGATTAACAAGGTGCGCCATCTGCTGCGCATCGACGAAGAAGTGCGCTGAAGGAACGGACGATGAAACTCAACCAGATCGCCGACAACGACGGTGCACGCAAGGGCCGCATGCGCGTCGGCCGCGGCATCGGCTCGGGCAAGGGCAAGACCGCCGGCCGCGGCGTCAAGGGCCAGAAGTCGCGCACCGGCGTCGCCATCAAGGGCTTCGAGGGCGGCCAGATGCCGCTCTACCGGCGCCTGCCCAAGCGCGGCTTCACGCCGCCGAACGCCAAGAGCTGGCAGGTCGTCAATCTCGGCTCCCTCCAGAAGGCCATCGACGACAAGAAGATCGACGCCAGCAAGCCGATCGATGCGGCCGCGATGCAGGCCGCCGGCCTGTTCAAGAATGCCGGCGACGGCGTGCGGCTGCTCGGCAGCGGCGAGCTGACGGCCAAGATCGAGATCAAGGTCGCAGGCGCTTCGGCGTCGGCGCTGGCCGCGGTCGAGAAGGCCGGTGGCAAGGTCGAGATTCCGCCGCCCAAGCCGCCGGTCGTCAAGGGCCAGAAGAAGGCCGCCTAAAGATCCGACGACAGGGCAGGGGACGCCCGTCGTCTCCGTTGTCGTTCACGCGTGAGGTTCCATGGCATCCGCCGCCGAGCAACTCGCATCCAATCTGAACTGGGGTTCGATCGGTAAGGCGACCGAGCTGAAGAAGCGCCTGTGGTTCACCCTGGGCGCGCTCGTCGTCTTCCGCATCGGCGCCTACATTCCCGTGCCCGGCGTCGATCCCGCCGCCCTGGCCGAGATCTTCGCCCAGAATGCCGGCGGCATCGCCGGCATGCTCGACGTGTTCTCCGGCGGCTCGATCGGCCGCATGTCGATCCTGGCGCTGTCGATCATGCCGTACATCTCGTCCTCCATCATCATGCAGATCCTGACGACGGTCGTGCCGTCGCTTGAGGCGCTGAAGAAGGAAGGCGAAGCCGGCCGCAAGAAGATCAACCAGTACACGCGCTACGGCACGGTGATCCTGGCCACCTTCCAGGCCTACGGCATCGCCGTCGGGCTCGAGGGCCAAGTCTCCTCGGCCGGTCCCGTGGTGCCTGATCCCAGCCTGTTCTTCCGCTTTGTGACGGTGGTGACGCTGGTCGGTGGTACGCTCTTCCTGATGTGGCTGGGCGAGCAGATCACCGCGCGTGGCGTTGGCAACGGCGTGTCGCTGGTCATCTTCGCCGGCATCGTGGCGGCGCTGCCCAGCGCCCTGATCCAGACCCTGGAACTCGGGCGGACCGGCGCGCTGTCGGCGTTGTTCATCATTGCCCTGGTGGTCGGCGTGATCGGGGTCGTAGCGGTGGTCGTCTTTGTCGAGACCGCACAGAGACGAATTGTCGTGCAATATCCAAAGCGACAGGTCGGCAACAAGATGTATGGCGGCGAGGCCTCGCACTTGCCGCTCAAGATCAACACCTCGGGCGTCATCCCGCCGATCTTCGCGTCCTCGCTGCTGCTGTTTCCCGCCACCATCGCGTCGTTCCAGGGCAATACCGGCGAGCCCGGCATCGTGCAGTGGATCTCGGCCTACCTGGCGCACGGCCAGCCGCTCTACCTGCTGCTCTATGTCGGCCTGATCGTCTTCTTCTGCTTCTTCTACACGACCGTGGTCTTCAACCCGACCGACACGGCCGACAACCTCAAGAAGAATGGCGGCTTCATCCCGGGCACCCGTCCCGGCAAGAACACGGCCGACTATCTCGAGCACATCCTCAACCGGCTGACAGTCGTCGGCGCGCTCTACCTGTCGCTGGTCTGCATCCTGCCCGAATTGCTGATCGCGCGCGGCGGCGTGCCCTTCTACTTCGGCGGCACCAGCCTGCTGATCGTCGTGTCGGTGACGCTCGACACGGTGACCCAGGTCCAGGCGCACCTGCTTGCCCACCAGTACGAGGGCCTGATCAAGAAGGCCCGCCTGCGCGGCCGCGGTCGATAGCGGTGGGTCGATGAACATCATACTTCTCGGGCCCCCGGGCGCGGGAAAGGGCACGCAGGCCCAGCGGCTCCAGCAGGAGCGCGGCATGGTCCAGCTCTCGACCGGCGACATGCTGCGCGCGGCCGTGGCCTCGGGCAGCGAGCTCGGCCAGAAGGCTAAGGGCGTCATGGAGCGCGGCGAGCTTGTTTCGGACGAGCTGATCGTCGGGCTTATCCAGGACCGCATCGCCCAGCCGGATTGCGCCAAGGGCTTCATCCTGGACGGCTTTCCTCGCACCGTGGCCCAGGCCAAGGCGCTGGACGGCATGCTGACCCAAGGCGGCGCCAAGCTCGACCGGGTGATCGAGATGGAGGTCGACGAAAAGGCGCTGACCGAGCGCATCGTTGGCCGGTTCAGCTGCGCCAAGTGCGGCGCCGGCTACCACGACAAGTTCAAGCGGCCCAAGGTCGAGGGGGTCTGCGACGTCTGCGGGTCGAAGGAATTCACCCGCCGCAAGGACGACAATGCAGAGACCGTGAAGACCCGGATGGCCGCGTATCGGGCCCAGACCGAGCCTTTGCTGCCCTATTACCGGGCCCGGGGCATCCTGGCGAAGGTCGATGGGATGGCCCCGATGGACGACGTTTACCGTCAAATCACCGCCGGTTTGGTGGGGACTTGACAAGGCCAGGTTCCGTTGACTCGGGGGCGCAACTACCTATAATCGCGCGCTTTTCCGGGGCCAGCGGAACACGACACAGGCGCGCGCACGCGCGCTTAAGTCATTGAAGGAGTTGGGAATTTGGCTCGTATAGCCGGTGTGAACATTCCGACCGCCAAGCGGGTGGTGATCGGACTGCAATACATCCACGGGATCGGCCAGGCGAAAGCCGTCGAAATCCTGGGGAAAGTGGGGATCAATGAGTCGCGTCGCGTGAACACGCTGACCGACGACGAGGTCATCGGCATCCGCGAAGCCATCGACCGCGACTATACGGTCGAGGGCGACCTGCGCCGCGAAGTGGCGATGAACATCAAGCGCCTGATGGACCTCGCCTGCTACCGCGGCCTGCGTCACCGCCGGGGTCTGCCGGTCCGTGGCCAGCGCACGCACACCAATGCGCGCACCCGCAAGGGTCCGGCCAAGCCGATCGCCGGCAAGAAAAAAGTCACGAAGTAAGCCTCGAAGGGAATTCGGATCATGGCCAAGCCTGCAGCCGCTGCTGCCACGAGCGGCGCGCCCGCTACCCCCGCGGTTCGCGCCCGTCGCAAGGAGCGCAAGA
>CAMDQJ010000118.1 GCA_945905835.1 Asaia bogorensis
ATTTGACAAGGCGGCGCACGGCCCCCATAAGCCCTCGCTCATCTGAAGCGAGAACCATGAAGACATTCAGTCTCAAGACTGCCGACGTGCAGAAGAAGTGGGTGCTGATCGACGCCGAGGGGCTGGTGCTCGGCCGGCTGGCCACGATCATCGCCATGCGCCTGCGCGGCAAGCATAAGCCGACGTTCACGCCGCATATCGACGGCGGCGACAACATCGTCGTCATCAACGCCGAGAAGGTTCGCCTGACCGGCCGCAAGGCCGAGCGCGAAGTTTTCTACTGGCACACCGGCCATCCCGGCGGCATCAAGGGCGAGACCCTGGGCAAGCGGCTGGAAGGCCGCTTCCCCGAGCGCGTCCTGATCAAGGCCGTCGAGCGCATGATCACCCGCGGACCGCTCGGCCGCGCGCAGATGAAGAACCTGCGCGTCTACGCCGGACCGAAGCACGAGCACGAGGCTCAGCAGCCCGAGAAGCTCGACGTCGCGGCACTCAACCCGAAGAATTCGAGGGTCGGCTAATGGCTACTGAACTTTCGTCGTTTGCCGAACTGAAGAAGGCTCCGGCGCCCGGCTCGCAGATCGCCGCCGCGGTGCGCGAGAAGGTCATCGACGCCCAGGGCCGCGCCTACGCCACCGGCCGGCGCAAGAACGCCGTCGCCCGCGTCTGGGTGATGCCGGGCACCGGCAAGATCACCATCAACGGCCGCGACCAGGCGATCTACTTCGCCCGTCCGACCCAGCGCATGATGATCCAGCAGCCGTTCGACGTCTCCGAGCGCGGTGGCCAGTTCGACGTCGTCGCCACGGTTTCCGGCGGCGGCCTGTCGGGCCAGGCCGGTGCGGTGCGTCACGGCATCTCGCAGGCACTCTCGAAGTTCGAGCCGGGCCTGCGTCCGGCCATGAAGACCAACGGCTTCCTAACCCGCGACAGCCGCGTGGTCGAGCGCAAGAAGTATGGCCGCGCCGGCGCACGCGCGCGCTTCCAGTTCTCCAAGCGCTAGGACCGCAAGACGAGATGTCCGGCCTGATCGTTCCGTTCGGCGGCTTCACGCCGCGGATCGACAGGTCGGCCTTCATCGCACCCAACGCCACACTGGTCGGCGACGTCGAGATAGCCGCCAACGCCAGCATCTGGTTCGGGGTCATCCTGCGCGGCGACGGCCCGGGTATCCGGGTCGGCGAGAACTCCAACCTGCAGGACGGCACGGTCGTCCATGTCGCGCAGCGCGGCCTGATGGCGATCGTCGGCAAGAACGTCACGGTCGGCCATCTCGTGCTGCTGCACGCCTGCGAGGTGCAGGACGACGCCTTCATCGGCATGAGCTCGACGGTACTCGACGGCGCGGTGGTCGAGAGCGGCGCCATGGTGGCGGCCGGTGCCGTCGTCACGCCGAACAAGATCGTGCGCAAGGGCGAGCTGTGGGCCGGCAGCCCGGCGCAGAAGCTGCGCGAGCTCACCGAGAAGGACTACGTGGAGTTCCGCCGCGTCGTCGCGGGCTACGTCACGAAGGGCGAGCAGTACCGCGCCGGCGAGGCGTCCACGGCGAAGGCGGCCGAATGACGCCCGAGGATCCGGCCCCAACCCCAGCCCAGGCGCCGACGCAAACCTGGGACAACGTCACGACCGCCGACGACCAGGGCTACCAGGTGGAACTCTGCCGCGAGACGGGCGAACACCGGCACCGCGGCATCGACGCCTGGGGCGGCATGGGCGACTGGCAGCTCGGCCTGCCGCCGACGCGCACGCTCAAACGCGACAATGTGCGGCCGCGGCGAAGGTAGAGTCGGTGGTCATTGGAGCGCACCACTCCAGTAATCACTCCATCACCCGGACTTTGACGTAGCTGCCTGGCGCGTCCTCGATTGCCTTGAGGCCGCCGTCGCCCGGCACGCGCGCCGGCACCTTCGGTCCCGACATCGCCGACAGCCATTTGTCCCAATCGTTCCACCACGAGCCGGGGAACTCCTTGGCGCCCGCCTGCCATTCGGCCATCGTCGGCGGGTTTTTGCCGGTCTCGTTCAGCCAGTGCTGGTACTTCTTGGCGCTCGGTGGATTGACGACGCCGGCGATGTGGCCCGAGCCCGCCAGCATGAAGCGCACCGGACCACTGAAGATCTGGGTCGCCTTGTAGACCGACTTGGCGGGCGCGATGTGGTCTTCCTTGCCCGACTGCAGGTAGACCGGGATCGAAATCTTCCGGAGATCGATCGGCACGTTGTCGATGGTGAGGCCGCCCGGCTGCACCAACAGGTTCTTTTGGTACATGTTGCGCAGGTAGTAGCTGTGCATCGCCGCCGGCATGCGCGTGGCGTCGGCGTTCCAGAACAGCAGGTCGAAGGGGAAGGGGTCCTTGCCCATCAGGTAGTTGTTCACCACGAACGACCAGATCAGGTCGTTGGCGCGCAGCATGTTGAAGGTCGTGGCCATCTCGGCGCCGTCGAGATAGCCCTTCTTGGCCATCAGTGCCTCGACGTTGGTGAGCTGCTCCTCGTCGATGAAGACGCCGAGCTCGCCCGGCTCGCTGAAGTCGACCTGGGCAGTGAAGAAGGTGATCGCCTTGATGCGGTCGTCGTTGCGTGCCGCCATGTAGGCCAGGGTCGTGGCCATCAGCGTGCCGCCGATACAGTAGCCGATCGCCGCGACCTGGCGCTCGCCGGTCGCCTGCTCGATGGCGTCGAGGGCGGCGAGGGGACCGAGGCGCATGTAGTCGTCGAACACCAGCTTGGTGAGATGCTCGTCGGGATTGACCCAGGAGATCACGAACACCGTGTAGCCTTGGCCGGTCGCCCACTTGATGAACGAGTTCTCAGGCTTGAGGTCGAGGATGTAGAACTTGTTGATCCACGGCGGCACGATCAGCAGCGGCGTCTTGTAGACCTCCGCGGTCGATGGCGAGTACTGGATGAGCTGTACCAGCTCGTTCTGGAACACCACCTTGCCGGGCGAGGTCGCGACATTCTCGCCGACCTTGAAGGCGTTCATGTCGGTCTGGCGGATGGCGAGCTTGCCATGGCCGCGCTCGAGATCGGTCAGCAGGTTCTGCAGGCCCTTGACCAGGTTCTCGCCCTTGCTCTCGACGGTGGCCTTCACGACCGCGGGATTGGTCATCGCGAAGTTCGACGGCGACAGGGCGTCGATGAACTGCCGGGAATAGAAATCGACCTTTTTGGCGGTCTTTTCGTCGACGCCCTCGACCTCCTTGATCGTGCCCTGCAGCCAGCGCGAGGTCAGCAGGTAGGACTGCTTGATGTAGTCGAAGACGATCTCGTCTTTCCACGCCGGGTCGTTGAAGCGCTTGTCGCCCTTGGCCGGCTCGGCCACCGGGGTGGCGGGCTGGCCCATCAGGCGCTGGGTCGTGGACTGCCAGAGCTTGAGGTAGTCCTGCCACAGCGCCATCTGGGCCTGCACCAGCTTGGATGGGTCGGCCAGCATCTTGGCGGTGAAATCCATGAAGTTCTGGGTGAGCTTCATCGGGTCGGCTGGCTGGGGTCCCTCGGCCTTGTAGCGCTCGGCGAAGTCCTGCAGCAGCTTCTGGCTACGCTCGGCAATGTCCTTGAAGGCCGCTTGCATCTTGTCGGCTTCAATCGTGTCGGACATGCGTTTCCCCTTTTGAATCATTGGTTTTGCGCCGTTTCTTGTAGTATTTTCAGTGGCCCGGTACTTTGCCAGGGCTTCCCCCGACAGACCGGGGACGGCCTTATTGGTAGGCTGCGACAAGACACGGGTCAATTTTTGCTCTCGCGGTCGGCTAAAGTGGCGGATCGGCGGGATTTGAGCGGGGCAGGACGATGCGGATTCATCCAGACAAGAGCGGCGGTCGGCTTCTAGGCTTGTTCGGCCTGTCCGTACTCGCCCTCGCTGCAGCTGCCTGCGACAGCCGCGGCATTCCCACGGCGCCGTCGCGTCCCGGCGCCGAGCGCGCCGTTCCGGCGGCGGGCGGCCTCGCTGCCACCACGCCCGGCCGGCAGTACGACAACGACGCCCGGGCGGTCGACGAGACCCGGACGGCGCCGATTGGATCGGTGGTCGCCGGCCGCGGCGGCCAGAAGGCGCAGCAGGAAGCCGCCGCCAAGGAAGCCGCCGACCGTGACGCCCGTGCCAGCGACATCGCCCAGCGTGAAGCCGCCCAGCGCGAGGCGGCCAAGCCCCCTCAGACTGCGGCGCAGCCCGGGACCGTAACGCCGGCTCCGGCGCCCGCGCCGATCACAACCGCCGCTGCGCCGCCGGTTACAGCTGTACCCGAGCCGCCTCCCGCCAGCGTCGCACCAGCGCCGGCGCCGCAAGTGGCCGTCGCCACCCGGCCAGCCGATCCCAACAAGGCGTTCGAGCCGCCAGCGGGCTGGGTGCCGCCCGGTCAATCCGCGGCGACCCCACAGACCGCCGCCACGCCGGCTCCCGCACCGACGCCTGCGCCGGCGCAAGTGAGTGTCGCTCCGCCGCCGCCTTCCGCGCCTGCGCCTCAAGTGGCGGTGGCAGTCCGGCCGGCCGATCCCAACAAGGCATTCGAACCGCCGGCAGGCTGGGTGGCTCCGGGCCAACCGGCCGCCGCACCTCAGACATCAGCCGCCACGACGGCGCCTTCCAGGTCGACGCCTGCTCCGCCGATGACGACGGCAGCCGTTGCTCCGCCGCAGGCGCCGATGGTGACGCCGGCACCGGCTCCTGCTCCGACGCCAACGCCCACCCCGCCGATACGCGGCTCTGACATCATGACGGGCGTTCCGATAAACTCGGCGCCGCCGCCGCCAATGGCCTCGCAGCGCGCTCCGGAACGCGCCATCCCGCCGCCGGCTCCTGCACCGTCCGCTGCTGCGCCCGCGCCGACCGTCACCACGTCCGCCGCGCAACCGGCGCCCACCTCCACGCCTCAGCCGGCACCCGCTGTCACACAAGCCAATATCGCCGCTGCCCAGTCGGGCGCTGTGCCGTCGAGCGCCGTCACCTCGCCGCCGTTCGGCGGTCCGATGCAGGTCGCGGTGATCCAGTTCGGTCGCAACTCGGCTGGCCTCAGCGCCAACGATGTCGAGGTGCTGCAGCGGGTCGCCCAGATCCAGCGGCGCAACGGCGGCACCGTGCGGGTGCTCGGCCATGCCCAGAAGGACGTGGTCGGCAGCTCGGTCGCCGAGATCAAGAACGGCAACCTCAACCTCTCGATCAAGCGTGCCGAGTCGGTGGCCCAGCTGCTGATCCGCAGCGGCGTGCCGTCCGACGCCATCGTCATGGAAGGCGCCTCCGACGAGGAGCCGGTCTACGAGACCCGGACCGCCCGCGGCATCGCCGCCAACCGCCGCGCCGAAGTCTTCATCGACTTCTAGTCGTCTCTCGAACAAGCAAGACAGATCCCATGGACGATTCGGAATTCCATCGCCTCAAGCGACTGCCGCCCTACGTCTTCGCCGAAGTGAACGCCATGAAGGCGCGCGCCCGGGCCACCGGCCAGGACGTCATCGATCTCGGCATGGGCAATCCTGACCTGCCGACCGCAGCGCACATCGTGGCCAAGCTCGCCGAAGCCGCCGGCAATCCGCGCGCCCACGGCTACTCGGCCTCGCGCGGCATTCCCGGACTGCGCAAGGCGCAGGCGGCGTACTACGCGCGCCGCTTCGGCGTTGACCTCGATCCCGAGAGCGAGATCATCGTCACGCTGGGCTCCAAGGAGGGCCTCGCCAACCTCGCACAGGCCATCACCTCGCCGGGCGACACCGTGCTGGTGCCCAACCCCAGCTATCCCATCCATCCCTACGGCTTCATCATCGCCGGCGGTGCGGTGCGCCACATCCCGGTGCCGGGCAGCACCTCGCTCGCCGAATTTCTGCCCGCACTCGAGCGCGCCGTGCAGCACGCGGTGCCCAAGCCGCTGGCGCTGGTGCTGAATTATCCGTCGAACCCGACGGCGCAGGTCGTCGACCTCGAGTTCTATGCGGCCATCGTCGATTTCTGCAAACGCCAGGGCATCTGGATCCTGTCCGACCTGGCCTACGCCGAGATCTACTTCGACGGCGTGCCGCCGCCGTCGGTGCTGCAGGTGCCGGGCGCGTGCGAGATCGCCATCGAGTTCACCTCGATGAGCAAGACCTACTCGATGGCCGGCTGGCGCATCGGCTTTGCCGCCGGCAACAAGACGCTGATCCAGGCCCTGACCCGCATCAAGTCGTACCTCGACTACGGCGCCTTCACGCCGATCCAGGTCGCGGCAACAGCGGCTCTGAACGGCCCGCAAGATTGCGTCGCCGAAGCGCGCAACACCTACAAGGAACGCCGCGACGTGCTGATGGAAGGCCTTGTGGCGGCCGGCTGGACCCTGCCGGCGCCGTCGGCCTCCATGTTCGCCTGGGCGCCGATCCCCAAGGATTTCGCCGAGCTGGGATCGCTCGCCTTCTCCAAGCTTCTGCTGACCCAGGCCAATGTCGCTGTCTCGCCGGGCATCGGCTTCGGCGAGCATGGCGACGCCCATGTCCGCATTGCGCTGGTCGAGAACAAGCACCGTATCCGCCAGGCGGTCCGCAATATCCGCACTGTGCTGGCGGATCCCGGCCGCTCGATCGACCTCTACCTGCGCGGCGTCGGGGACAACATCACGCCACTCAAGGCTCGCGCCTAGACGGCTTCTGTCGTATTGCAGCGCCCCATGAATGAGCCCCTGAAGATCGGCATAGCCGGCCTCGGCACCGTCGGCGCCGGCGTGGTCAAGCTGTTGGCCGAGCACGGCGACCTTTTGGCTGTGCGTGGCGGCCGCCCGATTCGCATCGTCGCGGTGAGCGCTCGTGACAAGCGCAAGAAGCGCGGCATCGACCTCAAAGGCGTGCGCTGGGAAGCCGATCCGCTGAAGCTGGCAACGGCCGGCGACATCGACGTCGTGGTCGAGCTGATCGGTGGCAGCGACGGCGTTGCGCGCAAGCTGATCGAGAAGGCCATCGCCTCAGGCAAGCATGTCGTCACCGCCAACAAGGCGCTGCTCGCCATGCACGGCGCGGAAGTAGCGGCGGCGGCCGAGAAGAGGGGCGTGATGATCGCTTTCGAGGCGGCGGTCGCGGGCGGCATTCCGATCATCAAGGCATTGCGCGAGGGTTTGGTCGGCAATCGCGTGAAGCGGCTCTACGGCATCCTCAACGGCACCTGCAATTACATCCTGACGACCATGCGCGAGACCGGCCGCGACTTCGGCGCCGTGCTGGCCGAGGCGCAGGCCGCGGGCTACGCCGAGGCCGATCCCAGCTTCGACATCGACGGCATCGACGCCGCGCACAAGCTCGCCGTGCTGACCGGTGCCGCCTTCGGCGCCAAGGTCAACTTCAAGGGCATCTACGTCGAGGGCATCCGCCACGTGACGTCGATGGACATCCAGCTCGCCGCCGACCTCGGCTATCGCATCAAGCTGTTGGGCCTCGCCCGCGAGACGCAGTACGGCATCGAGCAGCGCGTGCATCCCTGCATGGTGCCACTCGATGCGCCGATCGCCCATATCGAGGGCGTGTTCAACGCCGTCGTGGTCGAGGGCGACTTCGTCGGCACGACCATGTTCCAGGGCCGCGGCGCGGGGCAGGGGCCGACCGCCTCGGCCGTGGTGGCCGACCTTGTGGACGTGGCACGCGGACGGCGCATGCCCGCCTTCGTGGTACCGGCCAGTCAACTCGCCAACCGCCCCGCCGCGCCGATGGACCGCCATGTCGGCGCCTATTACATGCGGCTGACGGTCAAGGATCGCCCGGGCGTGATCGCCGCCGTGTCGTCGATCCTGGCGAAGAACAAGATTTCGCTGGAGTCGATGCTTCAGCGTGGCCGTTCGCCGTCGGACATGGTGCCGGTGGTGCTGACGACGCATGAGAACGACGAAGCCGCGATGCGGCGGGCTGCCAAGAGCATCGGGCGGCTCGATGCCGTGCTCGAGGAACCGTGCCTGATCAGGATCGAGAAGTTTTAGGCGGGATACACCGCCAAACGGAGGAAACGATGGCCACCACGGACACCAAGATGGACCGCAATCTCGCGCTAGAAGCCGTGCGCGTGACGGAAGCGGCGGCCCTCGCTGCCTCCAAGCTGATGGGGCGCGGCGACGAGATGATGGCCGACCAGGCCGCCGTCGACGCCATGCGCACGTCGCTCAATTCGCTCGCGATAGAGGGCACCGTGGTGATCGGCGAGGGTGAGCGCGACGAGGCGCCGATGCTGTTCATCGGCGAGAAGGTCGGCCTCGGCAACGGCCCCAAGATCGACATCGCCCTCGATCCGCTCGAAGGCACGACCATCACCGCCAAGGGCCTGCCCAACGCGCTGGCGGTCATGGCGATGGCCGAGCATGGCGGCTTCCTCAATGCGCCCGACGTCTACATGGACAAGATCGCGGTCGGCGGCGGACTGCCCGAAGGCATCGTCGACCTCGACAAGAAGCCAGCACAGAACCTCGCCGACCTCGCCAAGGCCAAGAAGGTCGATGTCGCCGATCTCGTGGTTTGCATCCTCGACCGGCCGCGTCATTCCGAGCTCATAGCCAAGGTCCGCGAAGCCGGCGCCCGCATCATGCTGATCGGCGACGGTGACGTTTCCGGCGTCATCGCCACTTCGACCGGCGATTCCGGCATCGATATCTACATGGGTTCGGGCGGCGCGCCGGAAGGCGTGCTGGCGGCGGCGGCGCTGCGCGCCATCGGCGGCCAGATCCAGGGCCGGCTGCTGTTCCGCAACGACGACGAGAAGGGGCGCGCCCGCAAGTGGGGCATCACCGACCTCAACCGCAAATACTCGATGCTCGACATGGCCAAGGGCGACGTGATGTTCGCCGCCACCGGCGTCACCTCGGGCTCGATGCTGAAGGGCGTGCGGCGCTTCCACAACGGCGCCGAGACGCATTCGATCGTCATGCGCTCCAAGACCGGCACCGTGCGCTGGGTCTCGGCGCATCACAATTTCTCGATAAAGACCGGTTTGCCCAGCTGGGCTTGAACGTCCGGGCCCGCCGGGCGCTATAATGGCGGGATGCAGGAAAAGTTCGCCTTCCTGCTCCTGACGCTATTGGCCTGGGCTGCCCCGGCGGCGGCGCAGCCTGATGGCTGCCTGCAATACTCCTGGTCCTACGGCCGCGAGATCGACCTGTTCGCCGATGGCTACCTGCCGACCATCGACAACGCCTCGTCGCTGCCCAAGGAGGGCGTCTTTGCCCTCCGCCTGAAGGCGACCAGCGACATCATGTATCCCGTGCCGCCGGACCGCGGCCGGGACGGCGGCTATGGCGGCTACGTGACGCTCGAGAGCATCCCGGCCGGCCGCTACCACATCGTGCTGTCGGAAGATGCCTGGGTCGACGCCGTCGAGGAGCACGCGCGGCTGCCGGTGCGCACTCCGGCAAGATCGACAACTGCCCTGGTGTGCGCCAAAGCGTGCAGTTCGAGGTGACCGGGCAGCCACTCACCATCCAGATCAGCGGCGCCCCTGTCGATCACCTCAGCATCGCCGTCGTGCGAGTGTGGAACTTCGAGCGGAAGAAGTGATGACGCACAGGAGGGCGGCTTTTCGCATGCGGGATGGCGACAGGCTTTCCGCTAGAGTGCCGGCATGTCTCTCGAAACGCGCACCGCTCGATCGGCCTTCCTCGGCATCGAACACTCGCTGACCGGCCGCCGCTGGGCCGCGCGGTTGGGCGACGAGCGCGCGGCACTGGCGATCGCCCAGCGCCACAGCCTGCCCGATGCGATTTCGCGCTTGCTGGCGGCCCGCGATGTCGGCCTCGACGACGTGCCGGACTTCCTCGAACCGACACTGAGAAAATTCCTGCCCGATCCGTCGCATCTCAAGGACATGGACGCGGCCGTCGCGCGCCTGGTGAGCGCCGTGAAGCAGGCCGAGCGCATCATGGTGTTCGGCGACTACGACGTAGACGGCGCCACCTCCTCGGCGTTGCTGCTGCGCTTCTTCCGCGCCGCCGGCGGCAATATCGGCGTCTACATCCCCGACCGCCGCAAGGAAGGCTACGGCCCCAACGCACCGGCGCTGCTCAAGCTCAAGGAAGAGGGTGCAGGCGTCGTCGTCACCGTCGATTGCGGCGTCACCGCGCACGAGCCGCTGGCCGAGGCCCGGCGCGTCGGCCTCGACATGATCGTGATCGACCACCACCAGGGCGAGATCGTGCTGCCGCCGGCTATCGCCGTGGTCAATCCCAACCGCGTCGACGATACCAGCCCGCACAAGCAGATGGCGGCGGTGGGCGTCGCGTTCCTGCTGATCGTGGGCGTCAACCGCGCCCTGCGCGAGGCCGGCTGGTACAACACCGCGCGGCCCGAACCCGACCTGCGGCAATGGCTCGATCTCGTGGCGCTGGGCACGGTATGCGATGTCGTGCCGCTCACCGGCGTTAACCGCGCCCTGGTGCGCCATGGCCTGTCGATCATGGCCAAGCGCGGCAACATCGGCCTCGCCGCACTGGCCGACGTGGCGCGGCTCAAGGAAATCCCCGGCGCCTATCATCTGGGCTTTCTGCTGGGGCCGCGAGTCAACGCCGGCGGCCGCGTCGGCCAGGCCGATCTTGGCGCCCGCCTCCTGTCGAGCGAGGACAGCCACGAAGTCGGCGCCCTGGCGCTGCGGCTCGACGAATTCAATGCCGAGCGCCGCGCCATCGAGCGCGAGGTCCTTGACCAGGCGATCGCCCGCATCGAAGGGATCTACGGCCCCGACCGCAAAGGCCTGCCGTCGGCGTTGGTGGTCGAGAGCGAAGGCTGGCATGTCGGCGTCATCGGCATCGTCGCCAGCCGCCTGGTCGAGCGCTACGGCCGGCCGGCTTTCGTCATTGGCATGGATGGCGCCCTGGGCAAGGGCTCGGGCCGCTCGGTGCGCGGCGTCGATCTTGGCGCCGCCGTGATCGCGGCGCGCCAGAGCGGTCTGCTGGTTAATGGTGGCGGCCACGCCATGGCCGCCGGCCTCACGGTAAACCGCGACTCGCTTCCCGATCTCGCGAGGTTCCTCGACCAGCGCATCGCGCCGCAACTGGGCGAGGCGCCGCCGGTGCGCGAGCTCGGCATCGATGCCGCCCTGGCACCGGCGGCAGCGACGCAGGAGCTGGTCGAGATGGTCGACCGGGCCGGGCCGTTCGGCGCCGGCAATGCGCTGCCGCGATTTGCGTTCACCTCGGTGCGCGTCAGTTATGCCCAGCCCGTAGGCGAGGGCCATGTCCGCTGCACGCTGATTGGCGCCGAGCGCGGCCGGGTCGACGCCATCGCCTTCCGCGCACAGCAATCGGCGCTGGGGCCGGCATTGCTCGATTCGGCGCGTCCCGTGCTTCATGTCGCGGGGGCGCTACGGATCGACCGCTACGGCGGCCGCGAATCGGTGCGCCTCCAGATCGACGATGCCGCCGCATCGACCGGTTCGGTGCTTGCTTGATTTCACCGGCCCAAGCCCCTAAAAGCAGCCGCTCTTACGGCCTCGTCCCCATCGTCTAGAGGCCTAGGACACCGCCCTTTCACGGCGGCGACGCGGGTTCGAATCCCGCTGGGGACGCCATCTATATGTTGTAAGTATCTGATATTATTAATTAATTCTTTTTATTGGTGGCCCAGACCCCACAATAGACCCCACACTCGGCAGAGGTAGACCGCTGTAGTCCGGCTCGACGCTGAGGGGGCTATACCCGCCTCACGGCTTCTTAGCCGCCATCAGCGCCGCCCGCAACGCATCGCGCTGTTCTGGTGTGAGCTTACTTGCGCCAATGGTCGTGCGCTGTTCGACGGCAACAGGGGCCCCGTCGGCACCGACGACCTCGCTTTGGCCTGTCCCCGGTTTGGCAGACAGCAGGTTAAGCTAATCCTGGCTGCCTCTCGAACTCCATAGGGCTCTTGTATCCGATCGTCGAGTGCCTGCGTTTGGCATTGTAGAAGCGCTCG
>CAMDQJ010000119.1 GCA_945905835.1 Asaia bogorensis
GGTGTGACGGCGAAGAACAACCGGCTGTTCATCGACGCAGTGCTTTACCGCTACCGCGCCGGCATTCCGTGGCGCGATTTGCCGGAGCGGTTTGGCGCCTGGAAGGCCATTCACACACGCTTCAGCCGTTGGGCCGCGGCGGGGGTGTGGGAGAACCTTTTCAAGCATTTGGCCGGCGATGCCGACAACGAATACGCGATGATCGACAGCACCATTGTTCGCGCCCATCAGCACAGCTCGGCGCTCATGCCCGGCCGCCGCCTTCGAGTTCCGCGGCCTTCTGCTCGTCGTGCTCGGACACCCGGTTGGGTCCCTTGGTCACGTAGTGCATCAGGCCGAACACGCCGGCGAAGGCGATGGCCGCCAGCGACAGCGGCTTCATCACGCCCTTCCATACGCCGACCAGCGGGCTGATGCGCGGGTTGTCGGGCAGGCCGGCATAGAGCGACGGCTTGTCGTTGTGATGCAGCACGTACATCACGTGGGTGCCGTTGACGCCCGCCGGATTGTACAGGCCGGCGTTCTGGTACTGCAGCCCGCGCGCTCATGAGGCGCGCGAGACGCGCGCGGTCCGGAAGAGATGATTTATGAGGCGGGCAGGA
The DNA here is from genome assembly GCA_945905835.1 of Asaia bogorensis. GTDB lineage: Bacteria > Pseudomonadota > Alphaproteobacteria > Reyranellales > Reyranellaceae > Reyranella. The sequence goes on from CAMDQJ010000119.1 coordinate 603, forward strand.
GGCCCGTGGGCGCAGAGCTAGCGCTTGGGCTGAAGACCCCAGGTTTCCGCGATCTGACCGACCATCCGCGCGGCTACCAGCCGGTTGCCGCGGCTCTCGCCGGTCGGGCTGCGGACGAAGTGAATGTGGTCGGCGTAGATCGTGCCTTTTTCTTCGGCAAACACGTCGGCGAGATCGAAAATAGGCAGCCCACGCTCGCGCAGGGTCATCATGCCGGCGACCAGGCGCTTGTAGATGTCGCGATAGTAGAGATCGCCGACGACGACCTTCTCCTCCTCGGTCAGCACCTTGCCGAGCCCCGGCGCCGGCTGGAGGAAGTACGCCGACTTCACGCCCTGGTCCTTCGCCACCGCCTCGATGCCGCGCGTGTACTTCTGGTAGAGCTCGAGCTGCAGGGCGAAGGCCTTGTCGTTGTCGGCGCGGATCTCCTTGGGCATGGCGAAGAGGCTGTTCAGCGTCGTGCGCTTGGTCGAGCTGAAGTTGTCCTTGCTCTTGGCCACCGCCTCGATGCCGCGGATCACCATGTAGGCGGCGTGCGAGCGGCCGAGCACGGCGTTCTTCGACAGCGAGCCTGCGATCCGCCCAACCACCCAGCCGATCGCGGCGTCGCCGAAATTCTCGTCGGCGACGAAGGGATTGACGTCGAGGAAGTTGCTGAGCGGCCGCTCGAGGCGCTCCTGCATCCACGGCGTGAAGAAATAATGCTCGTTGAAGCCGTCGAGCGCCACGACGGCGTCGACCGAGCTCGCGTACATGGCGAAGAGGATGAACTGCTGCGGCTCCTTCCAGGCGCCGTCGCCGCCGTTCAACACCAGGAACGGCTTGCCGGTCGGGCTGGCGAAGCGGTTGTTCAGCTCCTCCTCGAGGTAGCGCGGCGCCGGCGGCTCCGCGATCTGGGCGAGCTGCGAGGCCACCGAGCCGCCGACCAGCAGGACGGTGTAGCGGTCGGTGCGCTTGACCGTCGGGTAGTCCTCGCCGAACAGGCCGATGTTGTTGATGTTCTTCGGCCCGCAGGGCGGGTTGGCGTGATGGACGAAGGCGAGATAGGGGTGCGGATAGAGCGTGTCGACGTAGCGGCACTCGCTGCCCTTGGTCATGTCGCGCACATAGGTGTTCTGCGTGCGCTCGAAGAGCTCGACGGCCGGCGTGTACCTGCCGTCCTCGATCATCAGCCAGACGATCGCCGTGCCCTCGATCAACGCGAGTGCAAAGACGACGCCGATCAGCGTGCTGATCCAGCCGAAAATCCGCTGCTTCATCGTGGCCTAGAATCCTCCCGCATGCAGTCCGCCCCTCGATTCGGGGCGGACTATAGCGGCGAGCGGCCCGCCGACAAGCCGGCGCGGCAGATGGTCCCGCCGCTATTTGGCGGCGGCGGCGCCGGCCATGGCGATCTCGGCGTCCTGGCTGCTCAGCACGCCGGAGGCGCCGATCGCGCCGATGATCTTGCCGTCGACGATGATCGGCACGCCGCCTTCGAGCGGCGTCACGCCGGGCTGGCCGAGGATGCGCAGGTTGACGCCGCCCTGGGCGATGCCGTCCTGCAGCGCCTTGGTCGGGCGCTTGAAGTTGTTGGCCGTCACGCCTTGCCGATGGCGATGTCGACGCTGGCATGCTGGGTGCCGTCCATCTTGGAGAAGGCAACCAGCTTGGCCGAGTTGTCGACGATGGCGATGGCGACCGTCCAGTTGTTCTTCTTGGCCTCGGGTTCGGCGGCGGCCAGCGCCTTCTTGGCGGCGTCGAAGCCGATGCCGAGGCCGTAGGACGGCGCCGGCGGCGGGGCGGCGGGTGCCGCGGTCTGGGCGTGGGCGGCGAGCGGCGACAGCAGGAATGCGGCAAGGGCCGCGGTCACGACGAGCTTCATGGATATCTCCCGGTTTGATCCAACCTCTCGGGGTTGTCCCGGGACTATGCCACAGCCGCCCGCGGGACAGGGCCGGCGGCGGTCACTTTCCGGTGAGAGGCGCCTCAGTGCTTCATATTAGGCAGGTCGGGCAGCGGCACGATGCGGATGCCGGCCGTCTCCAAGCCCTTGCGCACCGCCGTCGACACCGTCACCGCCGTCGGCCCGTCGCCGTGGACGCAGATCGAATCGACCTGGCAGGGAATGCGCTTGCCCGAGGTCGAGTAGATCGCCTGCTCGTCGACCATGCGGCGGACATGGGCGACCGCCTGGGCCGCATCCTTGATCATCGAGTTGGCTTCCTTGCGCGGCGTCAGGAAGCCCGCATCGGTGTAGGTGCGGTCGGCGAAGACCTCTTCGGCCGTGCGCAGGCCGTGCTTGCGGGCGGCCTTGCCCTGCTCGGTGTTGGCTTGGGCGAGGAAAATGATATCGCGGTCGATCGCCTTGGTGACGCGGGCAATGGCGTCGGACATTTCGGCGCTCTCGGCCGACATATTGGCCAGCATGCCGTGCGGCTTCATATGCGTGACCTTGGTGCCGTTCATGGCGGCGATCGCCTGCAGGGCGCCGATCTGGTAGCCGATGCAGGCCTCGAGTTCCTTGGTCGTGAGGTTGATGACGCGCCGGCCGAAGCCCTGCAGGTCGGCGAAGCCGGGATGGGCGCCGATGCTGACGCCGTTCTCGGCGCAGAGCTTCACGGTGTCGACCATCACCGTGGGGTCGCTGGCGTGGAAGCCGCAGGCGACATTGGCCGACTTCACGATCTTCAGGACCTCGGCGTCGTTGCCCATGACCCACGGGCCGAAGCTTTCGCCCAGGTCGGAGTTGATGTTGACGTAACCGGCGTTGGTGGCCTGGGCCATGGGAGACTCCCTGAAACGGAGCCGCTATCCTAGCAGACGTGAGCGTTCGGTATCTATCCTGCGGCGACACCGCCTTTACGGTGGAATTCGGCAATGCGATTTTGCCCGGGATCAACGGGCAGGTCATGGCGCTGCATGGTGCCATTGGTGCGGCAAAGGAGGCGGGCGAGCTCGGCGGGCTGATCGAGACGGTGCCGACCATGCGCTCGCTGATGGTGACCTACGATCCGCTGGCGACCAGCCGGGCCGAGCTGCAGCCGCGCATCGACGCGCTGATCGCGCGCGGCCTGGCGGCCGGGGGGAAGACGCGGCGGGTGACGGTGCCGTGCTGCTACGACGATGCGGAATTCGCGCCCGACCTTGCCGAGGTGGCGGAGCGGACGAAGAAGACGGTGGAGCAGGTGATCGCGGCGCATCTGGCGTCGGACTTCAAGGTCTACGTGCTGGGCTTCATGCCTGGCCTCGCCTATGTCGCGGGCCTCGACCAGAGCCTCTATCTGCCGCGCCGCAGTCAGCCGCGCGTGCGCGTGCCGCGCTCCTCGGTCGCCATCGCCATGGACATGACGACGATCTACCCCTTCGAGAGCCCCGGCGGCTGGCACCTGATCGGCCGCACGCCGCTCCAGATGTTCGACCAGCGCCGCGACCAACCGGTCTTTTTGGCCCCCGGCGACTGGCTTAGCTTCCAGCGCATCGGCCGCAAGGTCTACGACCGCTTGGCGAAACAATCCGACTCCGGAAGTCTGGACTGGTCCGCCCTGGTGTCGGCATGACCGCCGCCCTGCGGGTCCTCCGCCCCGGCCTCTTCGACACCATCCAGGACAAGGGCCGTGCGGGCTACATGGCCCTCGGCATGCCCACCGCCGGCGCCATGGACCGCGTGGCGCTGCGCCTCGCCAACGCCCTTGTCGGTGATCCAGACCTATCCGGAGGTCTCGAGATCGGTGTCATGGGCCCCGACCTTCTGGTCGAAGCCGACAGCGTGCGCGTGGCCCTCGTCGGCCCCCTATCGCCCTCGCTGATCGAGGGTCCCGACGCCCCGCCCAAGCCCCTCGAGTCCGACCGCACCCACCTCCTCAAGCGTGGCCAGACCCTGCGCGTCGGCATGATCGAGGGCGCCAGCACCGCCTACGTCGTCGTCGCCGGCGGCTTCGCCCTGCCGCCATTCATGGGCAGTCTTTCCACCTACTCGCGCGCCGGCGTAGGCGGCTTCAAAGGCCGCAAGCTCGCCGCCGGCGACAGTCTTCCTCTCGTACGCGCGTCAGCGCCACCCGGCGACGAGCGCAAGTTCTCGGCTGCCTTCGACTACGGCAGCGGCCCAATCCGCGTCGTCTGGGGGCCGCAGGACGACTACTTCACGGACGCCGGCAAACGCACCTTCGTCGAGTTTGAATATCGCGTCTCCAAGGAAGCCGACCGCATGGGCATCCGCTTCGAGGGTCCGACGATCGAGCACAGCCAGGGCGCCGACATCATCTCCGACGGCATCGCCGCCGGCGCGATCCAGGTGCCGGGCGCCGGCCTGCCGATCGTGCTTCTGGCCGACCGCCAGACCGTCGGCGGCTATCCCAAGATCGCGACTGTCGCGTCGGTCGATCTGCCGCGGCTGGGCCGCCTGCTGCCCGGCCAGGCCGTGCGCTTCTCAGCCATCGCCGTCGAGGAAGCGGAGAAGCTGCGGCGCGACCAGGAGGCGCGGATCGAGCGCGCCATCGCCGCGTTCCAGACCGCCCGTCCGCCCGGCGGAATCGACCTCGTGCGGCTCTACGAAGAAAACCTGATCGACGGTATCGTGTACGACAACAAAAACGAGGACGCGCTGTCATGACCTGGCAACCCGAAATGGACGAACTGCGCCGCCGTCAGGAAATGACCAAGCGCATGGGCGGCGCCGACAAGGTCAAGCGCCAGCACGATGGCGGCCGGCTCACGGTGCGCGAGCGCATCGACTGCCTGGTCGACAAGGAATCCTTCCGCGAGATCGGCAGCGTCTCCGGCATGGCCGAATACGACCGCCGCAACGACCTGGTCGAGCTGACGCCGGGCAACGCCGTAATGGGCCGCGGCCGCATCGACGGCCGGCCGGTCGTGGTGACGGGCGACGACTTCACCGTGCGCGGCGGCTCGGCCGACGCCACGATCAAGGGCAAGAACACCTTCATCGAACGCTACGCCAACCAATACCGCATACCGCTGATCCGCATGATCGAGGGCTCTGGCGGCGGCGGCTCGGTCAAGACCATCGAGACGACGGGCCGCGCCAACGTGCCGGGCGTCACCGGTTGGGAATGGGTGGTGCAGAACATGGCCACCGTGCCGACGGTGGGCCTCGGCCTCGGCTCGGTTGCCGGCCTCGGCGCGGCGCGGCTTGCCGCCACGCACTACTCGGTGATGGTAAAGGAGATCTCGGCGATGTTCGTCGCCGGCCCGCCGGTGGTCAATCGCCTGAGCGCCAAGCAATACGACAAGCAGGAGCTAGGCGGCTGGGAGATCCAGCTGCGCGCCGGCGCCATCGACGAGGCGGTCGACAGCGAGGACGAAGCATTTGCCGTCGCGCGCCGGTTCCTCTCCTACCTGCCCTCTTCCGTCTACGACGTGCCGCCGCGCGGGCCGGTGACCGACGATCCGGCGCGCCGTGAGGAATCGCTGTTCGAGGCGATCCCGCGCGACGTCCGCAAACCTTACCGCATTCGCCCAATCGTCGAGAAGGTCGTCGACCAAGGCAGCTTCATGGAAATGGGCAAGCTCTACGGCCGCTCGGTCGTCACCGGCTTCGCCCGCGTCGACGGCTGGCCGGTGGCGGTGATGGCGAGCGACCCGATGTTCTATGGCGGCGGCTGGACGGCCGACGCCTGCCAGAAGGTCGCGCGCTTCCTCGACATGGCCGAGACCTTCCATATGCCGGTGGTCTATTTCTGCGACTGCCCCGGCTTCCTGATCGGCCTCGAAGCCGAGAAGAGCGGCGTCATCCGCCAGGGCGTGCGCGCCATGTCGGCGATGTTCCAGGGCAGCGTGCCGTGGTGCACCTTTATCATCCGCAACGCCTTCGGCGTGGCAGGTGCCGCGCACCAGAACGGCGCGCAGGTCAACTGGCGCTATGCCTGGCCGTCGGGCCGCTGGGGTTCGCTGCCGCTGGAAGGCGGCATCGAGGCGGCCTACCGCGCCGATCTCGATGCCGCACCCGACCGCAAGGCCAAGATGTCGGAGATCGAGGACCGGCTGAACAAGCTGCGCTCGCCGTTCCGCAGCGCCGAGACCTTCTGGATCGAGGAGATCATCGACCCGCGCGACAGCCGCAAGATCCTCTGCGAGTTCGTCGAGGCCGCCGCCCCGGTGCGAGGCTCGGGGCCCTCGAGCTTCGGCATGCGGCCGTGAGGTCAGCGTAGGTCTGGATCACGCCAATAGAAGCCGCGGGTGTCGGGCAGATGCCCGGTCGTAGGCTCGAACGGCTGCCAGCCGCGATAGTCCTTCGGCGGCAGCACAATGGCATCGCCGGACTTGCGGCGCAGCACCAGGCTTTGCGTCGGCAGCGTCCAGTCCTCGACGAAGTGACGATAGGGTTCCTGCACGAAGACCGTCTCTTCCACCGGGATGAAGCCGCGGCGGGTCACGATGGTCGCCTGGAATTTCGCCTCGCTCTGCCGCCACAATTCGGTGAGGAATAGATCCACCGGCAGCGCCGCCAGCAGCGCCGCGAACTGAAGCAGCAATACGCTCCGCATGACCTCGGGTCGGCGGACCGTCTCGAGGCTGCGCGCCAGCACCCGGGGTGCTGCGGCGACGGTTACGATGGCAACGGCGATGATCGCGGCAAGCACGGTCGCCGCGATCCGCGATTCGTAATGCGTCTTGGGGAACGGCCGGATGTCGCCGCCGGTCAACCAGAGCAAGGGACTGGCGGCAAGCACCACAAGGAGGAAGGCCGGCCAGAGGAAGATGCCGCGCGATTGCAGCTTGCGCGGCGCCGCCAGCGCCGTGACGGCAAGGATCGCGAGCGCAATCAGCGGCAGAACGAACTGAAGATTGCGCCAGAAATTGAGGGCGTTCACGATGGCGCCGCCGACGAACCCGCCTTTGTGCGGATTGATCATCGCTTCGCCGCCGATGACGCCGGAGGCGACGAACAGGATCGCGGCCAACGCGTAGAGGACCGCGGTGTAGGTGCGCCATCCCGACGCGACGACGCGCCAGGCGACCAACCCCGCAAGCAGCGGCCCGAGGAAGGCCGTCAACTCGTAGGACCGCAACGCCAGAAGAGCGGTGGCGGCCACCAGCAGGCCATCGCGCAAGGTCAAGCGCTCGCCGGTGGCGAGAAGCGTCGCAGTGAAGATCGCGATGGCGCAGAGGCTGTTGAATTCGCCGGCGATGAAGAACGACGTCGGCATGTAGACGACGGCGATCGCGCCGACGACCGCGGCGAGAACGAGCGGATCGCGCCGGGCGCGGAACAGGGCTGCGTAATAGAACGCTGTCGGCACGACGAACAGGCCGAGCGACAGGAGTCGGGCCAGCAGCTCGGTATCTTTGACGCCCAGCTTGATCGCCAGGAACGCCGGCGCCTGTGTCAGCACCATCAGGTAGAGGCGCTGGTCGAAGAACATGAGGAAACCCTGCTTTTCCAGCATGCCCAGGAGCAGCGAATGGCCGTCGACGAACAGGCCGCGCGCCCACCAGACGTTCCACAGCGTGAGCGTCCAGATCAGCGCGACGCTGCTGCGATAGACTAGCGGCGCCACGCGTAGCCCGTGAGCGCCGGGATCCCGCAGGCCGGCTCATAGAGTGGCGGCTCGCCATACTCAAGCGCTGGCATGACCATGGCGTCGGTCGGCGCATTGCGCAGGATCAGGCTGAGCGCGGGATAGCTCCAGCCCTGGCGGAACAGCTCGGCTGGCCAGTCGTAGAAGGCGACGTCGCGCGCCTGCACGAAGCCCTTGTGACCGACGATGAGGGCGCGGAAGCCATCGAGATACTCCGTCCACATCCGCGTCAGGACGATATCGGGCACCGATGCTGCGAGCAGCAGACCGAACGAGGCAGCGATGAGCCGGCGCCCGACCTGCGGTTCGGCCAGCAGCACGAACAGGCGCGGCCGATGGCGCGTCCATGCCACGAACAGCCACATCGCCGCCAGCATCAGCCACAGCAACGCACCCGCCGCGGTTCGCGAGACGTAGTGGGCTGGCGGATAGAGCAACGCCAGTTCGCGGATCTCGCGCAGCCACGGCGAGACGGCGAACACCACCGCGCCGACGCCCAGCATGACGAAGGGGATGCGGGTGCGCAGCCAGGACGGCCGCAGGACGATCGTCAGGGTGAAGAGGGCGAGCGTCGCACCGCCGATCATGAATTGCAGGTTCTGCCAGAAGTCGAGGGCGGCAGCGCGCACCCGTACGTAATACTCGTTGTCCCAAAACGTGAACGTCACCATGAACGAGACGATGGCGGCACCGATGAAGAAGCCGGCGGCGGTCAAACCGAGCAGACGCCCCAGCGGACTGCCGGCCCTGTGGCGCAGAGCGATCCACACCGTCATGGCGGCCAACAGCGGGCCGATATAGAGCATCGCCTCGTACGAGCGCAGGCAGAGGAAGCCGAGAGCACAGAGGATTCCGCCGTCGCGCCAGCCCATTTCCCTCGATGTGAGCGCGACGGCGGCGGTGGCCGTGGCAGCGGCATAGGCGGCGTTGAACTCGCCCACGATGAAGAAGCAGCTCGCGAGGTACACCGTCACGATGATCGCGAGGACCGCCGCCAGCAGCGGCGGATCGTTGCGCACGCGATAGAGCGCCAGGTGATAGAGCGCCGTCGGCAGGGCGAACAGGCCGACGGAATAGGCCATCGACAGCAGCGCGGTGTCCGTGATGCCGAGCCGGATGGCAATGACGGCCGGCCACTGTGTCGCCCAGAGAATATGCGCCCGGGCGGTGTGGCCGTCGTGGAAGCGGCCGTCCACGATCATGTGAACGAGGAAAGACGCGCCATCCCAATAAAGGCCGCGATAGGCCAGGCAGTTCCAGAGCGCCAGCAGCCACAGCAACAGGGCGGCACCACGCCAGCTCAGCGCCGCCATGCGTAACCCTCGAGCGGCGGCATGCGGATGTCCGGGTTGAGGTTCCATGGCGTGCCATAGGTGACGATCGGCTCGACCAGCACGGCGTTCGACGGGTCCTTGCGCAACAGCAGGCTGATCACCGGGTATGTCCAATCCTGGGCGAAGGCACGATAGCGTTCCTCCGCCAGCACCGTCTCGGCGACGTTCAATCGCCCGCCATTCTCCTGGACGATCGATTGCACCGTCCGCAGGTACTCGCTCCAGCGCGCCGTCAGGACGACGTCGGGCACGCTGGCGGCCAACAGGAGCGCCGTTGCCAGCATCAGCATCCGCCGCCCAACGACCGCTTCGCGCAGCACCGCACCAAGGTGCGGCAACAGCCCCGGCCAGGCGACATGGACGAACCATCCCGCCAGCATCGCCCACAGGAAGAGCCCGGCCCCCGCCCGCGCCACGTAATGACTGGGGGCATGGATGATCGCGCCCGGCAGGATGTAATGGAGAAGACCCGAGTAGGCGAGCAGAGCGACAAAAATACCAGCGACGCCATAGACCGCCCGGCCGCGCAGCAGGCTCGGCCGCACCAGCAAGGCGATCGCCACGATGACGGCCGCGCCGGCCGCGAGCACGAACTGAAGATCCTCCCAGAACCGGCCGACCGACGAACGCATGCCACCGAAATGTGGATGAGCCCAATATTCCGCCAGCGTCGCCAGCGAGACCGCGCCGGCGCCGGCGAACAGCGCCGCCGCAAGCCAGCCGAGAAGGCGCGCGCCGCCGGGGCTCGGGGCCGAGCGCCACGTCCGCCACCCAATGGCGACCGCCAGCAGCGGCCCGAGATGGATCATTGCCTCGTAGGACCGCAGGGCCACCAGACCGAGCAGCGACAGCGCCACGCCCTCGAACCAGCCGAGGCGATCCGACGTCGCCACGATCGTCATGGCGGCGACGGCCAGGGCCGCCGCCGCGTGGAACTCGCTGATGATGTAGAACGAGGTCGGCACATAGACGACGGTGATTGCCGCCAGCACCGCCGTAAGCGCCACGGCATCGTTGCGCGCGCGCCACAGCGCCAGGTGATAGATCGCGGCGGGCAGCGCGAACAGTCCTGCCGAATAGGCAAGTGCGAGGACCGCGGTATCGCGCACGCCGAGCTCGACGGCGACGACGACCGGCAGCTGCGTCAGCCACATCACGTGCGCGCGTGCGGCGTAGAAGCTCCAGTGGAACCAGCCCTTGTCGAGCATCAGCGCGAGAAGTCCGGCGCCATCCCAGAACAGGCCGCGATAGTGCGTAGTGTTCCACAGCGCCAGCGCCCACAGGATCGTTGCCGCCGTGCGGTAGGCTGTCGCGGGCGACACGGCGCTGGCCACGCTCAACGCCGCCAGAAATAGCGGCCGAGGTCAGGATACCCCTTGGTAGCGTCGAACGGCTGCCACTCGGTGAAGTCCTTTGGCACCAGGATGACGCCGTCGCCGGGCTTTCCGCGCAGCACGAGACTGGCGCTGGACAAGGTCCAGTTCTCCACCAGCAGGACGTGCGGGCGGGTGGAAAGCGGCGTGTCCTCGAAGGCGATCACGCCGCTTCTCGTCTGCACGGTCGTCACGAACGCCTCGAGATAGCGGCTCCAGGTGGCGGTCAGATAGAGGTCCGATGGGAAGACCGCCAGGAACAGCGCGCAGGCGAAGGCGAGAAAGCGCCGGCCCGCCACCGGCTGGCAAAGCACCTGCATCAGAACGAGCTGTCGGCCGAACGCCGACGCATAGAGCCAGATGGCGACGACGATCACGGCAATGACGCCGCCGCCCAGGGTCCGGGCGACATACTGCGACTTGGCGAGTGGCCGGAAGATCCCGTCGCCGAACCCCAGCAGCGGCGACAGCACGAGAATGACGATCCAGAAGGTGGCCCAGCGATAGGGACGGACACTGGTGAGATCGGCCGGCCGCACCAGCGCCCAGATGGCGACGGTCAGCGTCGCCAGCAGCGCCAGCATGAACTGCATGTTCTGCCAAAAATTATGGATCGTCGAGATGGACTCGTCGAGATGCGACACTGAGAAGGGGAAAGCGATGGAGTTGTAGGCGATGCCACAGCCGACAAGGAAACAGACGGCCGCAATGGCATGCAGGCCGACGATGATCGGCGGCTGCGGCCTCAACGTCCACACCCGCCAGCAGATCATCGTCGCCAGCAGCGGCCCAAGATAGAGAGTCGCCTCATAGGTCCGCAGCGCGAGCGCGCCGGTAAGGGCAAGGACGATGCCGTCCTGCCATGTCAGGCGTTGGGCAGTGACCAGGCGGACCGCGACCATGATGGCGATGCCGTAGATCGTATTGTATTCGCCGACGATGAAGAA
>CAMDQJ010000120.1 GCA_945905835.1 Asaia bogorensis
TCGCCGAACAGGATCACCTTCGACAGGCACTCCTCCTTGACCGACCTCACCCAGCGCTCTGCGTAGGCATTCAGGTTCGGGCTGCGTGCCGGCAGCGCGAGCGGCTCAACCCGACCTGACACAAGGATGGCCCGGAACGATCGCGTGAACTTGGTGTCACGATCGTGCAGGAGATATCGACAATCCCGCAGCACGCCACAATCGTCCATGGTCGCGTTCCGGGCGATCTGCTTCATCCACGCCTCATTCGGGTGAACAGTGATCCAGGCGATATCCACCCGGCGGCTCTCGAGATGGATGAAAAACAGCACATAGTAGGTCACCAGCCCGCGCAGCGTCAGCACCTCGGCGGTGAAGAAGTCGGTCCCCGCCAACAGCGCTACGTGGGTCCGAATGAAGGCCGCCCACGTGGTCGTGCGCTTGCGCTCCGGCACCGGCGGCAGGCCGTGGCGCCGCAAGACATTGCCAACCGTTTGATCGGAAATCTCGTACCCCAGATTGGCCAACGCCCCAGCAATCCGGTCATAGCCCCAGTCCCGGTTCTCACTGGCCATGCGAATGATCAGCTGCTCGACCCCTCGCTTGATCCGGGGCCTGCCTGGGCCTCGACGCGCCGAGTCATCGAATTTGCGGGCGACAAGCTTGCGATACCAGCCAAGGATGGTGTCCGGCCGGGCGATGGTGGCGACGTCGGCGAGAACCTTGCGGCCCAGCCGACGACCGATCTCGCCCAGCGCGCCCCGCGTGGCGTCCGAGAGTTTCAACCGACCCTTCAGTTGCACCTTGAGGATGCGGTTTTCGGCAGTCAAATATTCGTTCCGCCCCAGCAACTCCTGGTCCACCGTCCCCGTTGCGTAGGCCAGCATCCGCGCCCAATCCATCACAGCCCCCCTGCCCCGACCCTCGGCGAAGGGCGTCGTTGATTATCTCACCAATTGTTCCGGACCGCCTCCGGACACCGATCTGCCAACCCTGCCTAAAGGACCGGCTTCTCTGCCGTTCCAATTTTTTGGCCCTACGGCGTCGAAGCCATGTGTCTCTCCCATCGGCGTGATGGTAGACATCCTGAGGCAGGACTGCTGACGACGTTCTGTCAGGAGCGAAGTCAGGCCGTCGGCAGCTTGTAATCCTCAAACTGCTTGCGCAGCGCCGTCTTCAGGATCTTGCCGGTGGCGCCGTGCGGGATGGCGTCGATGAATTGCACGTCGTCGGGCATCCACCACTTGGCGATCTTGCCTTCGAGGAATTTCAGCACCTCGGCCTTGCCGACGGTCGCCTCGGGGCGCTTGACCACGATCAGCAGCGGCCGCTCGTCCCACTTCGGGTGGGCGACGCCGATCACGGCGGCCTCGGCCACGCCGGGGCAGCCCATGGCGGCGTTCTCGAGGTCGATCGAGCTGATCCACTCGCCGCCCGACTTGATGACGTCCTTGGAGCGGTCGGTGATGACCACCGAGCCGTCCGCCTCGATCTTGCAGACGTCGCCGGTCTGGAACCAGTCGTCCTTGCCGAACTGGCTCTTGCCTTCGCCCTTCATGTAGCCCGAGACGATCCACGGGCCGCGCACCACCATGTTGCCCGAGACGCTGCCGTCGCTCGGCAGATCCTTGCCGGTATCGTCGACGATCTTCATCTCGCAGCCGAATACCGGCCGGCCCTGCTTGGCGGTGATGGCGAAGCGCTCGGCGTCCGGCAGCTGGCGCTCACCGCGATTGAAGCGCGTCGTCGTGCCGAGCGGGCTCATCTCGGTCATGCCCCAGCCCTGGACCACTTCGATGCCGTGATCCTTCCAGAAGCGCGAGATCATCGAGATCGGCACCGCCGAACCGCCGATCAGCGTGCGCTTGACCGACGACATCTTGAGCTTGTTCTGGGCGCAGTAGTCGAGCAGGGCGAGCCACACCGTCGGCACGCCGGCGCTCAGCGTCACCTGTTCCTTGTCGAGCAGTTCATAAACACTGGCGCCGTCGAGCTTGGCGCCGGGAAACACCAGTTTGGCGCCGCAGATCGGGGCGGCATAGACGAGGCCCCAGGCATTGGCGTGGAACATCGGCACCACCGGCAGGACCGTGGTGTCGGGGTCCATCGGGATCACCGATCCGTTGCAGGACATCATCGCGTGGATGAGCGTCGAGCGGTGCGAGTAGAGCACGCCCTTGGGATTGCCGGTCGTGCCCGAGGTGTAGCAGAGCGACGACGCCGTGCGTTCGTCGAAGTCCGGCCATTGCAATGTGCCGGGCTTGTCGGCGATCAGCTCCTCGTAGCACAGCAAGTTGGGGATCTTGCTCGAGGCCGGCATATGCGCGCGGTCGGTCATGACCACGATGTGCTTCACCGTCTTGAGCTTGTCGAACACACCCTCGACGATCGGCAGCAGGTTGACGTCGACCAGGATGACCTGGTCCTCGGCGTGGTTGGCGATATAGGCGACATGCTCGGGCGCCAGCCGCGGGTTGAGGGTGTGCAGCACCGCGCCGATGCCGGAGATGCCGAAGTAGCACTCGAAATGCCGGTAGCTGTTCCAGGCGATGGTGCCGACCCGGTCGCCGAGCTTGATGCCCAGCCCCTGCAGCGCCTCGGCGAGCTTCTTGGCGCGCTTCTGCGCATCGCGGTAGCCGTAGCGGTGGATCGGCCCCTCGATTGTGCGCGAGACGATCTCGACATCGGTGTGGTAGGCGGCGGCAAAGTCGATGATTTGCGAGATCAGCAACGGGCGATCTTGCATCAGGCCGAGCATGGCGTTTCCTCTTTTTTCTTATGCGCGCCGTTCCAGGTGCAGGGTTTGGAGCGAGGCGAGCGATTTGATATCTGGTTCTAGACCGAGACCCTGTCCGCCGGGAAGCGATACGCAGCCGTCGCGGACGGTCAAAAGGTCGCCCAGCAGGCCTTCGCGCAGCGGATTGGGGTTGGCGTCGACCTCGAGCAGGCCGGGACCTCGCACAGCGGCCAGCAGGTGCAGAGAATGGATAAGCCCGATCGCACCGCCCAGGAAGTGCGGGCAGTAGGAGCGGCCGGCGGCAAGCGTCGCACGGGCGACAGGCAGGCAGCCGGAATGGCCGCCCCATTTGGCGGCATCGGGCTGGATGACACCCAATAGGTCCGAATCGATGGCGCGCTGGAACTGGCCTGCACCGCGCAAGTTCTCGCCACCGGCGAGTTGCGTCGGCGCAATGGCGGCAAGCACGGTCCATTCGCGCGCCGGCCGGTCGGCGAGCAGCGGTTCCTCGATCCAGCCGAGGCCGAACTCGGCGAATTTCGGCGCCATGCGGCAGGCGGTCGAAAGATCCCAGCCCTGATTGACGTCGACCATCAGGCGCTCGCCGGTCTTCAACGTCTTTGCGACAGGCCGCATCGAGCCGAGATCGGTCTCCTCGCCGAAGCCGACCTTGATCTTGAAGGCGTGGTAGCCTGCCGTGCGGGTGCGTTCGACGGTCTCGAGCGCGGCCCGCCCGGGATTGAGGCCGCTGGCATAGATCGGGACCGGTGTGTCGTCGGTGCCGCCCAACGCCCGCCACAACGGCAGGCCGCGCTTGCGTGCCCGCAGATCGTGGATGGCGAGGTCGAGACCGGCCGCGGCGGCGGAAAGCGCGCCGGCGTCGCCGCTCTGCACGCGCAGCACTTGCAGGGAGCGGTCGATCTCGGCCCATAGCGCCACCGGATCATCGAGCGACTTGCCCAGCGCACGCGGCGCCACGATGTCGGCGAACAGCAGGGCACGATGCTCCGCACTGGCGGTCGGGAAGTTCGACCAGACCTCGCCCCAGCCGCGCGCGCCGTCGGAATCTTCTACACGGACGAAGACCGCGACGCGCTCGCTCATGGTGCCGAACGACATGCGGACAGGTTCCTTGATGGGCGCGTGAAAGACGTGGGCCTCGACGCGGGCCAGCGTGGCGCTCATTCGGCGGCTTGATCCGCCAATAGATCGTAGGTCCGCTTCTGGTACAGGGTCATGTAGTCGGTGTACCATGTCGTCGGATATTTCGGCGGCTTGTCGGGTCCTACGGTGGTCGGCACCGAAGCGATCGGCCAGTCGATGTTGCTGTCGCAGAAGAAGGCCAGGGCATAGCGCTCGCCGCCACTGCGGTTGATCGCACGGTGCGCCGTGGCGAGGAAATGATCGTTGGTCCAGCGCTGCAGCAACTGCCCGCCATTGACGAGATAGGCTTCGGCCATGACGGGTGTCGAAATCCATTTGCCGCTTTGCGTGCGGATCGACAGGCCCGGCACCTCGTTGGGCGCCAGCAGGGTCAGGAAAGAGGTGTCGGTGTGCGGGGCGATGCCGAACTCCTCTTCCGGCGACGCGTCGATATGCGGGTAGTGCGTCATGCGCAGCTTGTACTGGCAGTCGCGGAACGGGCTGTCGAAATAGGCGGCAGGCAGACCGAGCGCCAGCGCGTAGAGCGGCACCAGTTTCTGCACCAGCCGCTCCATGGTGTCACAATAGCCGGCCACGGTCTGGCGAAAGCCCGGTAAGTCGGCCGGCCACTGGTTGGCGCTGCGGAAGCGGCGGTCGGCCACGACGTCGGGATGGTCGAGCGCTATGTCGCGCGCAATGAACAGTGCCTCGTTCTGGTTGGCCTGCGTCACCCGTTGCACGACAGAGGTGCGCAGCGTATCGCCGCGCATCGGCAGGTAGCCGACATTGTGCTTGTCGATGCGGATTTTCATCTTCCGCTCGAGCGGCAGGGCGTGGAAACGCGCCGCCTCGGCGAAGATGGCGCGCACCTGTTCGTTGGCCACGCCGTGATTGGTGATGAAGTAGAAGCCGATGCTGGTCAGGGCAAACCGCAGCTCTGATGCGGTGCGCTTCATCGCGCCCGGCTCGCCCGCCAGATAGGGGCCGAGATCGACGACGGGAATGACGTCGGCTGCGCTCATTCGGCTGCTTGCTGGGCGCCCTCGTTGAGCACGTCGTAGTTCCGCTTCTGGTACCAGGTCATGTACTCGGTGTACCAGGTCGTCGGGTACTTCGGCGGCTTGTCGGGACCGACGGTGGTCGGCACGGCGGCGACTGGCCAGTCGATGTTGGAATCGGCGAAGAACGGGATGGCGTAGCGCTCGCCGCCCGAGCGGTTGATGGCGCGGTGCGGCGTGGCGAGGAAGACGTCGTTGGTCCAGCGCTGCAGCATCTGGCCGCCGTTCACGACATAGGCGTCGGCAATCGCCGGCGCGTCGATCCAATTGCCGCTCTGTGTGCGGATCGAGAGGCCCGGCACCTCGTTGGGCGCGAGCAGCGTCAGGAAACTCGTATCGGTGTGAGGCGCCAGTCCAAATTCGTCGGTCACCGGACCGTCCTGATGCGGGTAGTGCGTCATGCGCAGCGAGAATTGCAGCTCCTTGAAGGGGCCGTCGAAATATTCCGCCGGCAGATCGAGGGCGCGGGCATAGAGCCGCACCATCTTCTGCACCAGCCGCTCCAGCGTATCGGTATAGGACAGGATGGCCTCTCGGAAACCGGGCAGCTCGATAGGCCAACGGTTGGCGCCATGGAAGCGGCGGTCGGACAGCACGTCGGGATGATCGGCCGATAGTTCGCGTTTGACGAAGAAGGCCTCGTTGAGATTGGGCTTGGTGCCGGCTTGCACCGTCGAGGTGCGCAGCGTATTGCCGCGTATCGGCATGTAGCCGGTGTTGTGATGGTTGAGCTTGAGCGCCATCTTCTTGTCGATCGGCTGGGCGTGGAAGCGCCTGACCCGCTCGAAGGTGGCGTTGATCAACTCGCGCGGTACGCCGTGATTGACGATGAAGTAGAAACCGATTTGGGTCAGCGCGAAGCGCATCTCCTGCGCCGTGCGGTCGAGCGCGCCCGGTTCGCCCGCGAGATAGGGACCCAGGTCGATGATCGGAATGGTTTCAGAGTCGGCCATGCTCAGAACTCACCCTGTTTCAGTCCCTTTTGTGACGATAAGGCCGCAACGGTGCGGCGGTCCAGTCCACACAAACCACGGAGGTTCGGATGGTTTACGGCGTATTGGCTCTGACCGTTGCCGCGCTATTCGTCGGAGCGGCCATTTACGTGAGTTTTGTCGAGCATCCGGCGCGGGAAGCGCTCGACGACCGCGCATAGCTCACGCAGAGGAAACCCTCCTATGCGCGCGGCGCGCAGATGCAGGCCTCGCGCGCCCTGGTCGGATTTGCGCTGGGCGCCCTGGCATGGCGGCAGACCCGCGATCCCTACTGGCTGGCCGGGCGGCGCGGTCCTGCTGGCCGCCTGGCCCTACACGATGCTGCGCATCATGCCGGTCAACAATGCGCTGAGGTCGACCTCGCTCGACCAGGCCGGGCCGGCGAGCCGTACCCTGCTCGAGCGCTGGGGACGCCTGCATCTCGGGCGCACTGCCATGGGTGTCGTGTCGACGGCGATCTTCCTGTGGGCGGCGTTGAGGTAAGGGCAAAACTCCCTCTAGACTGGCGATAGCGGGCGATCTGTCCTAGGTTCGCGCCGCGTGTCAGGGGACGATTAATGCGACTGAAACGGGGGTTGACGGCAGTGGCAGGCGGCATTGCCGCTGTGTCGGCCGTGGCCGCGCCGGTCGTGGCCCAGACGACCTATGGCGGGGAAAGCGCGACCGCGCCGTTGCTCAAGTTCCTCACCGAGCGGCTGGAGGCGACGGCGGCGCAGGAGCCGGCGTTGCTCGGGCATCTCGCGAATCTCTCTGCGATATTCGACGGCCGGTCGGCGGCGTTGCTGGTTGGTGTCATTGTTGCCGGCCTGGTGGCCGAGTATGTCGCGCGCCAGCTGCTGCTGCGCGTGCGCGTACGCATCTTCCAGCGTCATGCCCACGAATCGCCGTTGCGCGCTTTCCTGCAGGCCATCCTGCTCGATCTCTTGGCACTGCTGGCGCTGTGGATCGCGGCGCGTTTCGTCGTGGGTCAAATCGGCGACCCCGAGGCCGTTCCTGCCCGCGTTGGTCGGCAGTTCCTGCAGGCGCTTCTCTATTGGCGGGGCTTCAACCTGGTGTTCCGCGCCTGGCTCAGGCCCAACACGCCGGAAGGCCGCATTGCGCCGATCGACGATGCGACCGCCAAGCGCCTGTTGCTCGGCCTCAACGTCGTGATCGTCCTGCCGATGCTGGCGCGCAACATCGTCACCTTCTTGCTGACGACCGGCGCCGGGTCGGAAGCCACCTCGACCGCGGTCGTCTTCTATTCGCCGTTGATCGCTGCCGCCCTGCTCCTGACGGCCTGGCATTGGCGGCACGACATGGCAGCGTGGCTGGGCGCCATGGTCGGCGAGCGCGACACCTGGCGACCGATGAAGCTCGGCATGGCACATGGCTGGTGGGTTGGGGGTCTGATCTTCTATGGCCTGGCCGGCGCGTCGGCGTTCTATGCCGCGCTAACCGACAAAGCCACGGCGGTGCGCGGGCTCGCGGTCCTCGAATCGACGCTGATCGGGCTGCTGCTGTTCGAAACGCTGCTGTTTCGCCTGACGCGTCACCTGCCATCGGAGCTGCCGACGGTCGGTGATGTCGTCGCGGGCTGCGTGCGGCTGGCGGTGCGCCTCATCGCCGTGGTCGGCGCAGCCGAGGCGGTGATCGTCCACATCCTCGGCCTCGCGACGCCAGCCGAATGGGCGCCGCAGGGCAACGCGGTGAAGATCGCGGCGATCGCCGCCTTCACCGCCTACACGCTGTGGCGGTTCCTGAAGTACCGCATGGATTTCTACATCCTGCAGCACCCGCTGCCGACCGCCGGGGTCGTGGGCGAGGTCGACGAGGAAGCGCCCACCGCCGCCTCGCGGCTGAGCACGCTGATGCCCGTGCTGCGCGTGACGGCGGGCGTGACGATCTTCGTCATCGGTACCTTGCTCGTGCTGTCGGAACTCGGCGTCAACATCACGCCGCTGATCGCCGGTGCCTCGGTGCTGGGGCTTGCCGTGTCGTTCGGCAGCCAGTCGCTGGTGCGCGACATCGTCTCCGGCATGTTCTTCCTCGCCGAGGATTCCTTCCGGGTCGGCGAGTATCTCGACTCCGGCCGCGTCAAGGGCACGGTCGAGGGCTTCACCATCCGCTCGATCCGGCTGCGCCACCAGAACGGCCAGCTCCACACCGTACCGTTCGGACAGCTCGGTCACATCACCAATTTCAGCCGCGACTGGACGACGGTGAAATTCAACCTCGCCTTCAAGAACGACACCGACGTAGAATTGCTGCGCAAGACCGTGAAGAAGATCGGTCTCGACATGATGACCGAGCCTGCCTACCAGAAGGAGCTGCTGCAGCCGCTCAAGATGCAGGGCATCGTCGACATCAAGGACGCCTCGCTGGTCATCCGCTTTAAGTTCACGGCCAAGCCGAAGAACCCGAGCCTGATCCAGCGCACGGCGATCCGGCGCATGTACGAGGCGTTTCCGTCCAAGGGTATCCACTTCGCCTTGCCGCCGATCATGTTTCCAAACCTGGCGCCGCCACCGGCGCCACAACAGACCTGACCACCCAACGGAGAGACACCATGGAAAAGCGCAAGCTCGGCAAATCCGGCATTGAATTCGCCCCCATCGCTTTCGGCGGCAACGTCTTCGGCTGGACGGCCGACGAGGCGACCTCGCACAAGCTGCTCGACGCCTTCGTCGATGCCGGCTTCTCCTTCATCGACACTGCCGACGTCTATTCGCGCTGGGTGCCGGGCCACAAGGGCGGCGAGTCCGAGGCGATCATCGGCAGCTGGTTGAAGAAGAATCCGGCCAAGCGCGCCAAGGTCCAGATCGCCACCAAGTGCGGCATGGTGCCGGCCGAGGGCGCGCTCACGCGCGCCCATATCGTGAAGTCGGTCGACGAATCGCTGCAGCGGATGAATACCGACCGCATCGATCTCTTCCAGTCGCACAAGGACGACAAGGCGACGCCGCAGGAAGAGACGCTCTCGACCTACGGCGAGCTGGTCAAGGCGGGTAAGCTCGGCGCCATCGGCGCCTCCAACTTCGACGCCAAGCGGCTGGCCGAGGCCCAGGCGATCTCTAAGGCCAAGGGCCTGCCGCGCTACGAGAGCCTGCAGCCGCACTATAATCTGATGGAGCGCGGGCTGTTCGAGGGTGAGCTGGAGAACGAGTGCCTGAAGGAAGGCATCGGCGTCATCCCGTATTACTCGCTGGCCAGTGGCTTCCTCTCGGGCAAGTACCGCTCCGAGGGCGACGTCGGCGATGCCAAGCGCGCCGCGGGCGTGAAGAAGTACATCAATCCCAAGGGCATGGCGGTGCTGAAGGCGCTCGACGACACGGCCAAGAAGCACAATTCCAATACGACCCAGGTGGCGCTCGCCTGGCTGATGCAGAGGAAGTCGATCACCGCTCCGATCGTCAGCGCCACCAGCCTGCAGCAGCTCAAGGACCTGATCGCCTCGCCCAACGTCAAGCTCGACGCGGCCGACGTGGCCGCCCTCGACAAGGCGAGCGCGCCCACTTAGGAGGAAATCGTGCTGATCTTTCGGCAGCTCTTCGACCCGACCTCGTCGACCTACACTTATCTGCTGGGCGACAAGGCCTCGGGCGAGGCGGTGCTGATCGATCCGGTATTCGAGCAGGTGCGGCGCGATGCCGCCCTGATCGGCGAGCTTGGCTTCAAGCTCGTCTGGTCGCTGGAGACGCATGTCCATGCCGACCATGTGACGGGCGCCTGGCTGATGAAGCAGAAGCTCGGTCCGCAGATCGCCTTGTCGGCGCAATCCGGCGCGGAAGGGGCCGATCGTCTCCTGAAAGACGGTGACCGCGTCGAGTTCGGCCGCCGATCGCTGGAGGTGCGGGCGACGCCCGGCCATACCAATGGCTGCGTCACCTACGTGCTCGATGATGAATCGATGGCCCTCACCGGCGACTGCATCATGATCCGCGGCTCCGGCCGCACCGACTTCCAGCAGGGCGACGCGCGTGCGCTCTACCGCTCGGTGCGCTCGCGCATCTTCTCGCTGCCCGAGAGCTGCACGCTCTATCCGGCGCACGATTATCGCGGGCTGACCGCGACCAGCGTCGCCGAGGAGAAGAAGTTCAATCCGCGTCTCGGCGGCGAGATCGCCGAGGCTGACTATGCCGGCTACATGAAGAACCTCGACCTGCCGCACCCGAAGAAGATCGACGAGGCAGTGCCGGCCAACCTGCGCTGCGGCAAGCTGAGCAACGAGGCTGGCCAGGCACCGGCCGACCCGTCCTGGGCGCCGCTGCGCTTCACCTTTTCCGGCGTGTGGGAGGTCGAGCCGCACTGGCTGGAGGAGAATCTCGGCAAGGTGTGCGTGCTCGACGTGCGCGAGCCCAACGAGTTCACCGGCCCGCTCGGCCATATCCGCGGTGCCACGCTGCTGCCGCTGGGTGAGCTTGCAGCCAAGGCCAAGGAACTGCCCAAGGACAAGCCGATCGTCGCGGTGTGCCGCGCCGGCAGCCGCTCTGCCCATGCCACGGAAATCCTGCAGAAGGCGGGCTTCACCGAATTCGCCAACCTGCCAGGTGGCATGCTGCGCTGGCGCGCCGAGGGCCGCGGCGTCGAGGGCGGCGCGAGCTAGGTCACTTCTTCTCGATACCCCAGAACACCGGCACCGGGCTGGTCACCACGCCGCTCAAGCGGTCGGCGCGCGTCGCCGTCGGCAGGGTGTATTGGCCGAGATGGATATGCGTGCCGTACTGGACGGCGCGCGCCTGCAGGTCGGCCGCGATCTTCTGCCGGCTCGCGGTGTCGGGCGCGCGGGCATAGGCGTCGCGCAGGCGCTCGACCTCCGAGTCGCAGGGCCAGCCGAAATTGGCTTTCTCGCAGGACGCCGTCAGCATCGAGTTGGTGAGCGGATTCATCATGTCGACCGAGAGCCAGGCGGTCATGAAGCCGTTCCAGCCGCCATCGGCCGGCGGCGTCTTGCGCAGGCGGCGCGAGACGATGGCCTGGAAGTCGAGCGGCACCATTTCGACCTTGAAGCCACCTTTCTCCAGGAGGTCCTTGGCGATCGGTCCGGCATTCGTCAGCACGGCAATGTCGGTGGTGTGCAGCATGACGACCGGCGCGCCGTCGTAGCCGGCTTCCTTTAAAAGCTCCTTCGACTTGGCGAAGTTGCCGCGCGCCAGCCCGTCCATGCCGGCGGCGTTCTCCAGCGGCGTGCCGCAGACGAACATCGCGTCGCAAGTCTGGTAGTAGCGCTGATCGCCGATCACGCCCTCGAGGAAGGCCTTCTGGTCGAAGGCGTACATCGCCGCGCGCCGGATTTTCTCGTTGTTGAAGGGCGGCACCACGGTGTTCCAACGGAACACGTACTGCGCGCCGATCTTGTTCAGGACCTCGAGCTTGATGTTCTTGTCGGCCAACAGCAGGGACTTGAGGTCGTGCGGCGGCGCCTCGATGTAGTCGATCTCGCCGGCCAGAAGCGCGTTCACCGCGGTCATGTGGTCGGGAATCGCTAGCCATTCGACTCGATCGACCTTGGCGACTTTGCCGCCAGCCAGGCCGCTCGGCGGCTCGGCGCGCGGATTGTAATTGGGATTGCGGATCACTGCTGTCCGGTTAAAAAGAGAACAGATTCAATTGGTTGCCGATGGCGACGTCATCGGAGCTGGGATGATTGGCTGAAAAGGCTTGTTGCAAGGGCATCTTCTCGAAAAGCGTGAGCGAGAATATCTGTAGCAAAGTGTAGAGCGA
>CAMDQJ010000121.1 GCA_945905835.1 Asaia bogorensis
GCGACGCCTGGCCAACGCTGACACCACGATCCTTGATCAGGCGGACCGCCTCAAGCTTGAACTCTCGCGTAAATTTCCTGCGCTCCATGACAAACCTCCGGTTCCATAAAAACACCTAACTCGGTGTCTTCCAAACCGGGGACAGGCCAATCGCGCAGAGGTAGGGCAGAACACAAGGCTTGCTACTCAGTATTGTTGACGTGAATGTCTGTAGAAGCTTTATGGCCGCGTCTGTTGTGAGAGCGACAAAATGAGCATTCAACAAACAACACAAGAGCCAACGGAGGCCGACCTAGAAGCTGCCATTCACGCGGCACTTAAGCTGGCCTTTCCCTGGCTAAGTTCTGGTGACCTAAAGCACCAACTCAGCTTTTCGTTCAAGTTTGGGAAGTCCAATATAGTCAACAATGCTTACAAACTGACGGCAGGAGCTCGCGCCGACATTGTCGTTTCCCGCAACGGGAAAAATTTAGCAATACTTGAAATCAAGAGGCCGGGGAGCGCGCTAACCAAGGACGATGACGCACAGGGACTTTCCTACGCGTACGTGCTTAATCGAGCTTGAATTCGAGGAAGATGGTTCGATTTTGGCGAACTTTCGTGGCCGGCAAGAACGAATCGAAGTCGAAGAAGATGAGCGCATTCACTCGTCATACGCAGACTTGGAAAGTTGGTTGGTGCTTTCTAACCTCGCATCAGCGCCCTTCGCGGTTGTTTCATCTGACGGCAGGATTGGCGAGCGGCTGGACGAGGCATTACTCCTCGAAATTGGGACGAGCCGAATACCTCTTCGACGGCCAGTCGAGAATCAGTCAATGAATATGCTTTTGACGCACGAACTGTCCGATCATGGCTCGATACCTTGCCGCTACGCTGGAATCGTAGAACCAATCACAATGGCGATGATGCATTTTCTGGCGAGAGAAGGGGCGAGAGCAAACAAGTGGTTAGAAATGGCGGTAGAGCGCAAATCACTAGCGCTGCTTGCACGAATTGACATCGCGCTTCGTTACATAACCGAGCTTGAAGATGATCAACGAGTAGAATGGGCGAAAAGGATATTGGACGAGCTCATCGGTCCTGCGTTCAAGTCCTTCCCTAAATTGCATTAGCCTTCGACCCGGGAGAACACCGCGCGCATGGAATCCTTCGACTACATCATCGTCGGCGCCGGCTCCGCCGGCAGCGTCCTGGCCAGCCGCCTCTCCGAAGACGGCACCGCCACCGTCTGCGTCTTGGAGGCCGGCGGCCGCGACTGGCATCCCTTCATCCATATCCCGGCCGGCTTCATGTACACGCTGGTCAATCCCAGCGTGAACTGGCTCTACACCTCGGAGGCCAGCGAATGGACCGGCGGCCGGCGCATCGCCGCCCCGCGCGGCAAGACGCTGGGCGGCTCCTCGTCGATCAACGGCCACATCTACAATCGCGGCCAGCGCATGGACTTTGACGGCTGGGCCCAGCGCGGCAACCACGGCTGGGGCTACGCCGATCTGCTGCCTTACTTCCGGCGGACCGAGAAGCGCATCGCCGACGAGCCGGGTTCCGTCGACGACACCTTCCGCGGCCGCGAAGGCAACCTGCCGATCGCCGACTTGGACTGGCGCGATCCCCTGTGCGAGGCCTTCATCGAGGGCGCCGTGTCCATGGGCATCCCGCGCAACCGCGACTACAACGGCACGATGCAGGCGGGCGTCAGCTACGTGCAGCGCGTGATCCAGAAGGGCCGCCGTGTCAGCGCCGCGCGCGCCTTCCTGCATCCCGCGATGAAGCGGCCCAACCTCGCGGTGCGCACCCATGCGCACGCGAGCGAGATCGTGCTGGAAGGCAAGCGCGCCGTCGGCGTGCGCTACCGCAAAGGCGGGCGTGGTGGTGCGCCGATGGAAGTGCGCGCCACGAAAGAAGTGATCCTGTGCGGTGGCACGGTGAATAGCCCGCAGCTCCTGCAGGTCTCCGGCATCGGCCCGGCGCCGCTGCTGGGTTCGCTCGGCATTGCCGTGAAGCACGCGCTGCCCGGCGTCGGCGAGAACCTGCGCGATCACTACGCGCCGCGCTTCGTCGCCCGCGTGAAGAACGCCAGGACCATCAACGAGAAGAGCCACGGGCTTCCCCTCGTCGGCGAGGTGCTGAAATACGCCTGGAACCGCAGCGGCATCCTGGCGCTCAATCCGACCCTGATCTACGTTTTCTGGAAGTCCGACGAGCGCGTCGACAATTACGACCTGCAGCTCACTTTCACGCCGGCCTCCTACAAGGAGGGAGTGCAGTCGACCCTCGACGACTTCCCCGGCATGACCATCGCCTCGTGGCAGCAGCGGCCCGACAGCACCGGCTGGGTGCGCGCCCGCTCGGCCGATCCCTTCGAGTCGCCGCTGATCCAGCCGAATTACCTCGCCGCCGAAAGCGACCGCCAGGTGCTGCTGGCCGGCATGAAGCTCGCACGCCGGCTGCTGTCGTCGGGACCGATGCAGAAATACTACGACCGCGAGGAATTTCCCGGCGCCGACAAGCAGTCGGACGCGGATCTGATGACCGCCGCCAAGCAGCGCGGCACCACGACCTTCCATCTCATGGGCACCTGCCGCATGGCGCCCGACAGCGACCCCACGTCGGTGGTCGACGACCAGTTGCGCGTGCGCGGCCTCGAGGGCCTGCGCGTGGTCGACGCCTCGATCATGCCGACCATGCCCTCGGCCAACCTCAACGCCTCGGTGCTGACCATCGCCGAAAAAGCCGCCGACATGATCCGCGGCCGTGCGCCGCTGGAGGCGGCGGTACTGCGGGACTAGCTGTCATCCGAGCGTAGCGAGGGACCTTTGGTCGGAAGGCCGCGGAAAGGTCCCTCGTTACGCTCGGGATGACAGCGGGAGCTAGCCCGAAACCGCGAACTCGAGCTTGTTGCAGCCGATCATCGGGCCGTGATCGGCGCGCTGCACCAGCACGGCGACGCCCTGGCCGGGGCCAAAGCTGTCGCCCGGCACGGTCCAGAATTTAGCAGCCCCTTCCCAGCGGGCGATCTTCTCGAAGCGGCGCACCGTGTTGAAATTGTCGAGCGTGCGACCGGCGTTCTCGCCGTTCCTGGCCTGGGTCGAATGGCGGCGGTCGTAGGCCGCCAGCGTGACGTCGGCCGAGCCGCCGTCGAGCGCGAAGTCGGCGAGGCGGATGGTGAGCAGGCCGCTGGCGTCGTGCGACAGTTCCGGCGTCGCCCGCCGGGGCGAGCGCTGCTGCGCCTTGGCCAAGAGCTCGCGGATCGGCGGCATCTCGCGGCCGGGATCGTGGCCGATGCCGTTGACCACCATCTCCGGCGTGTAGACGTAGCGCTGTTTCAGGACGCGGGCATAGGCGCGCTGGCGATCGGTGGTGTCGCGCGAGGCGAAGGGATCCTTCCAGCCGATGTAGTCCCAGTAGTCGACATGGAACGACAGCGCGACGATGTCGGCGCGCCGCGCCAGCTCGCCGAGATGGGCGTCAGCCGGCGGGCAGGAGTTGCAGCCCGGCGAGGTGAAGAGCTCGACCGCCCACGGGCCGGCAGCGTCGGCCGCTGATGCGGGGGTGCGGGCGCCGGCCACCAGGGTGGCCCCGGCAAGCACGGCCCCGCCCCGGAGGACGGAACGGCGCGGCAGGGAGGACGAGAACATGACGACAAGATGGGCCCGTGCGCCCGCATATGCCAATCAGCTATCGGGGAGATGTTTGCGAGGCGGCTCATCCTGGGCACGCAGGGCCGCCGCCCCAGCCCCAACCACCACCTCATCCTGAGGAGCGAGCACAGCGAGCGTCTCGAAGGATGGGTCCAGACACCGCGCTTGCTGCCCATCCTTCGAGACGGCCCTACGGGCCTTCTCAGGATGAGGTTGGTGGTGGGCCCTTCTGCGGCCGCTCCTCAGGATGAGGGTGATGGCTTTGCGGCCGCTGAGGATGAGGTCGTGGAACGTGGGACGGCGGGGGACGGGTGGACTCTCCGGGGGTGTAATAATATAACAATTGGCCATGCACACGCCCGTTTCCCTCGGTACCAGCCTCCTGGCCATGAGCGCCCCGCGCCGCGTCGCGCTGGCGCTCGCGGTGGCCGCCGGCCTGTGGCTGTGCGCGTGGTGGGCGCTATGACCGCCGCGCTGAAACTCACCGACCTGACGGTGAGTTACGACCGCCATCCGGCGGTGCATCACCTCTCGGCCGAGATCCCGGCCGCCGAAATGACCGCCATCGTCGGCCCCAACGGCGCCGGCAAGAGCACGCTTTTGAAGGCGCTGCTCGGCCTGGCGCCGCGCATCGAAGGCCGCATCGAGTGCTCGGCCAAGCGTATCGCCTATCTGCCGCAGCAGGCCGAGATCGACCGCACGTTTCCCATCTCGGTGTTCGACACGGTGCTGCTTGGCCGCTGGTCGCGCTTCGGCGGCTTCGGTTCGGCCGGTCCCGCCGACATTCACGATGCCCAGCACGCCATCGAATCGGTGGGCCTGGCGGGCTTCGAGCAACGGCCGATCGACACGCTCTCGGTCGGCCAGTTCCAGCGCGTGCTGTTCGCGCGCGTGCTGCTGCAGGACGCCGACCTCGTGCTGCTCGACGAGCCCTTTGCCGCCATCGACAGCAAGACCGTGGCCGACCTGATGCTGCTGATCCAGCGCTGGCGCGCCGAGAAGCGCACCGTCGTCTGCGTGCTGCACGATCTCGGCCAGGTGCGCCGCGAGTTTCCCAATGCGCTGCTGCTGGCGCGCGAGCTGGTGGCGTCGGGTCCGACCGCCACGGTGCTGTCGCCGGAGAACCTGTTACGCGCCCGCGCGATGGCCGAGGCGTGGGACGAGCACGCCGACGCCTGCCAGGTGCCGATGCGGCTGAGCGCGTAAGCTTGCGCCATCGTCGTCCCGAGCGAAGCGAAGCGAAGTCGAGGGACCTCTTTTCGCGCGCCAAGAAAAAAGGTCCCTCCACTTCGCGCTTCGCGCTCCAGCGCGGACACGGTCCGCGCGAGTCGGGACGACGGGAATCGTGATCTACGACTATCTCCTGGCACCCTTCGTCGATTTCGGCTTCATGCGCCGCGCCCTGATCGCGAGTCTGGCCCTGGCGATCGGCGGCTCGTCGATCGGCGTGTTTCTGATCCTGCGCCGCATGAGCCTGATGGGCGACGCGCTGGCGCATTCCCTGCTGCCCGGCGCGGCGCTGGGATTTTTGCTGGGTGGCCTGACGCTGCCGGCGATGGGGCTCGGCGGCTTCATCGCGGGCATCGTCACGGCGCTGGGCTCGGGCGTGATCGCGCGCTACACGCGCATGCGCGAGGATGCGAGCTTCGCGGCGGCCTATCTCACCTCGGTGGCGCTGGGCGTGCTGATCGTGTCGCTCAAGGGCTCGGCGATCGACCTGATGAACATCCTGTTCGGGCTGATCCTCGCGGTCGACGACACCGCGCTGATCCTGATCGTGTCGACCACGACGCTGACGCTGGTGGGTCTCGCGGCGATCTACCGGCCGCTGGTCGTCGAGTGTTTCAATCCGGGCTTTTTGGCCGCCATGGGCGTGCGCGGCTCGCTCTATCACTACCTGTTCCTGGCGCTCGCCGTGCTCAACATGGTGGCGGCGTTCCAGGCGCTGGGCACGCTGATGGCGCTGGGGCTGCTGCTGCTGCCGGCGGTCGCCGCTTCGTTCTGGAGCCGCGAGGTCTGGTCGATGACGATGATCGCCGCACCCATGGCCTTCGCCTCGGGCGCGATCGGGCTGTTGCTGTCGTTCCACGTCGGCCTGCCGTCGGGGCCGACGATCGTGCTGATCGCCTCGCTGTTTTTCCTCGGCTCGCTGCTGTTGGGGTCGCGCGAATCGGTGCGGACAAAACTCTCGCGGCCGCTGCACCTGCGCGGCTGATTTTTCATGTCGGTCGCGCTCGCCGCCTTCGCCATCGGGATCGCCTTCGGGGCGGTCGCGCGGTGGTCGGGCTTTTGCCTGCGCGGCGGCGTCGAGGATTTCCTGACGACGGCGAACGCGCCGCGGCTGCGCGGGTTTCTGCTGGCGATGGTGGTGGCGCTGGTCGGCGTGCAGGCGCTGGTGCTGATGGGCCGGCTCGACCTCTCCAAGGCGATCGTGCTGCCGCCAACTTTGTTCTGGGGCGGCGCGATGTTTGGCACGGGCATGGTGCTCGCCGGCGGCTGCGGCACGCGGCTCCTGGTGCTGGCGGCCGGCGGCAACCTGCGCTCGGTGATGTCGATCGTGCTCTTTGCACTGGTCGCCTATGCCACCATCCGCGGCGTGCTGGCGCCGATGCGCACGGCGCTCGCGTCGGTCAGTTCGGTGCCGGCGCCGGTGCTGCCCGTCGCAGTCGGCGGCATCGTCGCGGTCGCAGCGCTCGCCTTCATCGTGTGGCGCGGCGTGCCGCTCAAAGATCTTTTGGGCGGCGCGTTGATCGGCCTGCTGGTGCCCGCCGGCTATCTCGTCACGGGAGTCTTGGGCAACGACGCGTTCGAACCGACGACGGTCGAAAGCCTCAACGTCACCCGCGCCGCCGGCGACACGCTGATCTATCTGCTGACCTGGACCGGCTCGAAGATCAATTTCGGCGTCGCCTTCGTCTTCGGCATTCTGGTCGGCGCCGCCTTGGTCGCGGCGGTGCGGCACGAGTTCCGGCTCGTCGGCTTCGAAGCGCCGCGCGACATGCTGCGCTACTTTTTGGGTGCGGCCCTGATGGGCGCGGGCGGCGTGCTGGCGCTGGGCTGCAGCGTCGGCAATGGCCTGACCGGCATCGCCTCGCTGGCGCCGACCTCGTTCATTGCCCTGCCGGCGATGGTACTGTCGGCCGCGGCGACCATGAGGTTCCGACGATGAGCAATTCCCCCGTGCCCGGCGTCACCCTGAAGACGACCAGGGCCAACAACATCCACATGCGCTACGCCGAGATCGGGACTGGTCCGCTGGTCCTGTTCTGCCACGGCTGGCCCGAGAGCTGGTATTCCTGGCGCCACCAGCTCACCGCCGTCGCCGCTGCCGGCTTCCGCTGCGTGGCGCCCGACATGCGCGGCTACGGCGGCACCGAGGCGCCCGAAACCATCGAGCACTACACGCTCTTCCATCTGGTCGGCGACATGGCCGAGCTGGTCAAGTCTCTTGGTGAAACTCACGCCGTGATCGTCGGCCACGACTGGGGCGCCCCGGTCGCCTGGCACGCCGCCCTGTGGCGGCCCGACCTCTTCCCCGCCGTCTGCGCCATGAGCGTGCCCTACGCCCCGCCCGGCCACATCGACATCCTGACCGCCCTCGACAAAATCGGCATCTCAGACTTCTACCTACAATACTTCCAAAAGCCCGGCGTCCCCGAGGCCGAGCTGCAGGCTGACATCCGCGCCGCCCTGCGCCGGCTCTACTACACCGCCGGCGGCGAGCTCGAGGAGAAGGGCAAGGGCTTCGCCCGCCTGACCACGGGCACGCTGCTCGGCAACACCGTCGATCCGCCCGCCCTGCCGGCCTGGCTGAGCGAGGCCGATCTCGACTACTACACGCAGGAATTCACCCGCGCCGGCTTTCGCGGCGGCCTGAACTGGTACCGCAACCTTCGGCGCAACTGGGAGCTTGCCGGCCCGTGGCGCGGCCAGCCGATCCATCGGCCGTCGCTGTTCATCGCCGGCAGCCGCGACGGTGTGCTGCGCTTTCCCGCCGCCAAGGGCCAGATGGACGCCTACCCCAAGACGCTGCCGGGCTTGCGCGGTAGCCATATCCTGGAAGGCGCCGGCCACTGGGTTCAGCAGGAACGCCCCAAAGAAGTGAACGCCGCCCTGATCGACTTTCTGAAGGGGCTGTGATCAACTTCGCTTCTGGAGGCTCCGATGACCCAGTTTCTCAAGACGGCGCTCGTCGCGTTCCTAGTGATGCTCTCGGCCCTGGCGCCGTCGCTGGCGCAATGCCACTAGGGACCGCCCCGCCGCCGCAGGGCGATCAGCCCTCGACCTGAGCGCCTACTTCTTCTCCTCGAACTTCATCGCCGCGCCGTTCATGCAATAGCGCTGGCCGGTCGGCGCCGGCCCGTCGGGAAAGACGTGGCCGAGATGGCCGCCGCACTTGGCGCAATGCACCTCCGTGCGCGTCATGAAGAACTTGCGGTCGGTCGTGGTGCCGACCCTGCCCGGCATTGGCTGCCAGAACGACGGCCAGCCCGTACCGCTCTCGAATTTCGTCGCCGCATCGAACAACGGCTCGCCGCAGCCGGCGCAGACGAAGGCGCCGGCGCGCTTCTCGTCGTTCAGCGGGCTGGTGCCGGCGCGCTCGGTGTCGTGCTCGCGCAGCACGTTGTACTGCATCGGGTCGAGCTCCTTGCGCCACTCGGCGTCGCTCTTGTTGATCGGGTAGGTCTCGCTCTTGTTCGCCATCCTGTCCTCCATACGCCCTAAATTAAGGACCTCAGCTCGCTGTTTGCAACCGCCAGCATGGCGAGATCGACGGCAGTCGCCGCAGTGAATTCCTCGCGCAGCCGGCCGACGCGGTCGAGCGCCAGCTTGCGCGGTTCGGCCCATTGCGCGAGCGCAGCCTCGGGATCGTTGACCGCGGTGCCTGCCACCCGCAGCGCCGAGGCCAAAAGATCGGCCTGCAACGCCGCCAGCTCGTCCTGGGCGGCCAGCGCCGCCTGCGCCGGCCATTGTCCTTCGCGCGGCAGCTTCTCCGCCGCGGCCCGCAAGGGCGCCAGCGCCAGCCGTTCGCCGATGCGGAAATAGAGCCGCGCCGCCTGCTCTATATCGACGTTCGCCGCGCGAGCGGCCTGCAACAGGTCGCCGGCGGCGGCCAGCGTCTCGAGTGCGGCGGCACGGCGGGCCAGCGCGGCCGGCGCGCCCATCTTTTCGAAGGCGGCGGCGCGTTCGCCTAGTGCTTTGCTCTCCGCCTCGCCGATCAGCGATGCCGGCAGCTCACCCAGGGCGGCGACGGCGCCGCGCAGGGACTCGGTCGCGGCCATGGTGTCGAGCGGCTGCGGCAGGCGCTTCAGGGTCCACTGCACCGTGCGCGTGAGAAAGCGCTGCGAGGCCACCAGCATGCAGGTCTGCGCCTCGGCCTTGAGCGTCGGGTCGAGCGCTTCGACCTCGCCCCACAGGTCGCGCAGCCTCCAGGCGTCGCGCACCACCGCGAAGGCGCGGGCGATCGCCGCCGCCGGCGCGCCGGTGCGCTGGCCGACATTGCGCACGAAGGTCGGCCCGCAGCGGTTGACCAGCGAGTTTACGACCTGCAACGCCGCGATCTCGCGGCGCAGGCGATGGGCACGTATCGCCGGCTCGAATTTTTCCTGCAGCGCCGTGGGGAAATAGCGCAGCAATTCGCCCTCGAGCAGCGGATCGTCGGGCAGGTCGGAAACCAGGATCTCGTCGTGGAGGTCGATCTTGGCGTAAGCGAGCAGCACGCAGAGTTCTGGCCGTGTCAGGAACTGTCGCGCCAGGCCGCGCGTCCGCATGGTGTTGGAGTCGGGCAAAAACTCGACGGCGCGGTCGAGCCGGCCCTGGCGCTCGAGCGCGCGCATGAAGCGTTCCAGCCGGTCATGCTCCTCGCCCGCCATCGTCTCGGTGACGCTGACCGACTGGCTCTGCTGGTAGTTGTTGCGCAGCACGAGCGCTGCAATCTCGTCGGTCATCGAGAACAGCAGCGCGTCGCGGTCAGCGGCGGCCAGCATGCCGCGGGCGATCGCCTCGCCGGTCGCGATCTTGATGTTGACCTCGTGGTCGGAAGTATCGACACCGGCCGAATTGTCGAGGGCGTCGGTGTTGATCTTGCGGCCCTCGATCGCCGCTTCGATGCGGCCACGCTGGGTGAAGCCGAGATTGGCGCCCTCGCCGACCACGCGCGCGCGCACCTCCTTGCCGTCGATGCGCAGCGCGTCGGTGGCGCGGTCGCCGACCTCGGCATGGCTCTCGCTCGATGCCTTCACGTAGGTGCCGATGCCGCCGAAATACAGCAGGTCGACCTCTGCCTTCAGGATCGCGCGCATCAGGTCGACCGGGCTCGCGTGTGCGCCCTCGAGGCCGACCGCCTTCTGTGCTTCGGGCGACAGCGCGATCGACTTGGCAGCGCGGTCGTAGACGCCGCCGCCGGCCGAAATCCTGCTCTTGTCGAAGTCCATCCACGACGAACGCGGCAGGTCGAACAGGCGCTTGCGCTCGGCCCAGCTTGCCGCCGGATCGGGCGACGGGTCGATGAAGATATGGCGATGGTCGAAGGCAGCAATCAGCCTGATCTGCCGCGACAGCAGCATGCCGTTGCCGAACACGTCGCCCGACATGTCGCCGACGCCGGTCGCGGTGAAGGGCGTGGTCTGGATATCCTGGCCAAGCTCGCGGAAATGCCGCTTCACCGATTCCCAGGCGCCGCGGGCGGTGATGCCCATCTTCTTGTGGTCGTAGCCGGCCGAGCCGCCCGAGGCGAAGGCATCGTCGAGCCAGAAGCCGTAATCGCGGGCCAGCGCATTGGCGATGTCGGAGAAAGTCGCGGTGCCCTTGTCGGCGGCGACCACGAGATAGGGATCGTCGCCGTCGTGGCGCACCACGTCCCTGGGCGGTGCGACGCCCGACGCGGTGTAGTTGTCGGTGATGTCGAGCAGGCCGCGGATTAGCGTCTGATAGCAATAGATGCCCTCGGCCTGGATCTGCTCGCGCGTGCCGTTGGCCGGCGGGCGCTTGACGTAGAAGCCGCCCTTCGATCCCACTGGCACGATGACGGCGTTCTTCACCATCTGCGTCTTCATCAGGCCCAGCACCTCGGTGCGGAAGTCCTCGCGCCTGTCGGACCAGCGGATACCGCCGCGTGCCACGCCGCCGCCGCGCAGATGCACGCCCTCCATGCGCGGGCTGTAGACCGAGATCTCGACCAGCGGCCGCGGCGCCGGCAGCTCGTCGAGCGCGCGGCTGTCGAGCTTGAAGGAGATCCACTCCTTGATCGCGCCACCGGCATCGCGCTGCCAGTAGTTGGTGCGCAGCGTGCAGCGGATGGCGTTGAGGAAGCGCCGCAGGATGCGATCCTCGTCGAGTGTCGTCACCTTCTCGAGTTCGGCCGCGAGGGCCGCTTCGACCGCTTCGGTGCGCGCCGCGGCGTTCGACTGGGTCGCCGGCTCGAAGCGCGCCTCGAAGAGTTCCACGGCGGCCGAGGCGATCGCCGGATAGGCGACCAGGGCGCGCTCCATATAGTCCTGGCTGAAGGAAATGCCGGTCTGGCGCAGGTATTTCGCGTAGGCGCGCAGCACCACGACCTGGCGCCAGGCGAGCCCGCCAAGCAGCACCAGCCGGTTGAATCCGTCGCTTTCCATCGCTTCAGACCACACCTGACCCAGCGTCTCGGCGAAGCGGCCACCCTGGTTCTCGAGATCGACCGCTGCGCCGCTCGTGGTCTCGACGGTCAGGACCTGTAGCGCCACGCCACCCAGGACGAACGGCGCCTCGCTCAGCACGCGCAGGCCGAGGCATTCCAGCGGCGGCAGGATGTCGGACAGCGCCACCGGTTCGCCGGGATGGAACAGGCGGAGATTGAAGCGGTGCGCCGGCTGGTCGGGATCGCGCTGCAGGCGCACGCCGAACGGCACGCCCGACAGGCTGGCCTGCAACAGCG
>CAMDQJ010000122.1 GCA_945905835.1 Asaia bogorensis
AAAGACGAAGATCACGAACATCACGAGGTGCACGAAGCCCGGCAGGATGTTGGTGCGCCCGCCGCCGAAGGTGACGAGGCTGACCGCGAAGGTGAGCACCAGCAGGATCGTGTCGCTCATGTCGAGGCCGAGCTGCAGCGGCTGGTTCAGCAGCACCGCCAGCGTGCTCACCGCCGGAATGGTGAGGCCGATGGTGGCGAGCGAGGAGCCCAGCGCGAGGTTGAGGCTCTTCTGCAGGTCGTTGCGCCGTGCCGCGCGCAACGCCACCAGGGTCTCGGGCAGCAGCACCAGCATGGCGACCAGCAGGCCGACGGCGGCATTGGGCGCACCGACGGCCACGACCGCAGACTCGACCGAGTGAGCGAAGCTCTTGGCCAGCAGCACCACCGCCGCCAGCGCCCCCAGCAGCAGCACGATGCTCTCGCCGACCTGGCGCGCATTAGGCCTGCCGTGGATATCGGCGGGCGGCGCGATGCCCGGGTCGAACAGGAAATAGGCGCGGTGACGCACCGTCTGGACGTAGAGGAACACGCTGTAGAGCACGAGGGTGACGATGCTGACCACGATCAGCTGGGTCGGCGAGTAGAACGGCCCGGGCGCGGTCACCGTGTAGTTGGGCAGGATCAGCGCCAGCGTCGCCAGCGGCATCAGCACCACGAAGTAGGCGCTGATGCCGGGCAGCTGGAAGCCCTGCTCGCCGTAGCGCAGGCCGCCCGTGATCAGGCACAGCCCGACCACGCCGTTGCACACGATCATCAGCACGGCGAGTACAGTGTCGCGCATCAGCGTGGCCTTGCCATCGCCGGCCAGCATGATCGACAGGATCAGCGCCACCTCGATCACCGTGACCGCGATGGTCAGCACCAGCGTGCCGTAGGGCTCGCCGACGCGATGGGCGATCACATCGGCGTGGTGGACCGAGGCGAAGACGCCGCCGATCAATACGACGAATTCGATCAGCGGCAATGCCGCGCCGAGTGCCTGCAGCGTCCCGCGGCCGGCAAGCGCCGCGCCGAACGCCACGGCAAGGCAGGCGAGCGGTATCAGCTGCCACATCATTCGCCGGCCGACGACCGTCATTGGAATTCTCCCGATCAGCCCGGCTTGCGGCGCGTCTTCCACCATGCGGCGAGTTCGCCGACCAGTCCCTTGCGGAAGGCCATGACGATGATCACGAAGATCGCGCCCTGGATGACCAGCACGAACTCGCCGGCCGAGGCCAGATAGTTCTGCATGGTGACGATGACGAAGGCGCCGATCACCGGGCCGATGATGGTGCCGAGCCCGCCGACCAGCGCCATCAGCACGACCTCGCCCGACATCGCGGCGCTGACGTCGGTCAGCGTGGCGAACTGCAGGACCATCGCCTTGGTGGCGCCGGCGAGGCCGGCGACGGCGGCCGACAGCACGAAGGCCAGCAACTTGTAGCGGTCGGCATGGTAGCCGAGCGACAGCGCGCGCTGTTCGTTGTCGCGGATCGCCTTCAGCACCTGGCCGAACGGCGAATGGATGAAGCGGTAGATGGCGGCGTAGCCGAACAGGAAGATCGCCAGCACGACGTAATAGAGGACGCGGTCGTCCTTGGTCGGGATTAGGCCACCGAGCAGCGGCTGGCGGGCGATGCCCTGCAGGCCGTCCTCGCCGTGGGTGAACGGCATCTGCACGCAGAGGAAGTAGATCATCTGCGCGAAGGCGAGCGTAATCATCGCGAAGTAGATGCCCTGGCGGCGGATCGCCAGCGCGCCGGTGACGAGGCCGAGCAGTGCGGCGCCCAGCACGCCGGCCAGGATGCCGAATTCCGGCGCCCAGCCCCAGGCCTTTACGGTGTGGCCGAAGAAATAGGCCGACATGCCGAAGAACATGGCGTGGCCGAAGCTCATCAGGCCGGCATAGCCCAGCAGCAGGTTGAAGGCGCAGGCGAACAGCGCGAAGCACAGCGCTGTCATCAGGAACACCGGATAGGCGAAGAACGGCGCCACCAGCGCCGCCAGCAGCAGGCCGATCGCGATGGAGCGCTGATTGACGATCTTTTCGATCATTTACGACTCGTCACTTACTTTGGCCGAACAGGCCGGCCGGCTTGATCAGCAGCACGATGGCCATGATGACGAAGATCACCGTGTTGGAGGCCGGCGGATAGAACACCTTGGTCAGGCCCTCGACGAGGCCGAGGCCGAAGCCGGTGACGATCGAGCCCATGATCGAGCCCATGCCGCCGATCACCACGACCGCGAAGACCACCAGCACGAGGTTGGTGCCCATCAGAGCCGAGACCTGCTGGATGGGTGCGGCGAGCACGCCAGCCAATGCCGCGAGGCCAACGCCCAGCCCGTAGGTGAGCGTGATGAGGCGCGGCACGTTGATGCCGAAGGCCCGCACCAGGGCGGGGTTCTCGGTGGCGGCGCGCAGGTAGGCGCCAAGGCGCGTGCGCTCGATGCCGTACCAGGTGGCGAGGCAGATCACGAGGGCCGCCAGCACGACGAAGCCGCGATAGGTCGGCAGGACCATGAAGCCCAGGTTGGTGCCGCCGGGTATCGGGTTGTCGTAGGGCGCGCCCGAGGAGCCCCACTTCCACTGGAACAGGCCCTCGATCATCAGGGCGAGGCCGAAGGTCAGCAAAAAGCCGTAGAGATGGTCGAGCTGATAAAGTCGTCGCAGCAGCAGGCGCTCGATGACGACGCCGAACAGGCCGACGATGATCGGCGACAGCACGAGGGCAGCCCAAAACGGGATGCCGAGGATGCCGAGCATCAGCCAGGCCGCGAAGGCGCCCATCATGTACTGCGCGCCGTGGGTGAAGTTGATGACGTTCAGCATGCCGAAGATCACGGCCAGGCCAAGGCTCAGCATGGCGTAGAAGGCGCCGTTGATCAGGCCGAGCAGCAGCTGGCCGAACAGCGCCTGCGGCGAGATGACGAGTATTTCAAACATGGGGCACCGCGAAAGCCATCTCACACTCCGAGATACGTTTGGATCTTGGCCGTGCTCGCCACGACGTCGGCCGCGGCGATCATATCGATGACGCGGCCGTCCTCGACGACATAGTGGCGGTCGGCGACGGTGGCGGCGAAGCGGAAATTCTGCTCGACCAGCAGGATGGTGAAGCCGTGGCTCTTGAGCAGGCGGATGGCGTCGCCGATGCGCTGCACCAGCACGGGCGCCAGACCCTCGGTCGGCTCGTCGAGCAGCAGCAGGTTGGCGCCGGTGCGCAGGATGCGGCCGATCGCCAGCATTTGCTGCTCGCCGCCCGACAGCTTGGTGCCTTGGCTGCGCCGGCGTTCCAGCAGGTTGGGAAACAGCTCGTAGATCTGGGCCAGCGTCATGCCGCCCGGCTTGACCACCGGCGGCAGCAGCAGGTTCTCCTCGACATTGAGGCTGGAGAAGATGCCGCGCTCCTCCGGACAATAGGCAAGACCGCGGCGGGCGATGAAGTCGGACGGATGGCCGACCAGCTCGGCATTCTCGAAGCGCACCGAGCCGGAGCGCTTCTCGACGATGCCCATGATCGACTTCAGCGTCGTCGTCTTGCCGGCGCCGTTGCGGCCGAGCAGCGTCACCAGCTCGCCCTGGCCGATGTGAAAATCGACGCCGTGCAGGATGTGCGATTCGCCGTACCAGGCATTGAGGCCCTCGACCTTGAGCAGCGGCCCCGTTTTTGAGGAGCTAGTCATGGCCGCCCTCCCCGGTGCCGACATAGGCCTCGATGACCGCCGGGTGCTTGGAGACGGTGGCATAGGGTCCCTCGGCCAGCACCTCGCCGCGCGCCAGCACGGTGATGGTGTCGGAGAGGTCGGCGACCACGGACATGTTGTGCTCGACCATCAGCACGGTGCGGTCGCGCGCGACCTGGCGGATCAGCGCGGCAATGCGCTTGATATCCTCCTGGCCCAAACCGGCCATCGGCTCGTCGAGCAGCATCATCTCGGGCTCGAGCGCCAGGGTCGTTGCGATCTCGAGCGCGCGCTTGCGGCCGTAGGGCAGATCGACGGCCTGCTGCTCGGCGAAGGCCGACAGGCCGACATCGGCCACCAGCTTCAGGGCCACGCTATCGAGCTGGTCGAGCACGCTCTCAGACCGCCAGAAATGGAAGGAATTTCCGAGCTTGCGCTGCAGGGCAACGCGCACGTTTTCACGCACGTTGAGGTGTGGAAATACGGCGGAGATCTGGAACGAGCGGGCGAGCCCCATGCGCGCGATGGCCGCCGGCGAGCTGCCGGTGATGTCGCGGCCGTTAAAAGTGATGCGGCCCGCGGTCGGCGACAGGAAATGGGTCAGCAGGTTGAAGCAGGTCGTCTTGCCCGCCCCATTCGGTCCGATCAGCGCGTGAATCGTATGCCGGCGAACGCTCAAATCGACGTTCTTGACCGCGACGAAGCCCTTGAACTCCTTGGTGAGCCCCTTGGCTTCCAGAATGATATCTTCGTTCATCAACCCCCCGCCTGCTATTAAACGGAGGTTTGCGCGGCTGTCCAGCCATCGCTAGATTTCCGTCGTCTGCGGCTTGGGCCGCATCTGGGAGGACGAGAGCAATGACGATTGGAAAAATGGTCCGCTACAGCGCCGCGGTCGCGGCGGTGGCGGGACTTGCGGCGATCGGCGTCATGGCCATCGCGCAGGCGCAAGCCCCAGCACCGCTCAAGATCGGCATAACGGAAGGGTTTTCCGGCGTTTACGCCGATCTCAACCTCGGCGAGGTCGAGGCCGCCCAGATGGCGATCGACGATTTCGGCGGCAAGGTTCTGGGCCGGCCGATCGAACTTCTGTCCGCCGACCATCAGACCAAGCCCGACGTCGGCGCCCAGATCGCACGGCGCTGGTACGATGTCGATGGCGTCAAGATGATCACCGGCCTCGGCACCTCCTCGGTGGCGCTGGCGGTGCGCAAGATCTCCCAGGAAAAAGGCCTTATAGACATCAACACCGGCGCCGCCTCGGCCGACCTCACCGGCCCGGCCTGCTCGGAGACCGGCGCGCACTGGGTCTACGACACCTACGCGCTGGCCAAGGTGACTGGCGGTGCCATCGTCAAGGGTGGTGGCGATTCGTGGTTCTTCCTCACGGCGGACTACGCTTTCGGCGCGGCGCTCGAGCGCGACGTGACGACGGTCGTAAACGCGTCGGGCGGCAAGGTGCTGGGCGGCGTCAAGCATCCGCTCAGCACGCAGGATTTCTCCTCGTTCCTGCTGCAGGCCCAGGCGTCGAAGGCCAAGATCATCGGTCTGGCCAACGCAGGCCAGGACACGATCAACTCGATCAAGCAGGCCGGCGAGTTCGGCATCGTCAAGGCGGGCCAGCGGTTGGCTGGCCTGCTTGTCTTCTCGACCGACGTGAAGGCGCTCACCCTGCCGGTGGCGCAGGGCCTGGTGCTGACCGAGTCCTTCTACTGGGACCTCAACGACGAGACCCGCGCCTGGACAAAGCGCTTCCGCGCCAAGCGCGACAAGATCCCCAGCATGCTGACCGCCGGCGCCTATAGCTCGGTCACGCATTACCTCAAGGCGGTGCAGGCAGCGGGCACCGACGACGCCAAGGCGGTGATGGCCAAGATGCGGGAGCTCCCGGTCAACGATGTCATGACCAAGAACGGTAAGCTGCGCGAGGACGGCCGGCTGGTGCGCGACATGTACCTGTTCCAGGTCAAGACACCGGCCGAATCGAAGGGACCGGACGACATCTACAAGCTGCTGGCCACCGTGCCGGCCAACGAGGCCTTCCGTCCCCTGAACGAAGGCAAGTGCCCGTTCATCAAGTAGACGCCGAACATCGAGATGAGAAAGGGCGCCTTCGGGCGCCCTTTCCTTTTAGTCGGAACCCGCGGCTTCCTTGACGAGGCGGGGCAGCCGCCTGTCATAGGCGGGGATGAAGCAGGTGAAGAGCGCCCGGTTCATCACCAGGCGGCCACCCTTGACCCGCAGCCGGCTGATCGAGAAGGCCGCGGTCGTCGCCACGAACAGCGTGAGGGCGGCGGTACCGGCCGACCAATCCGACCCTGCGCAATTTCGAGATGGTGATCGGCCAGAAGCACCATTTCCTCTATCACTTCTGGCAGCAGATGTTTAATTCGCTAGTGATCTCGGCCCGAGAACGCCGCATCCTTGGGCGAAATCGCGAAAAGGAACGTGTGATAGAGCGGAATCAGCGTCCACAGCAGGACGGGGATGCCGACCAGAAGCAATGCTGCTTCCATCGTCGTGATGACGTCGGAGATGTCGTCGAGCTTGCCGTCGAACGCCCATTTGCCGGCGACCTGCACGTCGTAGGTGTCGGAATAGGCGATGTCCGGCGGCGTGCCGGCGTCGAGCGCGGCCACCGACTTCGGGATCATGTCCTGCGCGGCGTACTGCGACAGCTCGATCTTGACGCCAGGATTCTTCGCTTCATAGGCCTTGATCGCGGCATAGAGCGCATCGTCCTCGGACTTGTAGAAACCCTTCACCCACCACACGGTGAGTTTTTCCTGGGCAAAGCCCGGCACGGCGGAAAATGCGAACGCCACAGCGACCGCGGCAGCCAGTATCCGTCTCATCGTTTCCCCTTCGCGTTGTGTACATCCGCCCTGAATTCGACGGCAGATATTGCGCGAACCGTTATCGGTCCGGCGACCACGAGTCGAGAAAAGAGCGCAGTGCCGCTGCGCACGACTCGGCATGGGAGAACGGCAATCCGTGCCGCGCATGCTCGAAGACGCGCAGCCGCGCATCGGGCAGCAGGCGATGCAGTTCGGCCGCGATCGGCACCGGAATGAACGGGCTGCCGTCGGGATGCAGGAGCAGCGTGGGAGCTGTTAAATCCTTTAGGCGCAGCGTTAAATCGGTTCCGACCAGAACGCCCAAGGCATTGAGAATGGAGTCCCGGGTCCACTTCTCCTGTTGCGCGGCGAACCACGCCCAGCGGCGCGCGGACAGGGCTGCATCGTGAAATCGACCACGCATAAAGTTGTCAGACCAATTCTTGACGCCGCCCTTGTCGAGTTGGCGCCGCCACGCCTCGACACCCTGGACCGAACCACCGACATGGGCGCCGTTGCTGACAGTCAGCGAGGCGATGCGCTCGGGCCGCGCCAGGGCGGCGGCGAGCGCGGCCGTGCCGCCGATCGATTCGCCTACGAGATGGAAGCGCTCCGCACCCGCCGCGTCCGCCACGGTGAAGACATCGTCGGCCAGCATCTGCAGCGACCAGTTGAAATCGGCCGGCGGGATCACCGAACGGCCATAGCCGCGCATGTCCCAGGTGACGATGCGGAAGCGGTCGATCAGCGCCGGCAGCCATCCCGTCCAGATCTCGGCGCTGGCGCCGATACCATGGTGGAACAGGATGGTCTGCCGTTGCTTATGCCACGGTGCCACGTGGTCGATGGCCTCGAAGTGCAACCCGCCATGCCGCGTCTCGGCAAAGGGCATCAGTCCGCCCGCATGCCTGCGGCCTGGATGACCTCGGACCATTTCTTGCGGTCGGCGACAATGGTGGCCTTGAGCTGCTCCGGCGAGCCGGTCACCGTATCCATGCCGTTGTCGAGGAAGCGCTTCTGCATGTCGGGCTTGGCGACGGCGGTGCGCAGCGCCTTGTTCCACAGGGCCGTTGTTTCGGCCGACAGGCCCTTCGAGCCGAAGACGGCGAACCAGTTCACCACCTCGAAGCCCGGCAGGGTCTGCGAGATCAGCGGCAGGTTGGCGAACATCGGCGAGACGCGCGGCGATCCGAAGGCGATGGGGATCAACCCGCCGCCGGCGATCTGGCCGAGGAACTCCGGCATGTTGCCGAACATCACGTCGCAATTGCCCGAGATCAAATCCTGGATGGCGGGTGCGCCGCCGCGATAGGGCACGTGCAGCAACTTGACGCCGGCCATCCTCTGGAAGAGCTCGCCGGCCAGATGCTGCGAGGTGCCGTTGCCCGCCGAGGCGTAGCTGAACTTACCGGGGTTCTTCTTCGCTTCCTCGATCAGGTCCGCCACGGTGCGGAACTTAATGTGCTTGCCGTATACCAGCATGTTGTAGACGCCGGCGATGTTGATGATCGGCGTCAGGTCGGTGTCGACGTTGATCGGCAGCTTCTGACCCGGCATCACCGGCGCCACGCACAGGGCGGCCATCGCGGCGAGGCCGACAGTCCGTCCGTCCGGCGTTGCATTGGCAACGATCTCATTGGCGATGAAACCGCTGGCGCCGGTCTTGTTCTCGACGATCACCTTCTGGCCGATCTCGGGCGTCACCGACTCAGCGAGGATGCGGCACAGCAGGTCGGCGGTGCCGCCCGGCGGGAAGCCGCAGAGGAGCCGCACGTCGCCACTCAGTTTCTGCGCCCATGCCGGCAAGCCGGTCATGCTCGTGCCGAGCGCGGCAGCGCCGGCGCCCATCAATGTCCTGCGTTTCATATTGTGTCCTCCCTAGACGGTGGAAACATAGAACATCGACCGCTCCGTTGTCCCGTCGCAGGGCCGGGACCATACTGCCGCCGATGACCGCCCTCACCCGCCGCGCGACGCTTCTCGGATCCCTTGCCGCCACCGGTGCCGCACGGGCGCAGACCGCTTCGTTCCCCGACCGGCCCGATTTGCCGGCCAAGGACGTGGCCGGGCTGCTGGCGCTCGCCCATGCGCAGCCAGGCAAGCTCAACGGCGCCTCGGCCGGCGCCGGAGGAGCGACGCATCTTGCCCTGGAACTCTTCAAGTCGTTGGGCAAGGCGGACATCGTGCATGCGCCTTACAAAGGCGGCGGGCCGGCGATGACCGATATGATGGCAAGCCAGGTCGACATCTATTTCGGTGGCCTGTCGACTGCCCTGCCACACGTCAAAGCGGGCAAGATGCGCGCGCTGGGCCAGACCGGCACAGCGCGCTCGGCCGCGGCCCCGGACATTCCCACGATCGCGGAATCGGGTCTTCCCGGCTACGAGGCTGCGATCTCCTACGGCATCTTTCTTCCGCTCGGTACGCCTGCAGCACTGGTCGACCGCCTGCATGACGCGGTCGACGCCACCATCCGTTCACCAGAGGTCGCGAAGAAATTCACCGACCTCGGCGCCGATCCGCAGTTCGGCAGCCCGTCGGAGTTCGCGGCCTACGTCGCCGGCGATTTCGCCAAATGGGCCCGCCTCGCCAAGGAGGCGGGCCTCAAGGTCGAATGATTATTTGACCGACGAGAATGCCGTCGGCGTCAGCATCTGGACCAGGACGTTCTCGACGATGGCACCGTCCTTCTCGGTCTCGGCGCGTTTGGCGTGCCATTCCGGATCAGCGGCGAAGGCGTTCCACTTCTTCTCGCGGTCGGCCAGCGACTCCCAGGCGAGGAAATAGGTCAGCTCCTGGTTGGACTCGCCGATCAGCGTGGTGAAGAAGCCGGCCTGCTTGATACCGTGCTTCTCCCAGATCTTGAGCGTGATGTTGGCGAAGCGGTTGAGCAGCGCCGGCAGGCGGCCCGGGATGCAGCGGTAGACACGCATTTCGTAGATCATTCTTTCCCCCTTCTAGAAGTTGCCGTCGAAGCGCGGCACGAAGCCCGCTCCCTTGTGGTCGATATGACAGGTGAACGGCGCACCGAAATGGCACGGCATCAGCCGCGCACCGGTGCCGGCACAATGCTCCAGCGCCGCGCGCCGGCTCTTGCGGGCGCCGATCGGTTCGGCGCAGGCAAAACTGTTCCATTCTGGCGTATAGACCTGCAGC
The DNA here is from genome assembly GCA_945905835.1 of Asaia bogorensis. Taxonomy (GTDB): domain Bacteria; phylum Pseudomonadota; class Alphaproteobacteria; order Reyranellales; family Reyranellaceae; genus Reyranella. The sequence goes on from CAMDQJ010000122.1 coordinate 9,665, forward strand.
GCATGATGCAGGATGTCGCCGCAGAACAGCGCCTTCTCGCCCCGCGACTCGAAGTTGATGGCGATGGTGCCGGGCGTATGGCCGGGCGCCGGCGTCACGCTCATGTTCTCGTCGAGCTGGGCTGCGCCATCGACCATCTGCATCAACCCCGCCTCGACCACGGGCAGCACCGAGTCGCGGAACGAGCCGGCATTGGCTGGCGCAGTCTTGGGATCGTTGTCGAGCTTCAGGTAGTGCTCGTAGTCGGCGCGGCTCCAAACGTACTTGGCGTTCCTGAAGGTCGGCACCCACTTGCCGTTCTCAAGCTTGGTGTTCCAGCCGACGTGATCGACGTGCAGATGGGTGCACATCACCATGTCGACCTGGTCGGGCTCGACGCCGGCCGCCTTCAACCGCTCGAGGTACTTGGTCTCCATGAGATGCCACTTGGGCCGGTGTGGTCGCGATTTGTGATTGCCGACGCAGGTATCGATCAGTATGCGCTTGCCGCCGACCGTCAGCAGCCAGCTATGGACGCTGAGCTTCAGGGAACCCGAGGCCTCTTCGTAGTGGTTGGGTATCAGCCAGCTGCGATGCTGCTCGACGACTTCCGGCTTCCAGTCGGGAAAGAACACCTTGGCGTCGAAGTTGGGCTCGTAAGTCTCCTCGATGCGCCGCACGACTGCGCTGCCGAGCTTCACTTCCGTCATCGTTTCCCCCTCATTCTCGATGCGAGCTTAGCGTCGAAACGGCCACGGGGGAAAGTCATTCGGTTCTCGACTTTAGAGGTCACCAATTGGAAACTCGCCGTCGCGTCGCGTTTGAAATGCGAAGAAGAGAGACAGATGAGTGACGAGACGACCTGGCTGAGCGCATCGGAGCTTTCACGTCGCTATGCGAGAGGCGAGCTGTCTCCGGTGGAGGTCGTCGATGCCACCCTGGCGCGCGCCGAACGCCTGCAGCCGCATCTCAACGCATTCGTGTCGATCGATGCCACATCTGCTACGACTATATCTTCCTTGTGGCGGCGCTCCTGGCCGTGCCGGCATCGCTGCTCGAGGCCGCCGCCGTCGACGGCGCCGGGCCGCGCGTGCGCTTCTTCAAGATCGCGCTGCCGATGATCGGGCCGACGGTGTTCTTCCTGCTGGTGATGAATTTCGTCTACGGCTTCTTCGAGACCTTCGCCATCGTCGATGCGGTGACGCGCGGCGGTCCGGGCGGGGCGACCATGATCCTGGTCTACAAGGTCTACCAGGACGGCTTCGTCCACATCGATCTCGGCTCTTCGGCCGCGCAGTCGGTCCTGCTGATGATCTTTGCCGTGGCTCTCACCCTGCTGCAGTTCCGCTACGTCGAGCGGAACGTGAACTACGACGTCTGACGCCATGGTCGAGCGCAGCCGC
>CAMDQJ010000123.1 GCA_945905835.1 Asaia bogorensis
ACTGGCGGCGCCAGTAATCCGACGGCTTCATCTTGAGGCCGAGGTCGAAGAAGCGGTCTTCCCACTCGAAGTCCATGCGGTCGAGCGCATAGGGGATCCAGCCCGAGCCGCTCTCGCCAAAGGCGATGCGCACGTTGGGATAGCGCTCCAGAACGTTGGCGCCGATGACGGCGGCCAGGATGTTCACCAGGTTCATCTGGAAGCCCGAGACGATAGTGAAGAACACCGAGCGGCCGACGCGGCCGGGATGCTTGCCGATCATGTCGGGCGGCACGGCCGGGAAGGTGTGGAAGTGCAGCGGCAGTTGCACGTCGTTCACCGCCTTCCACAGCGGTTCCCACATCGGATGCCACATCGGCTCCATGTCCCACGAGCAGGAAAGCTCGAGGCCTTTGATGCCCATCTTGGCGACGCGATGGATTTCCTTCACCGCGGCGTCGATGTCGCCGTAGGGCAGGCAGGCCAGGCCGATATGCCGGTCGGGATAGTAGCTGCAGAAATTCTTCAGCCAGTCGTTGTAGATCATTAGCATCTGGTTGCCCGCTTCGCGGTCGTCGAGGCGGCTGGCGGCGCCGAGGATGCCGTAGATCACCTCGGCGTCGACGCCGTCGCGATCGAGGTCCTTGATGCGCAGATGCGGATCGGAGATGCGGCGGATATCCTTGGCGCCATCCGAGTACAGGCCGGTTTCGGCCATGATGTCGACGCGGTGGTGCTTGCCGGGCACGAATTTCGAGCCGGCCGGTCCGACGCCGTTCTTGAAGCCGAACGAGGCGCCATTCTTGGCCACCCATTTCGGTCCCTCGTCGCTGTCGACGACGTGCGGCATGCGGTCCTTCATGTCGCGCGAGGCCATCGAGGTGAAAAGGTCGGGCGGCATCCAGGGCAGGTCGAGATGGCTGTCGGCCGAAATGCGCTTGTATTGCATGGCGTCCTCCGTTAGCCCGAATTATGCGCCCCCCAGCCGTACTGGCAATGGCCGGCTGGGCATTGCGCAGCGGAAATTTCGACAGGGGAGAGGGCCATGAAGGGAAGCTGTCTTTACGGCGCCGTCACTTACGAGGTCGACGCCTACGACATGAAAATCGGCCATTGCTCGTGCCGGACCTGCCGCAAGGCCCAGGCCGCGCCTTTCGCCGCCACCGCCCGCGTGCCGCGGGAAAAGTTCCACTTCCTGAAGGGTGAGGACAAGCTCACTGCCTTCGAATCCTCGCCCGGCAAGCTCCGCCGTTTCTGCTCGGTCTGCGGTAGCCACGTGCTGGCCGAACGGCCGGCCGAACCGCACGTCATCCTGCGCGTCGCCACGCTCGACGACGATCCGGGTGCGCGACCATTGATCCATATCTGGCGCAGCCATGAGGTGCCGTGGTGCGCCGATGGGCCCGACGTGAAGAGTTTTGCCGAGTGGCCGCCGGGACGGTAGAGGAGGGGCATGACAGCCGACGTCGCCACCCGTCTCGAAGGAGACTTCGACTATATCGTTGTCGGTGCCGGCTCAGCCGGCTGCGTGATGGCCAACCGCCTGTCGGCCGATCCCAGGTCGCGCGTGCTGCTGCTGGAGGCGGGTGGGCGCGACAACTGGATCTGGTTCCACATTCCCGTGGGTTATCTGTTCGCCATCGGCAATCCGCGCTCCGACTGGATGTTCCAAACCGAGAAGGAGCCGGGCCTCAACGGTCGCAGCCTCGCCTATCCGCGCGGCAAGGTGATCGGCGGCTGTTCGGCGATCAACGCCATGATCTCGATGCGCGGCCAGGCGGCGGACTACGATCATTGGCGCCAGCTCGGCCTCACCGGCTGGGGCTGGGACGACGTGCTTCCCGTGTTCAAGCGGCTCGACGATCATTTCCTCGGCGACACCGAGCATCACGGCGCGGGCGGCGAATGGCGGGTCGAACGGCCGCGCGTGAAATGGGACATCCTGAATGCGGTCGAGAAGGCCGCGACCGAGATGGGCATCCCGGTGACGCCGGACTTCAACACCGGCGAGAACTTCGGCGTCGGCTATTTTCACGTGAACCAGAAGCGCGGCGTGCGCTGGTCGTCGGCGCGGGCTTTCCTGAAGCCCGTGCTCGGCCGGCCCAACCTGCGCCTGGAGACCGGCGTGCTGGTCGAGAAGCTCGTGTTCGAGGACAGGCGCTGTGTCGGCGTGCGCTTCCGGCAGAATGGGCGGTTGGTCGAGGCGCGGGCCAAAGGCGAGGTCATCCTGTCGGCCGGCGCCGTCGGCTCGCCGCAGATCCTGCAGCTCTCGGGCGTCGGCCCGGCCGATTGGCTCACGGAGCAGGGCATCGCCGCGATGCACGACAAGCCCGGCGTCGGCCGCAACCTGCAGGATCATCTGCAGCAGCGGGCGATCTTCAAGGTCGCGGGCGCCAAGACGCTGAACGAGACCTATCACTCCTTGGCGCGCCGGGCGCTGATGGCGGCCGAGTACGCGCTGTTCCAGACTGGGCCGCTGACGATGGCGCCCTCGCAAATGGGCATCTTCACCACGTCGTCGCCCGACCAGGAGCGCGCGAATATCGAGTTCCATATCCAGCCGCTGTCGCTCGACAAGTTCGGCGAGCCGCTGCACCGTTTTCCGGCCATCACGGTCAGCGCCTGCAACCTGCGCCCGACCTCGCGTGGCACGATCCGCCTGCGTTCGGCCGATCCGGCCGCCAAGCCGATGATCGCGCCCAACTATCTGTCGACACCGGAAGATCGCCGCGTCGCGGCCGATGCGATCCGCGTCACCCGCCGCCTGATGCGCCAGCCCGCGATGGCGCCCTACCTGCCGGAGGAATATCTGCCGGGCCCGGACGTCGGCGACGACGACGCCTCGCTCGCCAAGGCCGCCGGCGACATCGGCACCACGATCTTTCACCCCATCGGTACGGCGAAGATGGGGCTTCCCTCCGATCCGATGGCGGTGGTCGACGAGAGGCTGCGCGTCTTCGGCCTCGAGGCCTTGCGCGTCGTCGACGCCTCCGTGATGCCCACGATCACCTCGGGCAACACCAATACGCCCACGATCATGATCGCCGACAAGGCGGCCCGAATGGTGATTGAAGACGCCCGGCGCGGATCCTAGAGTCGGGCAACCCAAAGGGGGAGACGATAATGAGCAATCGTACTCTGGCGGCCCTCGTCGCGTGCGCGGTCGGGATCGGCGGCGCAGCCAATGCGCAGACCACGCTGCGTGTGGTCAACCATTCGGACCTCAAGATCCTCGATCCGATCTGGACCACGGCGTACATCGTGCGCAACCACGGCTACATGATCTACGACACGCTGTTTGCGCTCGACGGCAATCTCGAGGTCAAGCCGCAGATGGTCGACAAGTGGACGACCTCGGACGACAAGCTCACCTGGACCTTCACGCTGCGCGACGGGCTCGAGTTCCACGACGGCACGCCGGTCACCTCCGCGGACGTCGTCCCCTCGCTCAAGCGCTGGGCGGTGCGCGATCCCCTGGGCCAGGCCTTGTTCAACAAGGTCAATGAAGTGAAGGCGGTCGACGCCCAGACCTTCCAGATCATCCTCAAGACGCCGACCGGCATCATGCTGCAGGCGCTGGGCAAGCCCTCGGGCAACGCCTTCATCATGCCGAAGAAGGTCGCCGAGACCGATCCGGCCAAGCAGATCGACGATTATACCGGTTCCGGCCCCTTCATCTTCGTCAAGAACGAGTGGAAGCCCGGCGACAAGACGGTCTACGTCAAGAATCCCAAGTACAAGCCGCGTCCCGAGCCCGCCTCGGGCCTGGCCGGCGGCAAGATCGCCAAGGTCGACCGCGTCGAATGGGTGGCGATCTCCGACCAGCAGACCGCGACCAACGCCCTGATCAAGGGCGAGATCGACATGATCGAGATCCCCCAGCACGACCTCCTCAAGACGATGGAGGCGAGTCCCGACCTAAAGCTGGTCATGCTCAACAAGTGGGGCAACCAGTACGTCTTCCGCTTCAACCAGCTCCATCCTCCGTTCGACAATCCCAAGGTGCGCCAGGCGCTGCTCTATGCCTTCAATCAGAAGGACTTCCTAGACGGCGTGATCGGCGATGCGCGCTACTACAAGGTCTGCAAGGCGATGTTCATGTGCGACACGCCCTACGCCTCGACCAAGGGCTTCGACGACAAGTTCGAGAGCAACTACGACAAGGCCAAAGCGCTGCTCAAGGAAGGCGGCTACGACGGCAAGCCGGTCACCCTGATGCACTCGACCGACCTGCAGATCCTCGCCAACCTCGCCCCTGTCGCCAAGCAGCTTATGGAACGTGCCGGCATGAAGGTCGACATGGTCTCGATGGACTGGTCGACGCTGGTCAGCCGCCGCTCGCGCAAGGAGCCGCCGGACAAGGGCGGCTGGAATGTTTTCCTCACCTCCTCGGCCGCGGTCGATATCGTCGACCCTTTGGCCAACACCTACATCAACGCGGTCGGCGAGAATGCCTGGTTCGGCTGGCCGAAGGACGACGAACTCCTGAAGTTGCGCGCCGCCTTCGCCGATGAGACCGACGAGCCCAAGCGCAAGGCGATCACCGAGGCCATGCAGGTGCGCGTGTCGGAGAATCCGACCCACGCCTTCGTCGGTCAGTGGCTGGTACCGGCCGCGATGAACAAGAAACTCAGCGGCGCGCTGGAATCACCGGTGACGATCTTCTGGAATATCGAGAAGAAGTGACGGCGTAGCCGTCACGCCCGCGCCTTGAAGTTGAACTCCGCGCCCGACCGGACGCCGGTCGGCCAGCGGGCGGTGATGGTCTTGAGCTTGGTATAGAAGCGCACGCCCTCCATGCCGTAGACGCCGTGATCGCCGAACACCGAGGACTTCCAGCCGCCGAAGCTGTGATAGGCCACCGGCACCGGGATCGGCACGTTGATGCCGACCATGCCGATCTTGACGTTGTTGGCGAAGGTCCGCGCGGCATCGCCGTCGCGCGTGAAGATCGCCGTGCCGTTGCCGTAGGCATGGTCGTTAACCAGCCCGATCGCCTCGTCGAAGCTCTTGGCGCGCACGACCGAGAGCACCGGCCCGAAGATCTCGTCCTTGTAGATCGTCATGTCCTTGGTGACGTTGTCGAACAGGCAGCCGCCCATGAAGTTGCCGTTCTCGTAGCCCTGTAGCTTCAGGCCGCGTCCGTCGACCACCAGCTTGGCCCCTTCCTTCACGCCCTGGTCGACATAGCCCATGACCTTGTCGCGGTGCTGGCGCGTCACCAGCGGCCCCATCTCCGACTGCGGGTCGAGGCCGGGCCCGACTTTCAGCGCGGCAACGCGCGGCGCGAGCTTGGCCATCAGCCTGTCGCCGACATCGCCCACCGCGACGGCGACCGAGATCGCCATGCAGCGCTCGCCGGCGGCGCCATAGCCGGCGCCGATCAGCGCGTCGGCCACCTGGTCGAGGTCGGCGTCGGGCATCACCACCATGTGGTTCTTGGCGCCACACAGCGCCTGCACGCGCTTATTCATCTGCGTGCCGGTGTGATAGACGTACTCGCCGATCGCCGTCGAGCCGACGAAGGAGATCGCCGGCACGTCAGGATGCTTGAGCAGCGAATCGACCGCGACCTTGTCACCGTTGATGACCTGGAAGATACCGGCCGGCGCGCCGGCTTCGGCGTAGAGTTCGGCCAGCAGCATCGGCGCGCTCGGGTCCTTCTCCGAGGGCTTCAGGATGAAAGCGTTGCCGGTGGCCACCGCCATGGCGCCCATCCAGCAGGGGATCATGATCGGGAAGTTGAACGGCGTGATGCCGGCCACCACGCCCATCGGCTGGCGGATCGACCACGAGTCCATGTCGGAGGCGACCTGCTCGGTGAAGTCGCCGCGCATGTGATGGGCGATGCCGCAGGAGAATTCGACGACTTCCAGCCCGCGGCCGACCTCACCCTTGGCGTCGTCGAAGGTCTTGCCGTGCTCGAGCGACATCAGGCGCGCGAGATCGTCGGTGCGCTTCTCGATCAGAACCTTGAGGTTGAACATGACACGCTGGCGGCGCAGCGGCGGCGTCGCCGCCCAGGCAAGCTGCGCCTTCTTGGCGATCTGAACCGCGACATCGATCTCGGATTCCGAGGCGAAGGCCACTTTGGCGGTCACTTCGCCGGTCGCGGGATTGGTGATTTCGCCGCTGCGGCCGCTCTGGCCCATGACCATCTTGTTGCTGATGTAGTGCCCGATGCTGGCGACCATGATCCCCTCCGTTTTCCCGGGAATTTTAGCACCCCATACCAGCGATTCAGAAGGCCCGGAACGTCCTGGAATCCGTCAGTCGATTTTGGGGAGTTCCTTGAGTTCGATGGTTGCGCATCGCGTAATAGTCGTGTTGCCTCCGGCCATGCCGAACGACAAAGCAAAGGTGTTCCTCGACTACACGCAGGAGTAACTCGACCAGGCCTATGACCAGCTCCACTGGGCGCCGCAGTGCGACGCCATACAGGCCGAAATCCGTAAGACCTGCGAGGCCGTGCGCCAGACGATGCCGCCGCGCACCGAGCGCTATGGCAAGAGCGAGATGCAGGTGCTCGACATCTTTGCGCCAGGCGGAGCCTCCCGGGTGCCGGTGCTCGTCTTCCTGCATGGCGGCGCCTGGTTGCGCGGCTCACGGCGCGATGTCGCGTATCCGGCGCCGGCGGTCACCGGGCGCGGCGCTGCGTTCGTGGCCGCCGACTTCAACAATGTGAGCGAGGTGCCGCTGCCGGCGATGATCGAGCAGTACCGCGAGGCCGTCGACTGGACGGTGCGCTGGCGGTGAATCAGGCGCTGGCCGTATTCGAGGGTGCGCAACTCGTCGGCGGCGGAGATGCGCACGTTCGAATCGGAGCCGACGCCGAAGCGGCCGCCTTGCGCCAGGAAATCCGGCACGTCGAACAGCCCGTCGCCGAGATTGGCCTCGGTGATCGGGCAGAGGCCGACCACGGCCTCGGCCTTCGCCATGCGCGCGCGTTCGTCGGCGTCGGCATGTGTCGCGTGCACCAGGCACCAATGCTCGTCGACCTCGACCGTATCCATCAGCAGGTCGATCGGACGCTGGAGCGTCGCGCGCGAGCGGAGACTGAGGGAGGCCTACGGGCGCTAGAGCGTCAGCGGCAGAGAAACGCCTTGAAGGTGATGATGTCGCGCGGCGAGCCCGTGCGGTCGCAATAGTCGATGAATTCCTGCGGCGTGATCTTGACCATCTGGATGGCATGGCGCCGGGCGCGCCACTCCGCCATCCGGGCGGTCTCCTTGAGATGCCAGTCGGCGTAGGAAGCCGCTGGATAGTGCTTCACGAGATTCTGGAGAGCCTCATGCTCGGCCGCGGTGACCTTGGCGAAATATTGAACGGCCATGCCGGCAAACCCTCGAAATTGACGCCCGCGAGATCGACGCAGGAGCAGCTTTTACCCGCCCAAGGCGCCGCCCTGCAACAGGTCCTAATGCGGCGTGCCGTCCTTGGCTGTGTGGACGTATTTGCCGTCAGCGCCGGCCTTGGCGCTGTTGTCGATGTCGGGATAGCTCACCTCATCGAACGGCGTGCGGTCGCCGACCACCAGCAGGAAAGCGTCTCTGGCGGTCTTGTTGACGAAGCGATGGGCGTTGCCCGAGCCGGCCGCGAAGCCCGCGCACATGCCCTGCCCCAGGGTCTGGCTGCCTTCGTCGGTCTCGAGCACGACTTCGCCGGACACCACCCAGATGAACTCGTCCTGCCTGGTGTGCGCGTGCCGTGCAGAAGTCTGACCGCCCGGCTCGATGCGCGTCAGGTTCACACCGAAATTCTTGAGGCCGGCATGGTCGCCAAGCCGGCGGTTCCAGCGCTTGCTGTTCAGCGCCTTGAACTTGTCCGGATAGGAAGTGGCGTTGCTCTCGGCCAGATCGGTGGGATCGAAGGCGGGCGGGGTCGGCTTGCTCATGCCGCGAACTTCGCCCGGCCGCGCGCTCTTGTCGACGCAAAAACCCTTTTCATCGGCGACGTGCAGGCCGTTGATCCATACGCCGTGCAGGCCGACCGCCGACGCGGTGAGCCGCGACGCGCCCGAGGGCAGGTCGTGTGTGCGGCGCTTGGGCCCGCGCGCCACGGTCTTGGGGTCGAACAGCATCAGGTCGGCGGCGTAGCCCTCGCGCAAGAAGCCGCGGCCTTGGATGCCGAACAGCTTGGCCGGTTGGCCAGCGCCATGGGTGCGAAGGTGAGATCGAATAGCTTGCGATAGGGCATGGCGCCCTCGGCGATCATGGCCGACAGGTAACCGTCGATGTCGTTGCGCACGACCTCACCTTCGGCAATGGCGACGACCAGCTGCTCTTCATGCGAAATCGACCACGTGACCGGCACTCACCGCATCCCGGTTGTTGGCAGTGCGGGAAATAGTAAGGGCTGAAGCTTTCGTTGTACTGAAGAAAACCCAATATGAGCACAAAATATCTTTTCAGCTCCGGGCAACCGTTGTTCGAAGAAAGTCGACCAGCAGTGCACTCACCTGCTCCGGCTGCTCCTGCTGCACCCAATGGCCGGCACCGTCGATCAAATGAACCCGTTCCATGCGCGTGCAGGCGCTCTTCTGCATTCTGTCGATCGCTCCCGGTGTCTGGTAAATTCCCCAGTCGCTTTTCCCGGAAATGAACGTCGCCGGCACGTCGATGGTGTGGCCGGAAAAGACTTCCAGCTCGCCGGCAAGCTTGCCGCCGGTGCGGACGCGATACCATTGCAGCCCGCCCTGGAAGCCGTTGCGCTGGTATTCGCCGCTATAGACCCGGAGCTCCGCTTCGCTGAGCCACTTCGCGCTGGCGACCTCGGCGGCAGTCGGCATCACGGCTGCCACCGTCTCGGCCATGTTCTTGCCGAGGTCCATGATGTAGTAGGTCGGCATCCTGGCGAGTTCTTCGGCGGTCCAGCCGGCGAGCGGGAACGGCTTGTTGGCTTTCCAGTCGGCGCTCTTGTGATGGTAGTAGGCGCGCAGGAAATCGTGCACGCCTTGCGGCGCCTGCCACATGTCGATATTGGCCGCGCGCGTCGAGTAGTACCACTGATAATGCTTGCGCGGTCGCGGCAGGTTGGCGAGTGCGTCGTGAATGTTCGGCGCAGGGGCGGCCGGCGGCTTGCCCAGCGTGTCGAAGGGCAGCGAGGGCACGCCGGAGAAGGGCGCGCTCATCAGCGCCAGAGAGCGGAAGAAGTCGGGCCGCACCAATGCCGCATAGGCGGCAACGGAGGCGCCGAAATCATGTCCGACCACGGCCGCCGCCGAGCGATGGCCCAGCGCCGACACCAGGCCCATGGCGTCACGCAGGAGGTTGAGAAAGCGATAAGAGGACAGGTCGCCGTCGTAGGAAGCGTCCCAGCCGGTGGTGCGGCCGTAGCCGCGCTGGTCGGGCGCCACGACGTGATAGCCGGCCGCGGCGAGCGCCGGCATGACCTTGCGCCAGCTATAGGCAAGTTCGGGGAAGCCATGCAGCAGCAGGATCAGCCGGCGATTGCCGGTTTCGAAGCCGGCTTCCAGGAAGTGGATATCGAGGCCATTGATGCCGGGTGCGATGCGCGCCCGGATGCCTTGCGGCAGCACCGATGCGTCGAGTGGCCCGATCTTGGTCATGAATTCCTCCTGCGCCGTCATACAACGCGCCGGAGGCCGCAACAAAAGAATCCGGCCGGGCAAGACACTGCCCGGCCGGTTGTCGATTCGGCTCAGTCGATCACGTAGCCCCAGCCGTCATAGGCCGGCCGGGCCGGCACGTAGCTCACGCTCAACGCGCGATCGGTGCGACGGTCCATTTCCCCGCTGACGCATCGCTGATAGCCGAGCGAGCGCGGTTCGAGGCCGTAAGCCAGGCAGGTATCTCTGGCATCGGTGGCAAGGCGCGCCTCCAGACGGGCGACGTTGGGCGATCCACGATCGAAGGCGCGGGCTGCGCGATCGACGCAGATTTCGAATGCCGTCGTCCGCAGCGTCACGCCGTCATCTAGGCAAGTATTTTCGGCGCGCGCAATGGCGTCGCCGCTCTGCGCCTGGACGAAGGACGGCGCCGCAAGGACGCCGCCGCCCAGGGCGATGGCGAGCACGTGTAGTCGGGTCATGGACTCCTCCACGGGCTAAAGAACTCCCCCTCGCTGGAAAAACGACCGAGACAGAGCCGGAGTTGCAGGGGAAATAGGGTGATTGCGCCATGTTTTGGCGGATCGCCTCGACAACCGCGCCGAGATGTTCCAGGTCGCGGGCGGCTGGCATAGTCATCTCGCCATGCTGACCGAATGGGCAAACGGACGGACGCCGCCGGCTTTCTGGACGGTGTTCGCCCGCACCGACGGCGCCTACGAGAAGCGCATTCCGGCGTGACGCGTCCGCAAGTATTCGCAGAGCGCCTTACTGTGAGGCAATCCACTGCGACGGCGGCATGGTGCGGTCGGTCTGGCCGTCGGTGAAAACCAGTTCGCTGCGCGCATCGATCTCGCGGTCGAGGCAGGCTTGGTAGTACGGGCTCTGAGGCTGGCCGCCATAGGACAGGCAGGTATCGCGCGC
>CAMDQJ010000124.1 GCA_945905835.1 Asaia bogorensis
GCTGCTGCTCGGCCTGTTCAGCTACGCACTGCTGCGCGGCATCGGCGACAGCCTGACCGGCAAGATGGCCGATCCGTCGCTCTACGGCGCGCGTGTGCGCGAAGCCTGGCGCTCGTGGCGCGAACTGCCGCGCTTCCGAATCCTTCAGCGCACCGACCTCCTGGCGCAACTTCTCTACCTGCTGTTGACGGTCATCTGCATCTTCTACCTCGTCGTCATTACCATCGACTGGTACGACGGCGTCATTCGCATCGGCGACTGGTTACGCCAGATCGCGATCGATGGCCGCTATCGCGACTTCCCGATCTGGGATTTCACTATCCCGGCTATCGTGCTTATGGCCTGGAAAATCCTGACCATCGTGCGTCGGGAACAGGTGGCGCGCGTCGATCGCCTACCCAAGGCATTGTCGTTCGGCCGTCTGCTCGGCTTCGACGGCAGCCGCGGATATGTCCGCATGGACAAGTCGTTCAGCCGGGTCTCGCCTGTCTTGCCGGAGATCGCCCTCGCCAGCCTGCTGATCTTCTGGGCGCTGGCGATGGTCGTGACCGAGGGTGCTATCAAGCTGCACGACGGCGGCGCCGGCGGCTTCGTCGCCGACGATGGTGGCCGCTGGGTGATCCGCACCCTGTTCTGGAACACGCAGGCCAACTGGTTTGCCGCCCTGGCGTTATTGATGGCGGTGCCCTACCTCGCGACGATCTATGTCTCGTTGCGCGAACCACTGGCAGAACCGCCGCCGGACTCCTATACCAGCAAGTGGTGAGGCCCCTCAGGCCGGGAGTTACGACATGGAAATCAAGGGCGAGTACAGGATCGCCGCGCCGCGCGAGAAGGTCTACGCGGCGCTCAATGACGTGGCGACTTTGCAGGCCTGCATTCCGGGTTGCGAATCGCTAGAGAAGAGTTCCGACGCAGAAATGAAGGCCAAGGTGCGCATGCGCATCGGGCCGGTGAGTGCGAGCTTCACCGGCAAAGTGACGCTGTCGGACCTCGATCCGCCGAACGGCTACCGGATTTCGGGGGAAGGGCAGGGAGGCGCTGCGGGCTTCGCCAAGGGTGGTGCGGTCGTGACCCTGCGCGAGGATGCCGGGGAGACTGTGCTGAATTACAGCGTCGATGCCCAGGTCGGGGGCAAGATTGCCCAGGTCGGCGCGCGCCTGATCGACGGCACGGCCAAGAAGCTGGCCGACGAGTTCTTCAGCAAGTTCGCCGCCATGGTCGGCGCTCCGCCGCCCGCCGTAGCGGATGCGGGCGGCGCCGTTGCGGCCCCGCCGCCCGCAAACACCCCCTCTGCCGCAGCGCAGCGCGGATACAAGCACTGGCTGTTTATTGGTGGCGGCGTGGTGGTGCTGATTCTGGTGTTTTTGGCCCGACGCTAGCGCGCTGCGGTCCGCCGGTCGGTTGTCATCCGAAATTCGCTTGACCGTTGCATCAAGGGCTTGCGAGAGTTCCGCCAACGTTCGCTGGGCGCAGCTCTGCGCACCCGCGCAAACAAATAACGTAGGGAGAGAGCAATGACGATTTCCGTCTCCATGACCGTCAACGGCAAGGCCGTGTCGGGCAAGGTCGAGGCGAGGACGCTGCTGGTGCAGTTCCTGCGCGAACATCTCGGCATGACCGGCACCCATGTCGGCTGCGACACCAGCCAGTGCGGCGCCTGTGTCGTCCACGTCGATGGCAAGTCGGTGAAGTCGTGCACGATGCTCGCGGTCCAGGCCGAGGGCGGCAAGGTCCTGACCATCGAAGGACTCGCCGCCAGCCCCGACAAGCTGCACCCGATGCAGGAAGCTTTCCGTGAGAACCATGCGCTGCAGTGCGGCTTCTGCACGCCGGGCATGGTGATGAGCGCCATCGACATGGTGAAGCGCCACAACTACCAGCTCGATGAAGCGACCGTGCGCCGCGAGCTCGAGGGCAACCTCTGCCGCTGCACCGGCTACCACAACATCGTGAAGGCAATTCTCGCCGCCGCGCCGGCGATGAAATCAGCGGGAGTATGATCCCATGGCTGGCACCGGAATCGGCGACCGCGTTCTGCGTACCGAGGACAAGCGCTTCCTGACGGGCACCGGCCGCTATGTCGACGACCTGCCTCTCGCGCGCGCGACCTACGCCTACTTTCTGCGTTCGCCGCATGCCCATGCCAAGATCAAGAGCATCGACGTGGCGGCCGCCAAGGCGATGCCGGGCGTGGTCGAGATCTTTACCGGCAAGGATACCGCCGACGCCAAGGTCGGCGGGCTGATCTGCGGCTGGGTGGTCAAGGACAAGCACGGCCAGCCGCACAAGGCGCCGGGCCATCCCGTCATGGCCCTCGATACCGTCCGCTATGTCGGCGACACGGTGGCCATGGTCGTGGCGAACAGCGCCGACGAAGCCAAGGATGCGGCCGAAGCGATCAAGGTCGACTACGACGTCAAACCGGCCAACGTCGATCTTGCCCGCGCATTCGACAAGGGCATGCCCGAAGTGCATCCCGAGGCGCCGGGTAACATGATCTACGACTGGGAAATCGGCGTGAAAGCCGATGTCGACGCCGCCTTCGCCAAGGCAGCCCACGTCACCAAGCTCGACCTGGTCAACAACCGCCTGATCCCCAACGCCATGGAGCCACGCGCCGCCGCGGCCGATTACGACAAGGGCACGGGCAACTACACGCTGTGGTCGACGTCGCAGAACCCGCACGTGCTGCGCCTCATCCTGTCGGCCTTTGTGCTCGGCATCCCCGAGCACAAGCTGCGCGTGGTTGCGCCCGACGTGGGTGGTGGCTTCGGCAGCAAGATCTTCTGCTACAACGAAGAGACAATGGTCACTTGGGCGGCCAGCCGCGTCGGCCGGCCGATCAAGTGGACGGCGGAGCGTTCCGAATCGTTCATGACCGACGCGCATGGCCGCGATCACGTCACCCATGCCGAGCTCGCCCTCGACAAGGACGGCAAGTTCCTGGCGCTCAAGGTCGATACCATCGCCAATATGGGCGCGTATCTCTCGACCTTCTCGACGGCGGTGCCGACCTATCTCTACGCCACGCTGTTGGCCGGCCAGTACACGACGCCGTTGATCTACGCCAACGTGCGGGCGGCGCTGACACATACCGCTCCGGTCGACGCCTATCGCGGCGCCGGACGGCCCGAGGCGACGTTCGTGATCGAGAGCATCGTCAGCAAGGCGGCGGCCGAGATGAAGATCGATGCGGCCGAGTTGCGCCGCAAGAACTTCATTCCGACGACGGCCTTCCCGTATCAGACGCCTGTCGCGCTGCAGTACGATTCGGGCAACTATCCGCCGATCATTGACGAGGCGATGAAAATCGCCGACTACAAGGGCTTCGAGGCCCGTCGCGCCGAGGCCAAATCGCGGGGCAAGCTGCGCGGCATCGGCTTCTCGTCCTATATCGAGGCCTGCGGACTGGGACCGTCACGGGTGATCGGCCAGCTCGGCGGCGGCGTCGGCCAGTGGGAGTCGGCGCAGATCAAGTTCAACCCGACGGGCAACGTCCAGATCCTGACCGGCGCGCATAGCCACGGCCAGAGCCATGAGACGACTTTCGCCCAGATCTTGTCGGAAAAGCTCGGTATTCCGATGGAGACCATCGAGGTCGTCCATGGCGACACGGCGACGACGCCGTTCGGCATGGGCAGCTACGGCAGCCGCTCGCTGGCGGTCGGCGGTTCGGCCATCATAAAGGCGGCCGACAAGATCATCGCCAAGGGCAAGAAGATCGCTGCCCATCTCATGGAGGCTTCGGTGGCCGACGTCGTCTTCGAGAAGGGCACCTTCAAGGTCGCCGGCACCGACAAGGCCGTGCCGCTCGGGGCGGCGGTGTTCGCGGCTTACGTGCCGCACAACTATCCGCTGGAAGAGCTCGAGCCCGGCATGGACGAGAATGCCTTCTACGACCCGTCGAACTTCGTCTATCCGGCGGGCACGCAGATCTGCGAGGTCGAGATAGACCCCGACACCGGTGTGGTCGAGGTCATCGCCCACACCGCGGTCGACGATTTCGGCAACATCATCAATCCGATGGTCGTCGACGGCCAGGTCCATGGCGGCATCGTCCAGGGCGTCGGCCAAGCGTTGATGGAAAACGCCGTCTACGACAAGGCCACGGGCCAGCTCGTGAGCGGCTCGTACATGGATTACACCATGCCGCGCGCCGACAACGTGCCGTCGTTCAAGCTCGCTAACAAGGTCACGCCCTGTCCGCACAATCCGCTGGGCGTGAAGGGTTGCGGCGAAGCAGGGGCGATCGCAGCACCTGCCGCCGTCATGAACGCCGTTCACAATGCGCTGGCGCCGCTTGGCGTCACGCATGTGCCTATGCCGGCCACGTCGCAGAACGTGTGGCAGACGATCCAGGGCGCGCAGCGCAAAGCCGCCGAGTAATTGGAGGAAACCCGATGTACGATTTCTCATACCACCGCCCCAAGTCGCTGGCCGACGCCGCGACCGCCCTCAAGGGCAAGCCGGAAGCCCGCCCAATGTCGGGCGGCATGACGCTGATCCCGACGCTGAAGCAGCGCCTGGCGCGGCCAAGCGACGTCGTCGATCTTTCCGGCATCAAGGAACTGGCCGGCATCAAGCTCGAGGGTTCCAACGTCACGATCGGCGGCATGACCCGCCACGCCGACGTCGCGACCTCGGCCGACGTGAAGAGCAACATCCCCGCACTTGCCTACCTCGCCGGCCATATCGGCGATCCGCAGGTCCGCAACCGCGGCACCATGGGCGGCTCGGTCGCCAACAACGATCCGGCGGCGGATTACCCGGCGGCAGTCGTGGCGCTCAACGCCACCATCACCACCAACACCCGCAAAATTCCGGCCGACAGCTTCTTCAAGGGACTGTTCGAGACGGCGCTGGGCGATGGCGAGTTGATCACCTCGGTCAGCTTTCCCAAGCCGGAGAAGTCCGGTTACATGAAGTTTCCCAATCCAGCCTCGCGCTACGCCATGGTTGGCGTGTTCGTTGCCAAGACCAAGGATGGCGTGCGCGTCGCGGTTACCGGCGCTGGTCCCTCCGTGTTCCGCGTCAAGGCGATGGAAGACGCGCTGGCCAAGAATTTCTCCTCGGCGGCGATCAAGGACATCAAGATCCCGGCCGATGGCCTGAACAGCGACATCCACGCCAGCGCCGAGTATCGCGCGCATCTCGTGGGCGTCATGGCGCGCCGCGCGGTCGACGCCGCCAAGTAGCCGTTGAAAGCACTCGTCACCGGCTTCGAGCCGTTCGCCGGCGACAGCGTCAATCCCTCGTCGCTGGCCGTCGCCCGGCTGAAGAAGCGCATCGGCGGGCTGCAGATCCATACCGCCGAGCTGCCGTGCTCCTACGCCCACTCGGCGCGCCTGCTGCGCGCGGCGATCGACGATACCAAGCCCGACCTCGTGCTATGCGTCGGCCTGGCGGGCGGCCGCACCGAGCTTTGCCTGGAGCGGGTGGCGATCAACGTCCAGGACGCGCGCATCCGCGACAATGACGGCAAGCAGCCGATCGACAAGCCGGTGGTGGCCGACGGACCGGCGGCGCATTTTGCCACGCTGCCGATCAAGGCCTGCGTCGCCGAGATGCGCAAGGCGGGGCTGCCGGCCGCCGTGTCCAACACCGCCGGCACCTTCGTCTGCAATCACATCTTCTATGCCCTGATGGACATCGCCGCCGGCCATCCCATTCCCATGCGCGGCGGCTTCCTGCACGTCCCCTACGTGCCGGAGCAGGCTGCCCGGCTGGGCGGGGCGCCGTCCATGGCGCTCGACGACATCGTGCGGGCAATCGAGATCATCCTGGCGGTCAGCGCAGCCCGCACGAGCGATCTGCGCACCGCCGAAGGGCGCATCTCGTAGATTCTGGGAAATATATTTCAATTTATTGATATTAATCAATATTATTGATGTCGTTTTATCCAAGCGCGCGGAAACAGCTCGCACGTCATCGGCGCGCCGGCCACCAGATCAGGCTTATAAGGAAACTGGAACGTCCCCGGCCGCGGGTCGTAGCGGGCATCGTCACCGGTATAGCGCAGCGACAGACCGCGGCGGCGGGCGCCGGGGGTGAGATTGCCCGGTGCGCCATGGACGATCATGGCGTGAAAGACCAGGCAGTCGCCGGGCTGCATTTCCCACGACTTGATGTCGTACTTGTCGCGCTCGGCATCGATGTCGGGAATTTGCACCAGGTCGCTCGAGGTGAACTTGATCTCGTGGCCCTTGCGGAACGGCGTTGGCCGGTAATTGACGCCCCAGCTGTGCGAACCAGCGACGAACTCCACGGCGCCGTTGCTCCGATCGATGTCATCCAGTGCGATCCACACCGAGGCGATCTGCCAGCCCTTCACCGGCCAGTAGGGCTGGTCCTGATGCCACGGTGTCGGATGCGCCGTACCGGGTTCCTTCACGAAGAGCTGGTCGTAGAAGAAATCGGCCGAATCGGAGCGCATGAGGCGCGCGGCGATGGCCGGCGCCGGCGAGTCGAGCGCGGCGGCGCGAAACTCGGGATCGTGCCGCCACATGTACATGTCGCCGAAGAATTTTCCGGCGCTGCTGCCTTCGGCGAAGTTGGTGGCGTTCGGGCCGGGCGAAGCAAGATCGCGCTCGAGCGCCGCGCGCATGCGTTCGACCCAGCCCGCCCCGAACTGGCCGCGCAGGCAGACGACGCCGTCGCGGTCGTAGGCGGCGACGTCGCTTTCGCCGATCAAGCGTTCTGCAGCACGTGGACCGCGCGATTGGCGACGAGATCCTTGTTCTTGGCGCCATAGGCCTTCATGTGCTCCGAGGCACCGTGGGCCTTGAGGTGGTCCATGCTCTCCCACTTCTCGACCACCACGAAGGCGTCGGCGCCGAACTTGGCATACGGTCCGCCCTCGACGTCGACGGTGGCACCGTACTCGATGCAGCCCTTTTCGGCGTGCACTGCAGGTACGTTGGCCTTGAAGTTCTTGAGGATTTCGTCGCGTTTGCCGGGCTTGGCGGTGATGATGGCGATGACGTGGATCATGCTTCTCTCCCTTTCGATTTTCTAGGCGGCACGGCCATGACGTAGCAGGCGGCCCGGCAGCTTGTCATCGGCGCCGAAGGCGTCCTTGTTGTTCTGCCGCACGACCCTGCCGTT
Source organism: Asaia bogorensis (assembly GCA_945905835.1). Classification (GTDB taxonomy): domain Bacteria; phylum Pseudomonadota; class Alphaproteobacteria; order Reyranellales; family Reyranellaceae; genus Reyranella. The sequence goes on from CAMDQJ010000124.1 coordinate 7,108, forward strand.
CACGATTACCGCGTCGATGCCGCTGGCATCGGACACCAGCCGGTCGGCGCCCGCCGGCAGGTCGTAGACGCGCTTCAGCGGCCCCGGACCCACGGTCCTGGGATCGAACACCACGATGTCGGCCGGCCGGCCCTCGGCCAGCACGCCGCGGTCGGTGATGCCGAACATCTCGGCCGGGCGTTGCGTCAGATTGTGCACCGCCTGCTCGATCGTGAAGGTTTTCTTGTCGCGTACCCAGTGGCCAAGTAGGTAGGTGGCGTAGCAGGCGTCGCAAAGCTGGCTGGCATGCGCGCCGGCATCGGACAGCGCGATGATGGTGTTGGGATCGGTGATGAGTTCGGCCACTTCGCCTTCGTCGAAGTTCATCACCGCCATGCGGAAGCGCGCCTGCAGGTCGCTGGCGAGCGCGATGTCGAGGGCGAGATCGACCGGATCCTTGCCGAGCCGGGCGGCGGCTTCGGTGAGCGGCTGCTCCTCGAGCTCCTTGTGCGAGGGCGCCCAGGCGATGACCACGCGATCCCACCAGCGCTGGAAAAGCGGCGTCACTTCGCTGCGCAGCTTCTCGCGCCACGCGGGATCGGCATAGGCGCGGCGGCGCGTGCCCGGCGCCTTGGCTTCGGCCATGGCGAGCTCGTTCATGAATTTCATGACGTCGAAGATGAATGGCTCGGCGAAGGTGAATTCGAAATTGAGCGGCCGGCAGCTCACCTGCGGGATCACCATCGCGCCCGACTTGCGCTGCTCGGCGGCGAGGTCAAGCTGCTTGCGATGGCCGCCCGGTCCATAGAGATGAGAGAGCAGCGCAGTCCAGGTGACGGCGATGCCGTGCTTGCGGCTGACCTCCGCCATGTGCTTGGTCGAGAATTCGCGGCCGATGGTGATCTGCATCAACCCGCGCTTGATCTCGCCCATGACAGAGACCAGTTGCTCCATCTCCTCGAAGGTCGCCTGCCGGCTCGGCACCGGCTTGCCGGCATAGCCGTTGTGGCTGACCGACATCGATGTGCCGAAGCCGATGGCGCCGGCCTCCATCGCCTCGCGCATTAGCTTCTACATCGTGCCGATCTCGTCGGCGGTTGCGGCGCGCTCGGTCGAGGCCTCGCCCATGACATAGAGGCGCAGCGGCGTGTGGCCGAACAGGACGGCGACGTTGATCGCCGAGCCACGCTTCTCGACCGTGTCGAGGTACTGCGGGAAGGTCTCGAACGGCCAGGCATCGCCCAGGCCCGCCTCGAGCGCGTCGAGGCTCATGCCCTCGACCTTCTCCAGGGTCTGCAGGATGAGCTTGCGATGCGCCGCTTTGGTCGGCGCGACGCCAAAACCGCAATTGCCGATCACCGTCGTGGTCACGCCATGCCACGGCGAGATGCTGAGCATGCGGTCCCACAGGATCTGGGCGTCGTAATGGGTGTGCACGTCGACAAAGCCCGGGGCGACCACGCGTCCCGTGGCGTCGATGGTCGTCGTCGCGGGCCCTTCAGCCTTGCCCATCGCCACGACCTTGCCGTCCTTGATCCCGACGTCGCCCACGAAACCCGGCGTGCCGGTGCCGTCGACGATGGTGCCGCGGGTGATCTTGAGGTCGAAGGACATGGCTACTCCATCCTGAACGAGCGTTCATGATGGCGGCGGAGCCGCGACGGGGCAACCGTTCCGGCTTCCGCACGGCGGTCGGGACCTACTTGGTCGCGAGCGCCTCGATCTTGGCGAAGTTGAGCACCTTCACGTATTCCAGCGCCTTGTCGCGGGTCATGTGCGGCTCCTGCCACGTCACCGAGACGAAGAGATTGCTCTTGGTCAGGAAGTAGATCGACTTGATCGCTTCGGCCGCCGGGCTCTTGCTCTCCATCGCATCGCGTCCGGCGAGCTTCAGCATCGTGGCGCCCGCTTCCTTGCGCTTGGCCTCGCTGTTCCACAGCTCGATGGGATAGCGCGCCGTGCCGTCGGGGTTGTTGGAGATCGAGATGTCGACGCTGTTGAGGCCGGCCGGATGGCTGCCGATGCGGTAGATTCGGTAGGCCGTCACCTCGCGTCCCATCATCGCCGAGTTCTCGACGCTCGTGGCTGGCGGCTGCGGCGTCCAACCGGGCAGCGGCTCGGGCAGGGCGGCAGCGTAGGTCCTGACGCGGGCCTCCCAGGCGATCATCGGGCTTGGGCCGGCCGGTGGAGTGGGACGGGCGGGTGGCGTGGCAGCGGCCGCCGGCGGCGCCGCCGGAGGCGCCGCGCAATCTGGAGCCGGTGTCACGAAAGCGATGGTGCCGGGCACGGTCGATCCCCAGCTCCTGGTCGTGATGTCGTTGCGCGCGCTGCCGACGAATTTCCCGCAGCCCTCGGCGACATAGACCGTCACCGTGCCGCCGGGCTTGCCTACGCCTGCCCGCGACGAAGCGCCAAGCCGGCCTGTCTTGCCTCGCACGGAGCGACTGATAGGGTGCGGCGCGCTAGCGGGAGGAAATAATGGCCAAGCACAAGATCGCGCTCATTCCGGGAGACGGAATCGGCAAGGAAGTTCTGCCGGAGGGCGTGCGCGTGCTCGAAGCCGCCGGGCGGCGCTTCGGCTTCGAACTGCAATTCACCGATTTCGACTGGTCGTGCGATCGTTTCCTGAAGACCGGCAAGATGATGCCGGAAGACGGCATGGAGCAGCTCAAGGCCTTCGAGAGCATCTTTTTGGGCGCCGTCGGCTGGCCGGGCGTGCCCGATCACGTCTCGCTGTGGGGCCTGCTGATCCCGATCCGCCGCGACTTCGACGAATACGTGAACCTCCGTCCCGTGCGCCTGTTCGAGGGCGTGCCGTCGCCGCTGGCCAACCGCAAGCCGGGCGACATCGACTTCTGGGTCGTGCGCGAGAACACCGAGGGCGAGTATTCGACCCTGGGCGGCCGCATGTTCCAGGGCACCGAGAACGAGTTCGCGGTCCAAGAGGCGGTCTTCACGCGCAAGGGCTGCGATCGCGTGATGAAGTTCGCCTTCGAGTTCGCGAGCAAGGGCAAGAAGAAGCACGTGACCTCGGCCACCAAGTCGAACGGCATCATCCACACCATGCCGTTCTGGGACGAGCGCTTCGACGCGATGAAAAAGAACTATCCCAACATCAAGACCGACCAGTATCACATCGACATCCTGACGGCGCATTTCGTGCGCAATCCGGACTGGTTCGACGTCGTGGTCGGCTCCAACCTGTTCGGCGACATCCTTTCCGACCTCGGCCCGGCGCTGACCGGTTCGATCGGCGTGGCGCCGTCGGGAAACATCAATCCGGAGCGCAAGTTCCCCTCGATGTTCGAGCCGGTGCACGGCTCGGCGCCGGACATCGCCGGCA
>CAMDQJ010000125.1 GCA_945905835.1 Asaia bogorensis
AGAACTTCTTCTGCAAGCTCAAGCAACTCCGCGCCATCGCAACACGCTACGACAAAACGGCGCGCAACTTCCTCGCCGCAATCTACCTCGCCGCCTCTGCAATCTGGCTTAATTGAGGACATGCCCTAGAACGTAAATCGCGGCGGTGACGCAAAGCCCGGCAAGGCGGGTGTGCCGGCCTCGAACAGCGGGCGACTGGATGTTACCCCACCCGACTTGACCACTAGATTGGCCACACCCATCGTCGCCGGCGGGCCGGCCACGACCGCGGCCAAACGGCCGCCCTCGGCCAGCTGGTCGAGCAGAGCCTGTGGGATCAGGCGGACGGCGCCTTCGATCAGAATGAGGTCGTAGGGCGCCGATTCGGGGGCGCCTTCGTCGGGCTTGCCGGCGAGTTGGCGGACATTGCCTATGCCCAGGGATTTGATCGTCTGGCCGGCGGCCTGGGCCAAGCTTGCGTCGCCTTCGAGGGCGACCACTGACTTCACCAGCCGGGCCAGCAGGGCCGCGCCATAGCCCCGGCCGGAGGCCACGGCCAGGGCGCTGTGGCCGGCAGCAGGTTGCAGCGCCTGCACCAGGCGGCCCAGTACCATGGGCTCCATCAGGAACCGGCCGCCGCCGAGCGGCACGTCGTCGTCGGCATAGGCGACCGAGCGCAGGGCGTCCGGCAGGAAACGCTCGCGTGGTAGTTCGCCGATCGCTTCCAGCAGGGCGGCGTTGGTCACGCGATTGGGCCTGAGCTGGCCTTCGACCATGTTGCGGCGGGCCAGCGCGAAATCCGTCATCGGGAATCCCTGAACATGCGCGGCATTTATAGGCGGCGGCCGGCAACAGCGTCAAAGGACGCCGAGTCGCGGCCAGCTTGACCCCCATTGCCGGCCATGAGTATAGCAGCCGCCGTTTCTGCGCGCGGCCTGGTGGCGGAATGGTTACGCAGTGGACTGCAAATCCACGTATGCCGGTTCGATTCCGGCCCAGGCCTCCATTTTCCCCTCGAATCACGCCCCTTGCTTGCACTGGGGCGCTCTGTCAAAACACCGCGCCTTCGCGGGCCGATACCGCCGCCGCGACGATATCTATTCCGGAGTAGCTCAGCGGTAGAGCAGGCGACTGTTAATCGCCCGGTCGTAGGTTCGAGTCCTACCTCCGGAGCCACTTGGGGCCGCTCTCTCGCGAGGGCGGCCCCTTTTGCAGCCGGAGTTCGGCAATGAGCGAAATCGATCGCGCCAACGAGAAGGTCGAGCTGGTCCGCCACGAGGTGGCCTTCCAGGGCTATTTCAAGGTTGGCCGCTATTTCTTCCGGCACAGCCTCTTTCAGGGTGGCATGAGCGGCATCATCAGCCGCGAGGTCTTCGAGCGCGGCCAGGCCGGCGCGGTCCTGCCCTACGATCCCAAGCGAGACGAGGTCGTGCTCATCCGCCAGTTCCGCGCCGGCGCCTATGTCGCCGGACGGCATCCGTGGAATTGGGAAGTCGCGGCCGGAATCATCGAGGAAGGTGAAAGTCCCGAGGATCTCGTCCGCCGCGAAGTCGTGGAGGAAACCGGCCTCACCGTTACCGACACCATACAGATCTACAGCGCCATGCTGAGCCCCGGCGCCATGTCGGAATGCTGCCGGCTGTTCATCGGCCGGACCGACACGACGAAGGCCGGCGGCGTTTTCGGACTGGCCTCCGAAGGCGAGGACATTCTGGTCAAGGTCATGTCCTTCGACGAAGCCATGGCCTTGCTCGGCCGCGGCGAGGTCGAGAATGCCGGCGCCATCATCGCGCTGCAGTGGCTGGCGCTGCATCGCGAGGAATTGCGAAACCGCTGGCGCTAGCCGGTTGCGCGCCGCCCCGCTCCCTGTCTACGGTCGCTGTGGCGGGGCACAGGGTAGAGACGAGAAGCGGGCACCATGAACGTCCGGGCAGGATTTATCGACAGCATCGGCAACACGCCGTTGATCAAACTGCGTGCCGCGTCGGAAGCGACGGGTTGCGACATCTACGGCAAGGCGGAATTTCTCAACCCCGGCGGTTCGGTCAAGGATCGCGCTGCGCTCGCCATCATCGAAGATGCCGAGAAACGTGGCCAGTTGCGCCCGGGCGGCGTGATCGTCGAGGGCACGGCCGGCAACACCGGCATCGGCATTGCCCTGGTCGCCAATGCGCGCGGCTACCGCTCGGTCATCGTCATGCCCGAGACCCAGAGCCAGGAGAAGAAGGACATGCTGCGCCTCTGCGGCGCCGACCTTCGCCTGGTGCCTGCCTTGCCCTATGCCAATCCCGGCAACTACGTGCGCTACTCCGAGACCCTGGCCAAGGAGATCGCTGCCAAGGAGCCGAACGGTGCGATCTGGGCCAACCAGTTCGACAACGTCGCCAACCGCGAAGGCCATTACCGCACAACAGGCAAGGAGATCTGGGACCAGACCGACGGCAAGGTTGACGGCTTCACCTGCTCGGTCGGCAGCGGCGGCACGTTGGGTGGTGTGGCGCTGGCCCTCAAGGAGCGGAACAAAGCAGTCAAGATCGCGCTCAGCGATCCCATGGGGTCGGTGCTCTACAACTGGTACGCCAAGGGCGAACTCAAGGCCGAGGGCAATTCGGTCACCGAAGGCATCGGCCAGGGTCGCGTGACGGCCAACCTCAAGGACGTGCCGATCGATATCCCCTTGCAGGTCACCGACGAGGAAGCGCTGCCGGTGCTGTTCGACTTAATCGAACATGAAGGCTTGGTGCTCGGCGGCTCGACGGCGATCAATATCGTGGGCGCTATGAAGCTCGCGCGCCTGCTCGGTCCCGGCAAGACCATCGTCACCATCCTCGCCGACGGCGGGCAGCGCTATCAGTCCAAGCTGTTCAACCCCGCCTTCCTGCGTGAGAAGAACCTACCGCTGCCGCCCTGGATGAAGTGAGGCGGTCGCGATGAGTCGGGTCGTTGTCTGCGGCAGCCTCAACATGGATGTCGTCGTGCAGAGTGCACGGCGGCCGGTCGCCGGCGAGACGCTGCTCGGCGCCACGGTGTCGTTCCTGCCCGGCGGCAAGGGATTGAACCAGGCGATCGCCGCGGCGCGGCTGGGCGCTCCCACCGCCTTGGTGGGCGCGATCGGCCGCGATGCCTTCGGCGACAGCTTGCGTGCCTTTCTTGCCGACAACGACGTCGACAGCTCCGGCGTGCGCGTTGTTGGTGATCAGTCGACCGGCATCGCCTTGATCCAGGTGGCCGGCGGCGACAACGCCATCACCGTGGCCTCTGGCGCCAATATGCATTTCACGCGGGCGATGATCCGCCAGCTGCCGCAACGCGACGAGGTCTGGGTTGCTCAGTTCGAGACTCCGGTGGCCACGACCATGACCGTGCTCGCCCAGGCCCGTGCCGCCGGCGCGCGGACCGTTCTCAACCTCGCGCCGATGGTGCCGCACACGACGCGTTTGTTGAAATGCGTCGACATCGCCATCGTCAACGAAGTCGAACTGTCTCAGGCCTCCGGAATGAAGCTGCGCGCGACCAGTGCCATGAAGACCGTCGTGGAGGCCTGCCAGAAGTTGCGGGCCAAGGGACCGCGTGCCGTTATCGCGACCCTTGGTGCACGTGGTGCCGTGGTCGTCACGGCCGAAGCGGCGGCCGCCCTGCCCGGCCACAAAGTCCGCGTCGTCGACACGACGGGCGCCGGCGACTGCTTCGTCGGCGCCCTGGCGGCCCGTCTGGTGAACGGTGCGACCCCGGTCGAGGCCGCGCGCTATGCCATCGCCGCCTCGTCCTGGGCCGTCGAGAAGCTGGGCGCCGCACCCTCCATGCCGACGGCGCGGCAAGTTGCGGCGCGACTGGCGAGAGACTAAATCCCCTCCATGGTCGAAGAACTCTTCCGGCAAGATTCCTACCTCAAGGAAACCGACGCCACCGTGACCGCGCTCGAAGAGCGCGGCGTGCGGCTGGATCGCACCATCTTCTACCCCACCGGCGGCGGGCAGCCCGGCGACACCGGCACGCTGCGCTGGGACGGCGGCGAGGCCAGGATCGTTGACGCGCTGAAGGCCGACGGCGGTGATGTGCTGCACGTCTTGGCTCCCGACGCGCCCAAGCCTGTCGTGGGAACGAAAGTCCATGCCGTGCTCGACTGGGATCGCCGCTATTGCCACATGCGCATGCACACCGCGCTGCATGTCATGTCGGCCGTCATCAAGGGCAGTGTGACCGGCGGCCAGGTCGGCGCCGACAAAAGCCGCCTCGACTTCAACCTTGAAGGCGACGTGCCGCTCAAGGAATGGGTGACCGAGGAGATCAACAAGGTCCTCGCCGTCGACCGTCCCGTGGTCCCGCAATGGATCACCGATGAAGAGATGAACTCCCGGCCCGAGCTGGTGAAGACCATGAGCGTGCGCCCGCCGATGGGCGCCGGCCGTGTTCGCCTGCTCGCCATCGAAGGCGTCGACCTGCAGGCCTGCGGCGGCACCCATGTCGCGCAGACCGCCGAGATCGGCCGCGTCGAATGCACCAAGATCGAGAACAAGGGCAAGATGAACCGTCGCTTCATCATTGCTCTTCCGTAGTCATTCTCCTCTCCCCCTAGCGGGGGAGAGGAACAAGAAAGAGGAAACGTTCGATGGCTTACGCAAGACCCGACGCACTCGTCAGTACGGAATGGTTGGCCGAGCATCTGAACGCGCCCGATGTGCGCATCGTCGACGGCTCGTTCTATTTGCCGGCGCAGAAGCGCGATCCCAAGGCAGAGTTCACCGCCCAGCACATTCCTGGAGCCGTCTACTTCGACATCGACGATATCTGCGACAGCGCGAGTCCGCTGCCGCACATGATGCCATCGCCGGAGAAATTCTCCTCGCGCGTGCGCAAGCTCGGCTTGGGCGACGGCAACAAGATCGTGATCTACGACACCACGCCGATGACGGGCGCTGCCCGCGTCTGGTGGATGTTCCGTGCCATGGGCCACAAGGACGTGGCCGTGCTCGACGGCGGCTTGCCCAAGTGGCTGAAGGAAGGCCGGCCCGTCACCGACGATCCGACCGTACCGCGCGACCGTCACTTCACCGCGCGGCTGGACAACGCGCTTGTCCGCTCGGTCGACGACGTGAAGAGCCTTCTCGACAGCAAGCGCGAGCAGATCGTCGATGCCCGCGCAGCGGCGCGTTTCCGGGGCGAAGCCCCTGAGCCTCGTGCCGGCCTGCGCTCCGGCCACATGCCCGGCGCCTTCAACCTGCCTTACAACGACCTGATCGATCCTGCGACCGGCACCATGCTGCCGGCCGACAAGATCAAGACGCGCATTGCGGCCTCCGGCATCGATCCATCGAAGAAGGTTACGGCGAGCTGCGGCTCGGGAGTCACGGCGTGTGTCGTCGGGCTCGGCCTTTATCTGACCGGCGCGCCGGAAGCCGCGATCTACGACGGCTCATGGACTGAATGGGGCGGACGTGCCGACACACCCATCGTCACCGGGCCCTGATCTCTTCGGCCACCAGCCGCCGCCCCGCGCCGACGGCCTGCTGGCGGTCACCATCACGCATCTGGAGATGAGGCGCGCCGACTGGACGCAATGCGGCCAGATGCCTGCATTGGCGCTTGCCCTCAAGATCACCCACGAACGCTCTCCGACCGTCGCGCTCTATCGTGAGCTCTACGACAAGGTCGGCCGGCCCTGGCTTTGGTACGAACGCCGCTTGGTATCCGGCACCGCGATCGCCGAGATTCTGGCCAAGCCGACCCACGAATTGCACATCGCGCGCGAAGGCGGCGAGCTGGTCGGCTTCTTTGAACTCGATGACGACGAGCTCGCCTTCTTCGGGCTCACGCTGCCCTATATCGGCTGGCGCGTCGGTCCCTGGCTGCTCGACCGCGCGATCGAGCGCGCTTTCGCGCAGGGCATAGAAAAGCTCATGCTCAACACCAATACAGTTGATCACCCCAAGGCGCTCGCGACCTATCGCAAGGCGGGATTTCGCTCCGTGCGCACTGAAGCCAAAACGCTGCAGGATCCGCGCGTGCTGTGGCCCGACCTCTATCGCTGGCCGCCACTCTAAGGCCTGTGCCATAGTGAAGGCATGAGCAGCACCAAGAAGACCTTCACCCGTCCCGACACCATCCTCGCCGTCGCTGGCCGCGACCCCGAGAATAATTTCGGCATCGTTAATCCGCCGGTCTATCACGCCTCGACGATCCTCTCGCCAACCATGGCGAAGTTCGAGAACCGCGTGCCGTTCGAGGGCTTTGGCTACGGCCGTAACGGCACGCCGACGCAGAAGGCGCTCGAGGACGCCGTTGCCGCCATCGAGGGCGCGCACCGTTCAATCGCTGTGCAGTCCGGCCTCGCCGCCGTGACCGGCGCGATCGTGGGCTTTCTCAAGACCGGCGACCACATGCTGATCACCGACAACGCCTATGGCCCCGCCCGCCGCTTCGCCAACACCACGCTCAAGAACTTCGGCGTCGAGACGACCTTCTTCGATCCCATGATCGGCGCCGGCATCGAGAAGCTGATGCGGCCCAATACCAAGGTCGTCTATCTCGAGGCGCCGGGCTCGCAGACCTTCGAAGTGCAAGACGTCGACGCCACTGCAGCCGTCGCCAAGAAGCATGGTGCCGCGGTGCTGATCGACAACACCTGGGCGACACCACTTTACTTCAAGCCGTTCGACCACGGCTGCGATCTGTCGATCCATGCCGGCACCAAGTACATCGTCGGCCACTCCGACGCGATGATGGGCATCATCTCCTGCGCCACGCGCGCGATGTTCGAGACGGCCAAGACGGCCTGCCAGAGTTTCGGTTTTCATGCCGCGCCCGACGACTGCTACCTCGCGCTGCGCGGGCTTCGCACCATGGGCGTGCGCCTGCGCCATCATGAGAAGAGCGGACTCCACATCGCCAACTGGCTGAAGACGCGGCCCGAGGTCGACAAGGTGCTGCATCCGGCGCTGCCCGATTGCCCCGGCCACGAAAACTGGAAGCGGCAATTCCAGGGTTCGTCCGGCCTCTTCTCCTTCACGCTGCGCGACGGCTACAGCAAGAACGCGCTGGCCTCGATGCTGGACGGCATGTCGATCTTCGGCATGGGCGCGAGTTGGGGCGGCTACGAGAGCCTGATGATCCCCGCGCATCCCGGCCAGTACCGCACGGCCGTGCCGTGGCCCGAGAGCAAGCAGATCCTGCGCGTCCATATCGGGCTCGAGGATGTCGAGGATCTGAAGACCGATATCGCCGAGGGCTTCGACCGGTTGAACCGGGCGCACAACGCCTAGGTAATCAGGCGGCCTTGCGGCAGGCGGAGCAGACGCCGGTCACTTCCAGGGTCATGTCGCGCGCGGTGAAGCCGCGTTTGCCGGCGCTGGCGACGATGGTCTCGGCGACAACGGCGCTTTCGAGTTCCTCGGCGTTGCCGCAGTCGGCACACATCAAGAAGAAGCCGCGATGGCTCTCGCCGGGATGGCTGCAGCCGATGAAGGCGTTCATGCGCTCGATCCTGTGGATGAGTCTATTCTCGATCAGGAAATTAAGCGCGCGGTAGACCGTGGGCGGCGCCGAGCCGAGATCCTCGTCGCGCAACCGATCGAGCAGCGCATAGGCGCCGACCGGCTTATGGCCCGACCATACCAGTTCGAGCACGCGGCGGCGCAGCGGTGTGAAGCGCAGGCCCTTCTCGCTGCATAGCCTGTCGGCGGCCGCGAGCGCGTCCTCGACGCAATGATCGTGGTCGTGGGCGACAGCGGCGGCTTTGGCCGTTTTCTTCACAACAATCCCGATTTGCCAAGCAGGTAAGCTCCGATTATACGCCCCGTTCCTCATCGAGGCCAAGCTATGCCCGCAACCGTCACCACCTACCTGCCGAGTGCTGTCACGGCGGCCCTCGGCGCCATTCAGTTCGATGACAAGGGCCTCGTGCCCGCCATCGCCCAGCAACACGATTCAGGCGAAGTCCTGATGATGGCCTGGATGGACCGCGACGCCGTGGCCGAAACCATGCGCACAGGCCGTGTCTGCTACTGGTCGCGCTCGCGCCAGGCACCGTGGCGCAAGGGCGACACGTCGGGCCACATCCAGACTCTTGTCGACCTGCGCATCGATTGCGACGGCGATACGCTGCTGGTGCTGGTCGACCAAACGGGTGCGGCCTGCCACACCGGGCGGCATAATTGCTTCTTCCGGGCGCTGCGTGCCGGCCGGCTGGAAACCATCGCGCCGCTGATCGTCGACATGGACAAGACCGAACAGGAGTGAGAGTGGCAGCGTCATTTACCCGCCGCTCGCTGCTGGGAGCGTCGCTTGCGCTGCCGGCCGCCGGTTGCACCCCGGTCGTCGAGATGTTCAAGCCTCGCAAGAGCTTCGCCGTGGCGCCGCGCGCCGATCGCATGATCATCTGGCTGCAGAAAAGCGGTCGCGATTCGATGATGGCGCCGGAAGCCTTCAGTATCATGGGGCTGAGCAATGGCGGCCGCGATATTCCGGTGAAGCAGATGGCCGAGGATGGCCCTGACGGCCGCTACGTGCTGAGCCTCGTCGGCTTTCGCAGTATTCACGAGTTCGTCTTCCACCGCCGCCAGGGCGAGGTGCTGGGCTTCCACCATTCCGACACACGCTATGCAAGGCTATCGAGCGTGCGTTATCCGCGCAACGGCAAGCCCATTTTCATGCCGGATACCGCTGTTGCGGAAAACGATTTCCAGCAGCAGATCGGCTTTTGGTTCGACCGCATGCCGGGCCGGTAGTAATATCTCCGTAACATGTCGGTCATCGCCGCCTCCCCCGCCTCAGGTCGTCGTACCCTGGCGGTGTGCGGTGGGATCCATGGCCTGCATGACGGCTTCACCGACCTTCTGAACGCCCTCTACCCGCTGCTACAGGCGCAGTTCGGCCTGAGTTACACCGCCCCACCGGTGCGCTGAAGACCGTCTATTCCGGCGCCATGGCATCGGGCCAGATACCGTCGGGCATGCTGGCCGGCCGTTTTGGCGGCGTGCACGTGCTGGCGCTCGGTACAGCCTTGATCGCCGTCGGCTATCTTATCGCGGGGTTCACAGGCTCGCTTTACGGCGTCGTCGCAGGCCTGCTGCTGGCAGGCCTCGGCGGCAGCACGCAGCATCCCATCGCGTCGAGCCTCGTGGCCTCGGCCTTCGCCGGCACGCGCTCACGCACTGCGCTCGGCACCTACAATTTCACCGGCGATCTCGGGAAGATGGCGTTGCCGGCCGTCTTCGCACTGATCGCGGCCGCGATCGGCTGGCGCGACGGGCTGATCGTCATGGCAGCCCTGGCCGTGGTGGGCGCTGGCGTGATTCTGGCGACACTGCATCCCGTCGCGGTATCGCACGCCACCGACGGCAAGCAAGTCGCCGGACGGGACCGGCCCGGGGCTTACTGGTTGCTGTTCTCGATCCATATCGCCGACGATCTGGTGCGCACAGGATTCTTGATCTTTTTGCCGTTCCTGCTGCGCGACAAGGGGGCCGATCTGCCGACCATCGGCCTTGGCCTATCGCTGCTGTTCGCCGGTGGTGCTGCCGGCAAGCTGGTGATGGGATGGGTCGGCGTGCGCATCGGCTTCGTGCCCTCGGTGATCCTGACTGAGGCCGCGACCACGGTTCTGATCCTCGCCATGTTGCCGCTGCCCCTGCCGATGGCATTGCTGCCGCTGCCGGCGGTCGGCCTGATGCTGAACGGCACCTCGTCGGTGCTCTATGGCACCGTGCCGGAGTTCGTCAGCCCTGAGAAACGCACGCGTGCCTTCGCGATCTTCTATACCGGCGGCTCGGCCGCCGGCGCCGTCGGGCCGTTCCTGTTCGGCATGCTGGGCGACGTCGTCGGCCTGATCACGGCGATGAGCGTCGTGGCCTGCGTGGCGCTCGTTACCGTGCCGCTGGTCTGGGCGCTGCGGCCTTCACTCAAGCACTAGCGGCGTGTACAGGTCCCATTGGCCGTAGCCTGATGCCCTTGCGCAGGTGCTTGTAGGGCATCTCGACCGGATCGGTGATATGCGCGCCGGGCGACTGCACCACCAGGATGGTTTCGGCGATCGGCTGGAAGTCGGCGCGAAAATGCACCGTCGATTTCAGGCAAAGGATCGGCACCTGGCTGGGCTCGACGCCGACGGCGCGGAACATCTCCTGGTCGGCCGCCTGGACGCGCTTGCAAGCCAGCACGGCCGACACGCCGCTCGCCTCGTCGGTGACCAGCGCCATCGGCCCGATCTGGAACTTGGCGCCACCGTAGAACGGACCTGTGCCAGTGAAGACGCCGTCGCTCAACTTGACCACGCGCCAGTCGGCAACCACGGGCTGTTCGCCGGCATAGCCGACCACGGCGCCGATGCCGCGATGCATGATGTTGCCCTCGCCCGTCTCGACGGCAGCCTTGGCGGCGCCTTCGTCGACGAT
>CAMDQJ010000126.1 GCA_945905835.1 Asaia bogorensis
TCACTCAGGATCCCGGCCGGAGCGAAGGTCGGCGGCTGCTCGGTAGCCGACCTGAACTCCGCGCTCGCTACACGAAGCGGGGCCACGCCGTTTATTGCACCCGGGAAAGACTTTCAGCACGCACCGGCGGACATGCGAGGCCTTTCACCATCGGCGGCGGCGCGCCCACGCGGCAAGCAGCCTCGGCGCGCCCGCATCGCGGATGGAACGGGCAGCCCGGCGGCGGCGCAGCCGGGTTGGGCGGTTCGCCCGGCGCGGCCGGTGGCGGCGCACCTGACACGGCGAGGCGCGGCACCGAGGCCAACAGCGCCTGCGTGTAGGGATGCTGCGGCGCGATGAAGACCTGCTCCGCGCTGCCCTGCTCGACGATCCGGCCAAGATACATCACCGCCACTTCGGCACATATCTGGCGTACCACCGCGAGGTTATGGCTGATGAAGAGATAGGCGAGGCCGCGGTGGGCGCGCAGCTCCACCAGCATGTCGAGCATCTGCGCCTGTACGCTGACATCGAGCGCGCTGGTCGGTTCGTCGAGCACCAGCACCTGCGGCTCCGGTGCAAGCGCGCGGGCGATGCAGACGCGCTGCTTCTGGCCGCCCGACAATTCATGCGGGTAGCGGCCGAGAAATTCGGCGCCGAGCCCGACCTCGGCCAGCAGGGCTGCGACGCGGTCGCGCAGTTCGGCGCCGCGGGCCATGCGCTGGATGACGAGCGGCTCGGCCACCGCGGCCGCCACTGTCAGGCGCGGGTCGAGCGCGGCGGAGGGGTTCTGGTGCACCAGCTGGATGCGACGGCGCAACGGGCGAAGGGCCGCTTCATCGAGGTTCGTGATGTCCTGGCCATTGAACACGATGCGTCCGGCGCTGAGCGGCATCAGCCGCAGCAGCAAGCGCGCCAGGGTGGACTTGCCGCAGCCGCTTTCCCCCACCAGGCCGAGCGTGCCGGCGGGTGGCAGCGACAGCTCGACATCCGCCACGGCCGTCAGCTGGCGCGCCGGCTGGAATGCCGTGCGCGGCAGATCGTAGGTTTTCGCCAGGCCGGTGGCGTGCAGCAGCGGCGGCGTATTCATGGCGTGGCGTGGTGGCAGGCGACGCGATGCGCCGGGGCAAGCTCGCGCAGCGCCGGCTTGGTGGTGCGGCAGACCTCGCTGGCCAGCGGGCAGCGCGGATGGAAGCGGCAGCCGGTGGGCGGCGCGAGCAGGCTGGGGATGCTGCCGGGAATGCCGCGCGGCTTGTGAGTCGGGTTGTCGAGGTCGGGCACCGCGGCGATCAGGCCCTGCGCATAGGGATGGCGCGGGTTTGCCAGCAAGGCTGCGGTGGGCGCTTCCTCGACGATCGTGCCGGCATACATCACCGCCACCCGCGCGCAGCTCGCGGCAACGACGCCGAGGTCGTGACTTATCAGCATCAGCGCGAGGCCGCGTTCGGCCACCAGCCCCGCGATCAGCGCCAGCACCTGGGCCTGCACCGTCACGTCCAGCGCGGTGGTCGGCTCATCCGCCACCAGCAACGCCGGATTGCCGGCCAGCGCCATGGCGATCAGCACGCGCTGGCGCATGCCGCCGGAAAGCTGGTGCGGGTGGCTGGCCAGCAGGCGCTGCGGTTCGGCCAGCCCCACCGAGGCCAGCAGCTCGGCGGCAAGCGCACGGGCGGCGTGGCGCGGACGCATGGACTCGCCCCGCGCACTGTCCTGGCCGCGGATGGCATCTTCCATCTGCATGCCGATGGTCAGTAACGGGTTGAGATAGCTGGTCGGGTCCTGAAACACCATAGCGATACGGCGGCCACGCAACCGGCGCATCGCGGCTTCCGGCAGACTGAGGACATCCTGGGCCTCGAACCGGATGGCGCCGGACACAACACGCGCCGGCGGTTCGGGGTTCAGTCGCAGCAGGCTGCGCGCCAGCACCGACTTGCCGCAGCCGGTCTCGCCGACGATGCCCAGCGTCTCGCCGGCCTGCAGCGACAGGCTGATGCCGTCCAGCACGTGCAGCGTGCCGTCGAATGTGTCGAAGGCCAGGCGGTAGTCGTCGATTTCGAGAAGGCTCATCCGCGGTGGCTCCGCGGATCGAGAATATCACGCAGGCCATCGCCCAGAAGATTGAAGCCGAGCACGCTCGCATAGATGAAGGCGCCGGGGCAGATGGCGTACCACCACCAGTCCGGCAGGTAGCCGCGGGCGATCGAGATCATCGCCCCCCACTCCGGCGTCGGCGGCTTGGCGCCGAGGCCGAGGAAGCCCAGCGAGGCGACGGCGAGGATAGCCTGGCCGACATCCATGCTCATCTTCACGATGATCGGCGAGATGCTGTTGGGCAGCACATGGCGCCACAGGATGCGCAGGCGCGGCGCGCCGGCAACGCGCGCGGCCTCGATGTAGGGTTCCTCGCGGATCGACAGCGCCTTGGATTCCGCCAGCCGCACGTAGCCCGGCCACCACACCAGCACCAAAGCGATCATGGCGTTGACGATACCCGGGCCGAGGGCCGCGACCAGCGCGATGGCCAGCACCAGGCCGGGCACCGACAGGAACAGGTCGGTCAGCCGCATTATGGTTTCGCGCACCCGGCCGCCAGCGGTGCCGGCCAGGATGCCGAGCGGCACGCCGATCGCTGCCGCCGCCAGCGTGATGCCGATGCCGACCAGCAGCGACAGTCGCGCACCGATGATGACGCGGGTCAGGATGTCATTGCCGACCTCGTCGGTGCCGAACCAGTGGAGCGCGCTGGGCGGCTTCAGCTTGTCGGCGAGGCTGACTGCGCCCGCCACGTGATCCGGGTAGGGCACGATCCATGGGCCGAGCAGGGCCAGCACCACGATCGCCACCACCAACCCGAGGCCGAGCATGGAGGCGAAGCTGCGGCGCAACTGCCAGGCGGCGAGGCGCAGGCCGCGCGAGGCGGCCATCAGGCGTCCCTGAGGCGCGGGTCGAGCACGCCGTACAGCAGGTCGACCGCCAGGTTAACCAGCATGAAGTTGAGGCCGACGATCAGCGTCACACCCATGACCGGCTTGAAGTCGCCGGCGATGGCTGAGGAAACGGCGTAGAGGCCGGTGCCCGGCCAGTCGAACACGGTTTCCACCAGCACGGTGCTGCTCATCATCCAGCCCCAGCGCAAGCCGATGATGGCGAGCGTCGGCAGCATGGCATTCTTCAGCGCATGCACCGTTACCAGCCGCCACGGCGACACGCCGTTGGCGCGTGCGGCAGTGACGTAGTCGGCGCGCAGGGCTTCGACCATTTCGCTGCGGTTCACCCGAAGGATGGAAGCGAGGCAGGGCAGCGAGAGCACGAGCGCCGGCAGGATGATGTGCGACAGGCCCTGGCCGAACAGCGCCCCGTCGCCGCGCAGGAGGGCGTCGAGCAGCAACAGGCCGGTGATCGGCTCGGCGAGTTCGGTGGACGCGCTGATCCGACCGCTGGTCGGCAGCCAGCCCAGCCAGACGGCGAAGCCCAGTTGCATCAGCAGGCCGAACCAGAACGGCGGCAGCGCGATACCGGATACGGCGAAGATGCGCGTGACGTGATCCAGCCAGCGGTCCTTGAACAGAGCCGAGAGCATGCCGAGCGAAATGCCGGCGACGAGGCCGATCGCCATCGCCAGCAGGCAGAGTTCCAGCGTGGCGGGGAAGTAGCGTGCCAGATCGCGGCCGACGGAACGTCCCGTGGCGACGCTGCGGCCAAACTCGCCATGCAAGAGGTCGCTGACATAGCGCAGGAACTGCTCGGGCAGCGGCTTGTCGAGGCCGTAATCGCGCCGCACCTGCTCGATCTGCGAGCGCCCGGCATCGGGCCCCGCCGCCAGGGCCGCCGGGTCGGCCGGCGCGATGTTGGCGATGACGAAGGTGAGGCAGATCAGGCCGAATAGCATCAACCCTGCCAGCGCGAAGCGGCGCAGCAGGTAGAAGAGCATCAGGCCTCGATCCACATCGGGTAAAGATCGACCTCACCGGTGAAGCGGATCGGGCTGAACTCGAAGCCCTTCACATAGTCGCGCATCGCCCAGGTGCGGTTGGGGATCATGCCAAAGACTTCCGGCTGGTCGGCCACGATGCGGCGCTGGATCTCGCCGTAGAGCGCCAGGCGCTTGGGCTTGTCGGTCATGCCGCGGGCCTCGGCGATCATCTTCCAGACCTCCGGGTTCTCGTAATGCGACATGCCGTAATAGAGGCCCCAGGACTCGCGGTGGTACTGGTAGGCGACCGTGTCGGGGTCGGTGCCAACGGGCGTAACATAGACCGAGGTCATGTTGGGCGAGGTGTCGGGCTTGGAGCCGCGCGCCACCATCGTGGGCCAAGGCTGGCCCACGATGTTCAGCTTGATGTTGAGCGGACGCAGGCTGTCGAGCAGCACCAGGCCGATGCGGCGGGCATCTTCCAGGCCCTGCACGTGGACATATTCCAGTTCGATGTCGCCATTGGGGACCTTGCTTTTCGTCAGGAACGCCTTGGCCTTGTCGAGGTCCTTGCGCGGCATATCCGGTACGGCGACGTGGCCCGCCATCTCCGGCGGGAAGGGACTGTCCATCAGCCGCGCGCCGCCATTGTGGATGGCGATCAGCGCCTCGTAGTCGAAGGCATAGGCGACGGCCTTGCGCAGATTGATATCCGCCGTCGGACCGCTCCGGCAGTTGAACTTGATGCCGAAGGTGGTGAAGCCGGGATGATCCTCGTTGCGCACGCCCGGCTGCTTGGCCAGCTGCGACATGTCGTCGGGCGACATGTTGGTGATGACGTCCAGTTCCTTGCGCTGCAGCCCGGCGCGGCGCGGCGCCGCCTCACGAATGATCCGGTAGACGACGCCGGACAGCCGGTTGGGCTCGGCCATCGGCCAACCCTTCCAGTAGTCGGCGACGGCGTCGAGATGGATCAGGGCGTTGCTGTCGAACCGGCGCAGCTTGAACGGGCCCGAGCCCGCAGCGTTTTCCGTCAACCACTTGCGGCCGTAATCGTTCTCACTGATGTTGGCCATCACCTGCTTGGGATTGACGATGTACCACCACGGCACGTAGCTGAGGAAAGGCGAGAACGGCCGGTCGAGGGTGAAGCGCACCGTTCGCGCATCCACCGCCACGATGTTTCCCGGCTTCAGGAAGTCCTTCAGCATCCAGGCGATGCCGGCGTTCAGCTTCAGCCCGCGCTCGAAGGAATAGCGTACGGCTTCCGCATCCACCGCGTCGCCGTTGTGGAACTTCGCCTTCGGCGCCAGGTGGAAAGTGTAGGTCAGGCCATCGGCCGATTCGTCCCACCGTTCGGCGAGCCAGGGGATGATGCGCGGCGGGCTGCCGACATATTTCAGCAGGCCGTCGTAGACCGACTGCTGGATCATGCGCGTCGACCAGTCGTAGCGAACGTGCGGGTCGAGCACCGGCACCGCCTGGTTGCCGGAGAAGACCAGTATCTTGCGGTTGCCGTCACGGTCGAACGACCAGGCAAGATTGGGGGCCAGGGTGGCGGCAGTGGCGCCGTGAAGCACGGCGCGGCGTGTGATGCGTGTCATGGTCAGTTCCCGTTGGCAGGCGACAGCGTACGCTGGCGCAGGGTTGCTTCGATGTCGATACGGCCGTCGGGTTTTAGCACGCAACCATAGTCGCGTACCGCGCCAGCCGAAGTGATGTAGCCATCCTCGAGATCGGCGGCGATGTCCTCGAGCGCGCGTTCACGCGGCGGGCCGAAACCGGAGCCGCCGGCGATCGTGACGTCGATCTCGAGCCGGCTGTCGGTCATCGAGACCATCTCGCCATTGGCCACGTCATGCACCGGCGCATCCGGCCGCTTCACGAGGCCAGCGGCGGCGCCCCCGGGCAGGCCGCCGAACAGGCCCTGCACATGCATGCCGTGACCCTCGGGGAAGAGGCCGACCGTGATCGGCTCGGCGCCGCTTTCCAGCCGCCGCGCCCGCATGCGTTGGCCGAGACCGCCGCGCCGCTTGCCGGGACCGCCGCTATCGGCCACCAGGCCCTTTTCCAGGATCACCACCGGCATGCGGCTTTCCAGCAGTTCGACCGGCGTGTTGGCGGCCGAGGTCGGGAAGAGCAGGCCAGACTTGCCGTCCTGCCGCTGCGATGCGCCCTGCCCTCCCCCCATGAAGAAATGGTCGGAGGCGACGCGGCCCTGCAGGTTGCGGCCGTAGAAGCCGAAGGCCTTGGGCATGCCGGTGAAGGCCTGGACCTTGTCGGGAATGGCCGCCGACAGGGCACGGTAGAGATTGGGACCCAGCCACCAGGAAATGCGCGTGCGATTGGCCACCGCCGCCGGCGGGTCACAGTTGAGCGACGTATGCGGTGCCGCGGTGACGCTGATCGGCGCGTAGCAGCCGGCATTGCCGCGCACGCTCGGCGTCAGCATGCATTTCAGCGGATAGCTGGAATGCGCCGCAGTGACGTTCATCGTGCAGTTGACGCCGCCGCGCGGCACTTCCGGCGGCGTATCGACGTGCTCGATGTGGATGGTCTCGCCCTTCTTGTGCACGCGCACCTTGTAGCGCAGCAGCTCATCGCCGCTCGGGCGATTCTCGATCTCGCTTTCGTAGACGCCGTCCGGCACCGCGCGGATGGCGGTGCGGGTCGCGGCTTCGCTGCGGCCCTGCACCACTGCTGTGAGCGCCGCCAGATCCTCCAGCCCGTACTCGGCCATGAAGGCAAGCAGGCGCTGGCCGCCCAGCGCATTGGCGGTGATCATGGATTCGATATCGCCCAGCACCTGGTCGGGGTTGCGGACATTGCTGTGCAGCATGCGCAGCAGCGACTTGTCGGGCTTGCCGGCGGTGTAGAGCTTCATCGGCGGGATCAGCACGCCTTCGTCGAACAGCTCGCGTACGGCGTTGGGGTCCTTCACGCCGCCGATGTCGCTTACATGCCCGACCGTGCCCATCAGCGCCACCAGCCGGTCGCCGCTGAACACCGGCGTCACCAACGCGATGTCGAACAGATGTCCGGCGCAGAGCCATGGGTCGTTGGTCACCAGCACGTCGCCCTGCTGCAGTGTCTCCGGCGGGAAGTGCTCCAGGAGAGACTTCACGCAGCGGGTGAGCGTCAGGTTGAACAGCGGCATGGCGCGTGGGCTATGCGCCAGCGGATTGCCATGCGGGTCGAGGATCTCGTTGGCGAAGTCCTGGCTCTCCGAAATGATCAGCGAATAGGCGGTGCGGCACACGGTCTGCCACATCTCCTCGACGATCGAGATCAGGCGCGACCACATGATCTCGAGCCCGATCGGATCGGCCTCGATGCGCGCCTTCGCGGCTTCCAGCGTCATGCCGGGCGTGATCATTGCCTGCGCGTTCTGCGCCGCGGCGACGCTGATGCGGAGATTGCGTGCGGCATCGATCGTCACGCCGTCGCCGGGCGCAATGACGGTGGTGGCCTCGCGCTCCTCGATGATGGCCGGGCCGGGCACCGTGAAGCCGGGCGCGAGCGCGTAGCGGTCATAGACCGGCGTATCGTGGAACTTGCCCTCGAAATACGCCGGGCGATGGCCCTTGAGCGCCGCACCGGCAGCCTTGCCGGCAACGGCTCCCGACAGCGCGATCTGCGGCTCGGGAGCGCTGACGCGGACGCGGAACGACAGCACCTCGATCTCCGTGCCTTCGACCACGCGCGTGTAGAGCGTGCGGTAGGTCTCGGCGAAGGCCTTGGTCAGGACAGGCAGGCTGGAGGGCGACAGGCCGCCCTCGGGCAGGCGCACCATGATTTGGTGAAGCTGGCCGATCAGGCGCATTTCCGCATAACGCTCGACCTTGATGATGGCACCGGACACGCCAGCGGCACCGAGCCGGCCGCGTGCCTGGCTTTCGATTTCCGCCAGCCCCGCATTGGCTTCCGCCCAGTTCGTGGCACTGCCGAGCGGCGTCAGCACGCTGCGCGACTGCTCGAAGGCAAGCGGTGCCGCGAGAAAGCCGAGGGCGGAGGCGGCACCCGAGGCCGGCGGGATGAGGACTTGGGTGATGCCCAGTACGCGGGCGACGCGCGCGGCATGTGCGGGGCCAGCGCCGCCGAAGGCGACCATGGCGTAGCGGCGCGGGTCCCTGCCCTTTTCGACCAGATGCACGCGGGCAGCCGCAGCCATCGCCTCGCCGACAACGGCATGGATGCCGGCGGCGGTTTCGATTGCCGACAGCTTGAGCTTTTCTCCCAACCGCGTCAGTGCCGCTTCGGCCGCGGCCTTGTCCAAAGTCATGCTGCCGCCCAGAAAGAAGGCAGGGTCGTAGTAGCCCAGCAGCAGGTTGGCGTCGGTCACGGTGGCGTCGGTGCCGCCCTGGCCGTAGCAGGCAGGACCGGGTGCCGCGCCGGCACTGCGTGGGCCGACCTTGAGCAGGCCGGTCTCGTCGAGGCTGGCGATCGAACCGCCGCCGGCGCCGATCTCGATCATGTCGACGACCGGCGACTTGATCGGCAGGCCGGAGCCGCGCTTGAAGCGGCGGACGCGCGCGGCTTCCATCATCGGCACCACCGCGGCGCGGCCGTTCTCGATCAGGCAGGATTTCGCCGTCGTGCCGCCCATGTCGAAGGCGATGGCGTCGGGCAGCCCGGCCTCGCGCGCGAATAGCACTGTCGCGAGCGCCCCGCCGGCGGGGCCGGATTCGAGAAGGCGAATGGGGAAGGTGCGCGCCACGTCGGGCGCGCAGAGGCCACCGTCGGACTGCATCAGGCGCAGTGTGCCGCTGAAGCCCAGCTCATCCAGCTCGCGCAGCAGGCGTCCGATGTAGCGATCCATGAGCGGCTGCACGAAGGCGTTGGCGCAGGTCGTGGCGCAGCGTTCGTATTCGCGAATTTCCGGCGCCACTTCCGACGACAGGCTGATGAAGATATTGGGGAAGGCTTCGCGCAGGATGCGGCCGGCGGCCTGTTCGTGCGCCGGGTTGGCATAGCTGTGCAGGAAGGATACGGCGATGGCCGAACAGCCTTCCGCCACCAGCTTGGCACCTTCGGCGCGCACCGCCGCCTCGTCGAGCGGCTCCAGCACGCGGCCGTCATAGGCCAGGCGTTCGGTGATCTCGAGCCGGCGGTGCCGCGGCACCAGCGGCTCGGGAAACTTCAGGAACAGATCGTAGATGTCGTAACGCTGCTCGATGCCGAATTCGAGCACGTCGCGGAAGCCGCGTGTCGTCAGCAAACCGAGGCGGGCGCCGCGGCCTTCGATCAAGGCGTTGGTGACGAGCGTGGTACCATGCAGCAGCTCTCCCATCTCGGAGACGGCAACGCCTGCAGCGGCGCAGATGGCGCGAATGCCGTCGAGGGCGCCGTCCGCCGGATCCTGCGGCGTCGTCAGGCATTTGTGCAGGCTGATGACGCCGGTCGCGGCATCCAGCAGCACGAAGTCGGTGAAGGTGCCACCGATATCAAAGCCAAGCCGATAGCGTGCGGTTGCAGGATCGATGGCCATGTTTTCACTTTCCGGCAAGGAGGATTGCCTACGATAAGGCAATTCCCATACCGGATGATAGAACGCGGTCGCCGCCACTCCAAGTGCAGCGTCGAGAGCAAAGCTCCCGGCCGGCGCAGCTTTTAACGCGCGAGCATCCCGACGCGCTTCAAATTCGCCCGCTAGATCTTGTCCTGCTCCCGTGCAGCCACATCATATGTCGCACTATCCAGATAAAGTGTCGGCATGTTGTAGCGCTCCATGACAGCGTGCGTCGCGGGATCGAACAGCGCTGCCTTCATGGCGGCATGTATTTTTTTCACCACCGCCGGGTCCATGCCGCGCGGGCCGCAGACGCCGTAGGGCGAATTCACCTCGAGGTCGATCTCGGCTTCCTTCAAGGTCCGTACCTGCGGGAACATCGCCATGCGCTTGGACCCCCAAACGACTAGCAGGCGAAACTGGCCGCCTTGCACCAATGACATCCAGCCGCTGGCATCG
>CAMDQJ010000127.1 GCA_945905835.1 Asaia bogorensis
CACCAGCAGCGGCTGGCCCTTGCTCACGGAATCGCCCGCCCTGACCTTGAGGTCGATGATCTTGCCCGGCAATGGAGAACGCACCGCGCCTTCGCTGGCGGCCGACGCCTCGTATTGCGTGACGTCGAGCGGATCGACCAGCCGAAGGCGACGGCCGCCGCCACCGGTGAACAGCGTGTAGTCCGTACCGCCATCCAGCGCCGTATGCTTCACCGCGCGGGCCTCGAATGAATCGGCCGCCAGCACGATGCGCAACGCCCCGTCCTCGATTTTGGTCGCCTCGGCATCGACCGGTCCGCTCGGCAGGTCTAGCCGCAGCCCGCCATCGCGCTTGCGGTGGACGACGACCGTGACCTCGCGCTCACCGTCCCGCCAGCGCACCTCGTCGTGGCCTTCGTCGAGCAGGCGAAAGCCGTTCTGCTGCGACCATGGCGACCAGGGATCGCCGGCGGCCGGAGCCGCATCGCGCCATTCCATCGCGCGCGCCAGCGTGGCGATGGCCAGCAACCGGTCGTCGGCCGGGATCGGCTTGGGAAACAGCTCGCTGCGATAGCGCTCGATGAAGCCGGTATCGAATTCGCCGGCGACGAACGCCGGATGCTCGCACAACGCCTTCAGGAGCGCCGTGTTGGTCGCTACCCCCACCACCTGGATGGTGCCCAGGACCTTGGCCATGCGGCGCAGCGCCGAGGTGCGGTCGACGTCGTTCACGATCACCTTGGCGATCATTGGATCGTAATAAGGCGTCACCGTATCGCCCTCGCGCACGCCGGTATCGACACGGATATGCGGGCCGCCCTCCGGCAGGCGCAGGTGAACGAGCTTGCCGGTCGAGGGCAGGAAGTTGCGCGCCGGATCCTCGGCATAGAGCCGGACCTCGACCGCGTGCCCGGTGATGCCGAGCTGGTCCTGCGTGAGCGGCATCCTGCCGCCCGCCGCGACGGTGAGCTGCCAGGCCACAAGATCCTGGCCGGTGATGGCCTCGGTCACGGGATGCTCGACCTGCAGGCGGGTGTTCATCTCCATGAAGAAGAAGGTGCCGTTCTGGTCGGCGATGAACTCGACGGTGCCGGCGCCGACATAGCCGATGGCCTTGGCCGCCGCGACCGCCGCCTCGCCCATCGCCTGGCGCCGCGCCGAATCCATGTTGGGGGCGGGCGCTTCCTCGATCACCTTCTGATGGCGGCGCTGGATCGAGCAGTCGCGCTCGAACAGGTAGAGGCAGGAGCCGTGCGTATCGGCGAAGACCTGGATCTCGATATGGCGCGGCCGCGTCAGGTACTTCTCAATCAGCACGTGATCGTCGGCGAAGGCCGCCTTGGCCTCGCGCTTGGCACCGGCCAGCGCCTCGGCGAACTTGGCCGCGCTCTCGACCACGCGCATGCCCTTGCCGCCGCCGCCGGCTGCCGCCTTGATCAGCACGGGATAGCCGATCTTCGCGGCCTCCTTGACCAGCAGGTCGGGCGACTGGTCGTCGCCGTGATAGCCCGGCACCAGCGGCACCCTGGCCTTTTCCATGATCTTCTTGGCTTCGCTCTTGGAGCCCATGGCGCGGATGGCGGCGGGCGGCGGGCCAATGAAGACGACGCCCGCCTTGGCGCAGGCCTCGGCGAAGCCGGCATTCTCGCTCAGGAACCCGTAACCCGGATGGATCGCCTGCGCGCCGGTGCGCCTGGCGGCCTCGATGATCTTGTCCGCCACGAGATAGCTGTCGCGCGCCGCCGACGGCCCGATATGCACCGCCTCGTCCGCCAGTGCGACATGGCGCGCGCCGCGGTCGGCATCGGAATAGACCGCGACGGTTTTGATGCCGAGCCACCGCGCCGTTATGATAACGCGGCAGGCGATCTCGCCGCGGTTGGCGATCAGGATTTTGGTGAACATCGGCTCATCGCCTTTTGAGAACAAAATCCGGTGGCCAGAAGCTCTTGTCGCAGGGAGCGTCGGCCCATTCCCGTTCTAACCCCAAACTCCGCACCCCGCTCATGAGGTTGATCGGCTCGGCAAAGGTTTCGAGCTCCTGTGCGGAGGCTGCATTCGGCTTGAGCAGGATTTTCCAGGGTGCCGCCGAGCAGAAACTTTTGATAGCGGCCGGGCCGGGACTCTTCCTTGGCAGCTCCTCCATGGCCCGGATATAGGCAAAGCTACCGACACCGGCGTCGACCATCTTGCGCGCCCGCGCCACCGCTTCTTCCTTCTCCCAGCCTTGGCTAAGGGCGGCCCAGCGTGCGTCCTGCTTGACGCAATTGGCATGGCGGCGATCGATCGTGGATATCACGAGGAACCAGCCACCCAAGTCGCCCTCGGCGCATTCCCCAATCGCGAACACCGACGTCCACACCAAGGTCATGACCAGGTCGAGCGTTCCGAGCGCAGCTGTCACGCGCGGATCAGGCTGAGCGGATGCCGCATTGTTCACAGATAAGGCAACGAAACAAACCCCCGACAAGAGAAACGCTCGAAGAATCCTGCGCATCACTCCGCCCATTTCGGCGTGCGCTTGGCGAGGAAGGCGCTCATGCCTTCCTGCGCGTCCGGCGTCACGCACTGGTTCGCGACCTCGATGCCCAGCACCTCTGCCGCACTTGTGTCGTGCGACATGGCGTCGATCTGGGTGACCAGCGTCTTGGCCAGCGTCTGCACCGAGGGCGCGCCGAGCTTGAGCTCGCCGATCAGGGTCGCCACGGCCTGGTCGAGCGTCTCGGGCGCCACGACCTGGTCGACCAGGCCGACACGCAGGGCGGTGTTGGCGTCAAAGATGCCGCCATGCATCAGGAGCTGGCGGGCGATGCGCGGTCCCACGGCTTCGATCAGGCCGGGGATGGCGATGCCGGCCAGAAGGCCGTTGCGCACCGAAGTCAGGCCGAAGCGCGCCGCCGACGAGGCCAGCGAGAAGTCGCAGGCCAGCATCAGGCCGACGCCGCCGCCCACCGCCACGCCATGGACGCGCGCGATGCTGGGCTTGGGAAAGTCGCGGACGGCCTGGATGACGCCCATCAACGCGTCCGCTGCCGCCCGGCGTTCGATGGCGTTGAGGTCGGGCCAGGTCATCACCGAATTGAAGTCACCACCGGCAGAGAAGGTCTTGCCGTTGCCCCCAACCACCAGCACGCGCACGTTCTCGTCGGCCCCGAACTGGTCCAGCACGTCGACCATGGCGCGCGCGGTATCGGCATCGAAGGAATTCATCGCCTCGGGGCGATTGAGCATCAGGCTGGCGACGCCGCTTTCGACGCCGGAAAGAATCGTGGAAGTCATTGCACCATCACATCCGGAAGACGCCGAACTTGGTCGGCCCGATCGGCGCGTTCATCGCCGCCGACAGACCAAGTCCCAGCGCCATGCGCGTGTCGGCCGGATCGAGGATGCCGTCGTCCCACAGCCGCGCCGTGGCGTAGTACGGATGGCCCTCGCGGTCGTAGGCCTCGCGCACCGGCTGCTTGAACTTCTCTTCCTCGTCCTTCGACCAGGCGCCGCCCTTGGCCTCGATATTGTCGCGCCGCACCGTCGCCAGCACGCTCGCTGCCTGCTCGCCGCCCATCACCGAAATGCGCGAATTGGGCCACATCCACAGGAAGCGCGGACCATAGGCGCGGCCGCACATGCCGTAATTGCCGGCCCCGTAGCTGCCGCCGACGATCACGGTGAATTTCGGCACATTCACCGTCGAAACCGCCATCACCATCTTGGCGCCGTCGCGGGCAATGCCGCCGGCCTCGTATTTCCGGCCGACCATGAAGCCCGTGATGTTCTGCAGGAAAACCAACGGTATGCCGCGCTGGCCGCACAGCTCGATGAAGTGCGCGGCCTTCAGCGCAGATTCGTTGAACAGGATGCCGTTGTTGGCGACGATGCCCACGGGATAGCCCCACAGCCGCGCGAAGCCCGTGACGATGGTGGTGCCGTAGAGCGCCTTGAACTCGTCGAGCTCGCTGCCGTCGACCAGCCGGGCGATGACCTCACGCATATCGAAGGGCGTGCGCGCATCGGCCGGCACGACGCCGTAGAGCTCGTCGGCGGCGTATTTCGGTTCGCGCGGCTCGAGCAGCGAGACCGATGGATTTTTCTTCCAGTTGAGGTTGGCCACGATGCGCCGGGCGAGGCCGAGCGCATGGCTGTCATTCTGGGCGTAATGGTCGGCGACACCCGAGGTGCGGGCATGCACGTCGGCGCCGCCGAGATCCTCGGCGCTG
The DNA here is from genome assembly GCA_945905835.1 of Asaia bogorensis. GTDB lineage: Bacteria > Pseudomonadota > Alphaproteobacteria > Reyranellales > Reyranellaceae > Reyranella. The sequence continues at coordinate 4,194 of CAMDQJ010000127.1, forward strand.
ACGATCTCGCCGATCGCGGCCTTCACCAGCGGCGGGCCGGCAAGGAAGATGGTGCCCTGCTTGCGCACGATGATGGTCTCGTCGCTCATCGCCGGGACATAGGCGCCACCCGCCGTGCACGAGCCCATGACCACGGCGATCTGCGGGATGCCCTGGGCCGACATATTGGCCTGGTTGTAGAAGATGCGTCCGAAATGGTTCTTGTCGGGAAACACCTCCGGCCATTGCGGCAGGTTGGCGCCGCCCGAGTCGACCATGTAGATGCAGGGCAGCCGGTTCTCGACAGCCACTTCCTGGGCGCGGAGGTGCTTCTTCACCGTCATCGGATAGTAGGTGCCGCCCTTGACGGTGGCGTCGTTGCACACGATCGCACATTCGACGCCGCTCACCCGGCCGACGCCGGTGATGACACCCGAGCCCGGCGCCTCGTCGTCATACATGCCCATCGCCGCCAGCGGCGAGAGTTCGAGGAACGGCGAGCCGGGATCGAGCAACGCCCGCACCCGCTCGCGCGGCAGCAGCTTGCCACGCGACACATGGCGCTTGCGGGATTCCTCGCCGCCACCCAGGCGCACTTTTTCGGTACGGTCGCGCAGATCGGCGATCAGCGCGCGCATTGAATCGGCGTTCTTCTTGAAGGCGTCGGAGCGGGTGTCGATCTGCGAGGAGAGTACGGTCATGCCCGGTCGAAACTGCCCGTACCGGCAGGTCCGTGCAAGGCCCGTGCAAATGCAGGTTTCAGCAGACGGCTAGAGTACGTTTAGTCGGAACGGCCTCTATTGCGCCGCGGGCACCCGCGACATCGCCCGCCACGCCTTGCCGTGCTCGACGAACTCGCGCTGGCTGGCCCATCCGGCGGCGAAAGCGGCATCGCGCGCGGCGACTTCCTTGAGCACCAGATTGGCTTGGCGCTGGAAGGCATCGAGCAGTTCGAGAGACCACGGCTTGATGGTGACGCCGGCCATACGCATCTTCACCAGCGCCTCGGCCTGGAGGTGCGGCGAGCGGCCGAGCATGAAGGCGATGGCGGCGCGGCAGGCGGTCTGAGTCTGCGCCCGGTGCGCGATGGGCAACGCCTCCCACTTGTCCTTGCGCATCAGGAAATCGAGCAGCGCCGAGGGCTGGTGCCAGCCCGGCATATAGTAAGGCAGGCCGAGCTTGTCGAAGCCCAGCGCCAGATCCATCGCCGGCGTCGACATCTCGCCGCCATCCATCTTGCCCTGCTGGAGCTGGTAGAAGAATTCGCCCGACGACAGCGGCACGACGGTGGCGCCGAGCCGCGACATCACCTCGGCCGACAGCTTGCCATAGCGCAGCCGAACGCCCTTGAGATCGGACACCTTGTCGAGATCGCTGCGGAACCAGCCGCCGCCTTCGGGACCCTGCACGCCGCAGGGGATGCCGACGACACCGAGCTTCTCGTAGGCGGCGCGATGGACTTGCGCTCCGCCGGCCTCGAGTACCCAGGAGGTCAGCTCCTCGGGGCCCGGGCCGAACGGCACCGTCGCGAACAGGCTGAACACCGGCGCCTTGGCCGCGGCGTAGCCCGACCAGGTGAAGGCGGCCTCGAGATTGCCGGCAATGATGGCGTCGAGCATGTCGGGCGTCGGCGCGATGCGGCCGGGCTCGACGATCTTGATGTTGAGCGCTCCGCCCGACATCTGCTTAAGCGAGCGGGTGAATGCCCGCACCCCATCGCCTGCGCCGGGCAGATTGGGATTGAAGGCGGTCTGCATCCGCAGGGTTTGGGCCGCGGAACCCAGGACGGGGGAAGCCAGGTTGGGATCGCCGGCCGAAACGGGACAGGCTGCGCCCAGCGACGCCGCGACAATGCCCCAAACGGCCAGATACTTATGGCGCACGGTTATCCATCCGCCGCCTTGGCTCCCCTGCCTTCGAAGCTGCTCAAGCGGCATCCTTCATAGAGAGTGAATTTTACACGAGCCAAGCCCAGCGACAAGCAAAAGGCAGGTTTACAAAGCCGCCAGGCCCCGGCCGATCAGGATCCGCTGGACGTCGCTGGTGCCCTCGTAGATCTGGCACACGCGCACGTCGCGCCAGATTTTCTCGACAGGGTAGTCGGCGACATAGCCGTAACCGCCGTGAATCTGGATCGCATCCGAGCAGACCTCTTCGGCCATCTCGGAGGCATATAACTTCGCCATTGCGGCCTCCGTGAGGCATGGCGTCCCGGCGTCTCGCAACGTTGCCGCATGCAGGACCATCTGCCGGGCGACGGTGATTTTGGTCGCCATGTCGGCCAAGCGGAATTGCACGGCCTGGTGGTTGATGATCTTGGTGCCAAAGGCCTCCCGCTCTCCGGCATAGGCCCGTGCCGCCTCGAAGGCCGCCCGCGCCATGCCGACCGCCTGGGCCGCGATTCCGATGCGTCCGACGGACAAATTGGCCAGTGCGACGCGGTAGCCGCCGCCTTCCTCGCCCAGCATGGCGTCGGCGCCGACGGCGCAATCCTCGAAGGCGATCTGGCAGGTGTCGGACGATCTTTGCCCCAATTTCTTCTCGATTGAAGCCACCCGGTAGCCGGGTGTCTTGGTCGGCACGATGAAGCAGGAAATGCCCCGCTTGGATGAATTGGGATCGGTCACTGCAAAGACCAGCGCCATGTCGGCACTGCGACCCGAAGTGATGAACTGCTTGACCCCGTTCAGCACCCAGCCGTTGCCGCGGCGCTCGGCACGGGTCTTGAGGTTCGAGGCGTCGGAACCGGCATGGGGCTCGGTCAGGCAGAACGCCCCCAGCACTTCGCCGCGCGCCAGCGGCTTCAGCCACTGCTCCTTCTGCTCGGGCGAGCCGTAGGCCAGAAGTGCCGCACAGTCGGGCGAGTTGTTGACGCTCATCACGGTCGACAGGCCGCCGTCGGCCGCCGCGATTTCCTCGAGCGCCAGCACGTAGGAGACCATGTCGGCGCCGGCGCCGCCCCACTCCACCGGCACGGTCATGCCCATGAAGCCGAGCTTGCCCATTTCCGAGAGCAGCGTGCGCGGGATTTCGCCCGCCGCTTCCCATGCCCGCGCATGCGGCGCCACCTGCTCCCGGGCGAAGGAGCGCGCGGTGTCGCGGATCAGGATCTGTTCTTCACTGAGGATCATCGCTACCAGGCAATCTCGCTGCCATCGTAATTGATGAAATGGCCGTTCTGCTCGGGCGTCAGGCCGTCGATCACCTTCACCATGGCGGGCACGCTCTGGTCGATGGTGAGCGGGGCAGCCGAACCGCCCATGTCGGTCTGCACCCAGCCGGGATGCATTACGACGCAGATCAGGCCCTTGGCCGCTGTGTCGATCGACAGGCCCTTCCATTCCATGTTGAGCGCGGTCTTGCTGGCGCGATAGGCGTAGCGGCCGTTGGTGGCATGCGTGATGCTGCCGAGGCGGCTGGAGATGGCGATCAGCTTCTTCTGCTGCGAGCGCGCGACATGCTCGACGAACGCTTCGGCCATCATCAGCGGCGCTAGCGTGTTGACCTCGAAGGTTTGCCGCCAGACGTTCGGGTCGATGGAGCCCAGAACCGTCGCCTCGCGCCCGGCGATGCCGGCGTTGCAGATCAGCACGTCGATCGCCTCGCCCGAAAGCGTGTTGGCCAGCGCCGTCACCGCGGCATAGTCGGTGACTTCGAGCTTGTGGGGCTGGACGTCGCCGCCGAGCAGCTTCAGCGCCTCTGGCTTGCGCGCGCAGGCGATGACCTTCCAGCCCTTGGCGACGTATTGCCGGGTGAAGTCGAGCCCGAGGCCGCGCGCGGCGCCGGTGACCAGAACGGTGGGCATCTAGCGACGTGCCAGAATCCGGCTGCGCTGGCGCTGCCAATCGCGCTCCTTGATCGAGGCGCGCTTGTCGTGCGCCTTCTTGCCCGTGGCCAGCGCGATCTCGAGCTTGGCCCGGCCCTTCTCGTTAAAATAGACCTGCAGCGGTACGACGGTGCGGCCCTCGCGCTGGATGGCGCCGATCAGCTTGTTGACCTGGCTGCGATGCAGCAGGAGCTTGCGCGGCCGGCGCGGCTCGTGATTGAAGCGGTTGCCGGCGGCGTATTCGGGAATGGTGGCGTTGACCAAAAAGGCTTCGCCTTCGACCGTCGTGACATAGGACTCCGCGATCGTGCTGCGCCCGCCGCGCAGCGACTTGACCTCGGTGCCGGTCAGCGACAGTCCGGCCTCGAAGGTCTCCTCGATGAAGTAGTTGTGCCGCGCCTTGCGGTTCTGGGCCACCACGGTGCGGCCCAGGTCCGGTTTTTTAGCCAATGTGAACTCCGTCGCTTGTCTACAAGCGACTTCTTAGTTGACGAGGCCGGCGTGGACCATGGCCTCGCGCACGGCCTTCTTGCTGCTGTCGGCGATCGGCACCAGCGGCAGGCGCATCTCGGCGCTGCACTGGCCGATCAGCTCGGCGGCATACTTCACCGGGCCCGGGCTGGTCTCGCAGAACATCGCCTTGTGCAGCGGCATCAGCCGGTCCTGCAGCTCGAAGACCTTGTCGAGATCGCGCTTCTTCCAGGCGTCGTGCATGTCGCCGCACATGCGCGGCGCGATATTGGCGGTCACCGAAATGCAGCCGTCGCCGCCCTGCGCCAGGAATCCCACGGCGCTCGCATCCTCGCCCGAGAGCTGGAGGAAGCCCTTCTTGGCCTTGAGCTTGGTCAGCGTCGGGCGCGCCATGTCGTAGCTCGCGTCCTTGATGCCGATGATGTTCTTGACCTGCGACAGACGGATCACCGTCTCGACCTGCATGTCGCCGCCAGTACGGGGCGGCACGTTGTAGAGCAGGATCGGAATGTCGACCGCTTCCGCCACTGTCCGGAAGTGCTGGAAGAGGCCTTCCTGGGTCGGCTTGTTATAGTAGGGCACGACCAGCATGGCGGCGTCGGCGCCGGCCTTCTTGGCATGCCTGGTGAGCTCGATCGCCTCGTCGGTCGAGTTCGAGCCGGTACCGGCGATGACCGGTATGCCGGACCCCTTGGCGGCGGCGATGCAGATGTCGATCACCCGCTTGTGCTCGGTCATGGAGAGCGTCGGCGATTCGCCGGTGGTGCCGCAGGGCACCAGGCCGTCGGTGCCTTCCTTGATCTGCCAGGCCACGAACTTCTCGAAGCCTTTTTCGTCGACCGAGCCGTTCTTGAACGGGGTGATCAGCGCAACGAGCGATCCGGTGAACATGGCTTCCTCCGATTTTTTTTCGAGTCGGCGATTTTAGTCCCCAGCCACCGGGCGCGGCAAGGAGAGCAACTTGCCCCCAGCCGGCCATTGTGATGCCGCAAGTGGCTGCGTACGATTCCTAGTGTGAGCCCCTTTTTTCGCCTTTCCCTGATCGCCGCAACAGCGGCATTGGCCGCGCCGGTGCTCGCCCAGGTGGCGAATCCGCGCGGTAGCGAGGCTCCGCAGCAGCCTGGCGCCGCCGCGCCGCACCCGGCCCAACCGCCCACAGCCCTGCCGCCACGCGGCACGCCTCAGCCGGCCGGCAATGACGGATCGTCGAGCGGCGGGCCGCCCGTGCCCGCGCCGGCGCAACCCAACGTCGTCGCCCAGGCGATCGCCGCACCCCGTCCCCTGACGGACGGCGAGGCCGCCGCCTTCGCCTCGGCGCTCAAGGCAGCCGACGAGAACCGCTTCGGCGATGCCCGCGCGGCGGTTGCGAATTTCAACCAGCCGCTGCTCA
>CAMDQJ010000128.1 GCA_945905835.1 Asaia bogorensis
CCGATCGAGCCCAGGTAGAAGCCCTTGTGCTTCCTGCAGGCGTCGACGACCTGGCGTGAGCGGTTGCCCTTGGCCAGCATCACCATCGAGCCGCCGGCGGCCTGAAACTGATCGACGTAGGAGTCCATGCGGCCGGCCGTCGTCGGGCCGAACGATCCCGAGGCCATGCCGGCTGGCGTCTTGGCGGGGCCGGCGTAATAGACCGGGAACAGCTTGAAATAGTCGGGCAGGCCCTCGCCGCGGTCGAGCCGCTCCTTGAGCTTGGCGTGCGCCGAGTCGCGCGCGACGATCAGCGTTCCCGTGAGGTTCACGCGCGTCTTCACCGGGTGCTTCGTGAGGACGGAGAGCGTGTGCGCCATGCCCTTGTCGAGGTCGACGGCCACGACGTCGCCCGAGAGCTGCGCCGGCTCTATATCGGGCAGGTATTGCGCCGGATTGTGCTCGAGCTGCTCGAGGAAGATGCCGTCCTTGGTGATCTTGCCGACGGCCTGGCGGTCGGCCGAGCAGCTGACGCCGATGCCGATCGGCACCGAGGCGCCGTGGCGGGCGATGCGGATCACGCGCACGTCGTGGCAAAAATATTTGCCGCCGAACTGCGCGCCGATGCCCATCTGGCGCGTGAGCTCGAGCACCTTGGCTTCCATGCCGCGGTCGCGGATGGCGACGCCGAGGTTGTTGCCCTCGCCCGGTAGGTCGTCGAGGTAGCGGCAGGAGGCGAGCTTCACGGTCTTGAGGTTCATCTCGGCCGAGGTGCCGCCGACCACGATCGAGAGGTGATAGGGCGGGCAGGCCGCGGTGCCGAGGGTGCGGATCTGGGTGTCGAGGAATTTCAGCAGCGCCGCCTCGTTCAGCACGGCGGGCGTCTGCTGGTGCAGGTAGCTCTTGTTGGCCGAGCCGCCGCCCTTGGCGATGAAGAGGAATTTGTAGGCGTCGCCGTCGGTGGCGTAGATGTCGATCTGGGCGGGCAGGTTGGTGCCGGTTTGCACTTCCTTGAACATCGAGACCGGCGAGACCTGGGAGTAGCGCAGGTTGGTCTCGGTGTAGGTCTTGTGCACGCCGCGCGCGATCGCCTCCTCGTCGCCGCCGCCGGTCCACACGCGCTGGCCTTTCTTGCCCATGACGATGGCCGTGCCGGTGTCCTGGCACATCGGCAGCACGCCGCCGGCCGAGATATTGGCGTTCTTCAGCAGTTCGAGGGCGACGTACTTGTCGTTCGAGGAGGCTTCCGGGTCGTCGAGGATCAGGGCGAGCTGGGTGAGATGCCCGGGACGCAGCAGATGGGAGATGTCCTTGAAGGCCTCGGCGGTGAGGAGCGTCAGGGCCTGCGGGTCGACGGTCAGGACGTCCTTGCCGTTGAACGTGGCGGTGCCGACGAAATCCGATGAGAGCTTGCGGTAAGGCGTGGTGTCCTTACCGCTGGGGAACATCTCCTGGAACTGGAACTCGGACATGCCCGGAAGCGACTATTTCTTTCGAAAGCTGTCGAGCTTGACGACCTTGCTGGCGTCCTCGGTCTTGGCCTCGGTTCCGCCTGCCGCCGGTGCCGCCTCGGCCTTGTCCTCCGGTCCCGCAAGCTGCGGCCGCTTTTCCGGCGCGGGCAGCGGCGTCGGCGCATTGGCTTCGGCCGGCGCCTCCGATTTGTCGGCGGCTGCAGCGGCCGCCGCCGCCTTGTCCTTGCGATCGAACTGCAGGCCGAAGCGCACCGAGGGATCGACGAAGGCCGAGAGCGCCGCGTAGGGCACGCGGATGCGCTCCTGCTGCTTGTTGAAGCTCACCGTGACCTCGAAATACTGCTCGGTGAGGATCAGGTCCCAGTACTGGTGCTGCAGGACGATCGTCATCTCTTCGGGATATTTGGCACGCAGATAATCGGGCAGCTGCACGCCGGGATCGGTGCTGCGGAAGGAGATGTAGAAATGGTGCGAGCCCGGCAGGCCCGATTCGGCCACCTGGGTGAGCACGCGCTGCACCACGCTGCGCAGCGCATCGTCGACGAGGGCGTCGTATTGAAAGCGATCGTTCATGGTGGGCTCAGCGAAAACTACGCGTCTGGCGCAAGAAAAGAAAGTGGGGGGCTTCTGTTGCCCGGTGCCCCCCGGACCGCGCTTACGTCCGCTGTTTAGGCGGCAGCAGCGAGTGTAACGGTGTTATCGTTAGCACTTGTGTTTGGCCCGTCACGGCGGAACCATACCGAGCAAAAGACTCGCCTTTACCACGCTCGTCGATCCTATTTCGCCCCCACGGACTTCGCTCCGAGCCTTGGAGAGAAGGAAGAATGGTGGAGGCGCCGGGTACCGCCCCCGGGTCCGAAACGCTTATGCCACGAGCCGTTTATCGCCATAGTCGGTTGCCCGACACGATCTATATAGGCGCTTCGCCCGGCTTTTTGAAGGCGGCTGGAGGCGATCCGATTTCCCCATGGCAGGCGTGCCACACCCCCCATAGAGTCCTCCGCCAACCAAGGAAGAAAACGAGCGATGCCCCTCTCGACCGACCAGCAGGCTGAAATCGACCAGGCGCGCGGCGACGCGACCAAGACGCTGCGGCCGATCGCGCCCGAGCTGGAGGAGATCCTCTACAAGGCATTGCCGGCGCTCGACCACGGCTTCGTCCGCGTCGTCGATTACATGGGCGACGATGCCGCGGTCGTGCAGGCGGCGCGCGTCAGCTATGGGCGCGGCACCAAGAAGGTGAGCGAGGACCGCGGCCTGATCAATTATCTCATGCGGCACCGCCACACGACGCCGTTCGAGATGTGCGAGATCAAGTACCACGTGAAGCTGCCGATTTTCGTCGCCCGCCAGTGGATCCGCCACCGCACCGCCAATGTGAACGAATACTCGGCGCGCTACTCGATCCTCGACAACGAGTTCTACGTGCCGCGGCCCGAGCATCTCGCCGCGCAGAGCAAGGCCAACCGCCAGGGCCGCGACGCGGTGCTGGACGGCAAGGAGGCCGAGCGCGTGTTCGCGATCCTGCGCAAGGATTCCGAGCTGGTCTACGAGCACTACATGGAGATGCTGAACGAGGGCGAGGCCGGCCAGCCGCTCGACGCAGAGCGTTCGGGCCTGGCGCGCGAGCTTGCCCGCATGAACCTGTCGCTCGCCTTCTATACGCAGTGGTACTGGAAGACTAACCTCCACAACCTGATGCATTTCCTGTCGCTGCGCGCCGACGCCCATGCCCAGTACGAGATCCGCGTCTACGCCGACATCATGATCGACACGCTGAAGCGCTGGTGCCCGATCAGCCACGACGCCTTCATGGAATACCGCATGGGCGGCGCGCATCTCTCCAAGACAGGCCTCGCCGCCGTGAAACGCATGATCGCGGGCGAAAAAGTCGACCAGAAGTCGAGCGGGCTGAACCCGCGCGAATGGCGCGAGCTGCTGGCGTCGCTGGGTTTGCCGGGCTAGCGGAAAGCCGGCTCGAACTCGATCCTGAGCCGCGCCGGCCGCGGGGTGTGCCTGAGGAAGCCGACCATCAGCGGCGCGTCCGCTGCGTCGCGGACATAGACCGATAGCGGCGTCGGCCAGTCGGTCTGCTGCACCAGGGTCGCCACCTTGATCAGCGGCGGCCGGCCGCCGATCCACTCGGCGTAGAAATCGTCGAAAATCAGGGCGACGTCGATCTGCCTGATGTCGGCCAGCCGCCGCACGGCCGCGCCGTCGAGCCGCCGTTCGCCCAGCAGCGCCAGCGCCTCGCGGTCGGCCAGCGCCAGCAAGTCCGTGAGACGGGGGCCGGCGTACCAGGAAAGGGCGCCGATGTTCATGGTCATGACCTTGAGCGGGCACGGTGGCTGCGGGCCGCAGGCGTCGCGCACGAGCTGCGCCGGCCAGACGTCGCGCAACGCCACTGTTTCGGCGCGCCCCGGCAGATCGGCATGCTGGGTCCAGCCGCGCAGGACGGCGAGGCAGAGAAAGACGGCGGCCAGCGCACCGACCAGGCGCTCGCGGCTCTTCTTCTCCGCCACGGCGCGCCAGTCGGTGCGTGGCAACGCCATGCCCAGTGCCACCAGCCCGACCGCCAGCAGATAGGCTTCGTAGCGGCCGCCCCAGCCGAAGGCCGCGAAGGTGGCATGCGCCCAGCTTCCCAGCAGGAAGAACAGCACGGCGATCCAGTGGGCGTGGCGCCACGACCGCCGGTCGCGCCACAGCGTCCAGGCGAGCCAGTAGTCGGCCGCGATCATCATCGCCAGCAGCTCGGGCACATAGGTGACGAGGCGCTTGAGCGGCCACCATAAAAGATACTTGGCGAGCCAGACCGCGCCGTTGGTTGCGGGATCGGCGAGATAGACGGTCTTGGCCAGGATCGGGGCGGGCAAGAACGGCCAGCCCTGCGACTGGCTGTAGAGGCCGAAGGCCAGCACCGGCAAGGCGCCCACCGCGGCGACCAGCAAAGCGAAGCGGCGCTCGCCGCGCACCAGCGCCAATGCGGTGCCCAGCACATGCAGCCACAGGCTCTCGTAGCGCAGGAGCGGCAGGGCGAGCAGCAGGAGGAGCAGCGGGACGTCGTTCACCGGTGCGCCGTCATCCGACAGGCGGCGCGACAGCCACCATACGGCGAGCACCATGGCGGCGGCGTGGCCGAGATGCTCCATGCCCGACAGAACCAGCGGCACCGGCGCCACCATCAGCACGGCCAGCGCCGCCGCGACGCCGGCGAACCAGCCATCGGTCCCCGCCAGCACGCGCGCCACGACGGCGGCGAAGGCCAGCGCCAGGACGATGTTGAGCGCCAGCGCCATCTGCACGGTGCTGCCGACCAGCGCCATGCAGATGGCAAGCAGTGCGACCCACAGCGGTGAGGAGGAGGACGAGGTGAATTCGTGCGGCGTGGCGCCATAGACGCCGTGCTCGACGAGATTGCGTGCCGTCGCGAGGTGGATATAGGCGTCCTCGATCCAGTAGACCGGCATGGCCGACCACAGCCAGGCCAAAGCCAGGCCCACGGCCACGACCATCGCGGCGAAAAGCCGGCGCTGGAGGTCGCGGTCACGCGCTGGCATAACGATTCATATGATAAAGACCCCCGGCCGCCTGCGCCTGGTGCGCGAAAGAGCCCGCGACGACGATGCCATCGAGGCCATGACCGAGGCCGCCTTCGGTCCCGACCACCACCAGAAGACCGTCTACCGCCTGCGCGGAGGCATCAAGCCGATCAAGGACCTGTGCTTCGTGGCGATCGATTCGAAAGGCCGCATGGTCGCCTCGATCCGCAACTGGCCGATCCTGATCAACGCCAAATGGCCGGCCGTCCTGCTCGGCCCGCTGGCCATCGCACCCGAATTGCGCGGCCTGGGCTACGGCAAGGCCCTGATGTGGCACGCCATGGCGTAATCCCGGATGGGCGGTCACAGCCGCATCATTCTGGTCGGCGATCCCGAGTACTACAATCAATTCGGCTTCCGCCGCGACCTGGCTCTCAACATCCAGCTTCCCGGCTGGGTCGAGGAGCGGCGCTTCCTGGCGCTCGAGCTGGTGGCCGGCGCCATGATCGGCGTGCACGGCATGATCGGCAAGCCGAAGAGCCGGCGCCGCTAGCGCAGCACGATCAGCGCACGACAATTCTGGGCGCCGTGCGCGTCGTGCGCGAGGCGCCGGAAATCTGCTTCCACATGCGGCCGGCGATGTTCTTGTAGATCTGCGCATGCGGACTGTCGGGCATGGCGACGACGATGGGATGGCCGCTGTCGGAGGTCGTGCGGATGTCGAGATGCAGCGGGATTTCGCCGAGGAACGGCACGCCCATCTTCTCGGCCTCCTCGCGCGCGCCGCCATGGCCGAAGATCTCCGAACGCTCGCCGCATTTGGGGCAGAGGAAGTAGCTCATGTTCTCGACGATGCCGAGCACCGGCACGGCGACCTTGCGGAACATGCTGAGGCCCTTGCGGGCGTCGATCAGGGCGATGTCCTGCGGCGTCGAGACGATCACCGCACCGGCCAGCGCCACGCGCTGGCAGAGCGTCAGCTGGGCGTCGCCGGTGCCGGGCGGCATGTCGACCACCAGCACGTCGAGCTCGCCCCATTGCACGTCGCGCAGCATCTGCTCGAGCGCGCTCGACACCATGGGCCCGCGCCAGATCATCGGTGTGTCCTCGGCCACGATGTAGCCGATCGACATGGTGCGCAGGCCGTAGCGCTCGATCGGCTTCAGCATCTTGCCGTCAGCCGATTCAGGCTTCTCGGTGACGCCCAGCATGCGCGGCATCGAAGGTCCGTAAATGTCGGCGTCCAGAAGTCCGGCGCTGACGCCATTGGCCAGCAGGCCAAGCGCCAGGTTGACCGCGGTGGTCGATTTGCCGACACCGCCCTTGCCCGAGGCGACGGCGATGATGTGCTTTACGCCCGGCACGGCGATGCGGCCGCCGCCGGGTGCCGGCTGGCCTTGCGCCGGCTTGCCGCCAGGGGCGCCGTGGCTGTGGCCATGATTGTGGTTATGAGCCGGAGCCTGTGCCGCCGCCTTGGGCGCGGCGCGCTCGGCGGTCATCACGGCGGTGGCCGACAGCACGCCCGGCATGGCGCGGACGGCCTGCTCGCAGGCCAGCCGCAGGAATTCGAGGGCGGGTCCCCGCGCCGGATCGACGTCCAGGGTGATGGCGACATGGCCGGCGCGTGTCGCCACGCCGCTCACCATGCCAAGGGTGGTCACGCTCTTGCCGCTGGCCGGGTCAATAATGCCGTCCAGAACAGCACGAACGGCCGATTCCGTCACTTCCGCCATGTTCGCTCGCCCCTGTCCCGTTTTCCGGGCGCGGCCCGCAATATTGTGTCGCCGCTTGATTGATGGATGTCGTGTGGTCACATATAGGCTGCGCAGCCCGGAATCAAAGACTATGCCCCCTGAACTGGGCCGGGCGCTCTGAGGTGACTGATGGCGTGGAATAACAATAGCGGCGGCCCCTGGGGCAGTGGTGGTGGTGGCGACAGCGGTGGTGGCAGCGGCGGAGGCGGCGGTCCATGGGGCGGCCGCAATCGCGGTGGCGGACCGCGGCGTGCGCCCGACATGGAAGATGTCATCCGGCGCGGCCAGGAGCGCCTGAAGAACCTCATCCCCGGCGGCTTCGGCACCATGAAGGGCCTGGTCCTGATCGTGCTGGCGGCCGTGGTGATCTGGCTGGCCACCGGCTTCTTCCGCGTGCAGCCCAACCAGGAGGCCATCCAGCTGATCTTCGGCAAGCCCTACGGCAAGCCGGTCGAGCCCGGCCTGCACTACAATCTGCCGACCCCGATCGGCACCGTGGTCGTGGTCAACGTCCAGGACCAGCGCCGCACCGTGATCGGCGCACGGGCCGGCGGTTCGCAGGACCGTCGCGGCGGCGGCGCACGGCTGACCTCGACCGAGAACCTGATGCTGACCGGCGACGAGAACATCGTCGACATCGAGTTCTCCGTGCTGTGGCAGGTCAAGGACGCCGTCAAATATGCCTTCGCCGTGCGCAATGGTGAGGAGAACGTGCGTGCTGCCGCCGAGGCCGCGATGCGCGAGATCATCGGCAAATCCAACCTGCAATATGCCCAGACCGACGGCCGCTCCAAGATCGAGCAGGACACCAAGGACCTGCTACAGCGCGTGCTCGACGATTATGGCCTGGGTGCGCGCATCGCCCAGATCCAGCTCCAGCGCGTCGACCCGCCCCAGGAGGTGATCGGCGCCTTCCGCGACGTGCAGGCTGCGCGCGCCGACAAGGAGAAGCTGATCAACGAGGCCAACACCTACCGCAACCAGGTGGTGCCGCGCGCCAAGGGCGAATCGGAGGCGATCATCCAGCGCTCCGAGGCCTACAAGGCCGAGACCGTGGCGCGCGCCCGCGGCGACGCCCAGCGCTTCAACCAGGTCTACGAGCAGTACGCCAAGGCCAAGGACATCACCACCGAGCGCCTCTACATCGAGACTATCGAGGACGTGCTGCGCAACGTGAACAAGGTGATGGTCGACAGCCACAATGTCGGGCCGGGCGTGCTGCCCTATCTGCCGTTGCCCGAGATGCGACCGAACACTTCCCCAGCGCCGCCACGAGCGCCCGCCCCCGCGCCGCAAGGAGGCACGCGATGAGCAACCGTTCGATCTTCATCCTGATCGGGCTGGCCGTGCTCGGCTTCCTGGTCACCCAGACCTTCTACAGCGTCGATCCGACCCGCCAGGTGCTGGTCCGCCAGTTCGGCGCCATCGTCGGCGAGACCAAGATCGAGCCCGGCCTCTACGCCAAGGTGCCGCTGATCCAGGATATCCAGCGCATCGACCGCCGCCTGCTCGACTACGAAGCCGAGGAGTTCGAGATCATCGCCGGCGACCAGAAGAGGTTGGTGGTCGACGCCTATGCCCGTTTCCGTATCATCGACGCCAAGCGCTTCGCCCAGACCGTGCCGGGTGGCGAGCAGACCCTGCGCGGCTTGCTCGACTCGCTGATTAACTCCGAGATCCGCAGTGTGCTCTCCTCGGTGCCCCTGCATGCAGTGCTGACCGACCAGCGCGCCACCTTGATGGAGGACATCACCAGGCGGGTGAACGCCAAGACCAAGGAGCTCGGCGTCGGGGTCCAGGACGTCCGCATCAAGCGCGCCGACCTGCCGCAGGCTAACTCGGCCTCGGTGTTCAACCGCATGAAGACCGACCGCGAGCGCGAGGCCGGCCAGCTTCGCGCCGAAGGCGACGAGGAGAAGGCCCGCATCACCGCGACCGCCGACCGCGAAGTCTCGGTGCTGAAGGCCGATGCCGGCCAGAAGGCCCAGGTCACCATGGGCGAATCGGAAGCCGAGGCGATCCGCGTCTATGCCGAATCCTTCAGTCAGGATAAGGACTTCTATGCCTTCTATCGGCGCCTCGAAGCCTATCGAAAGGCTTTCGGTTCGGGCGGTTCGACCATGATCCTGAGCCCCGACAGCGACTTCTTCCGTTATTTCAACAACCCGGCCGGGCCTCCCAAGAAGTAGGGGCCCAACCAGGAGGAGGTAGGCGCCGCGCCTGCCTCTTTTCAGCGCACTGGTTCAAATAGTTGAAATATCCAGCAACAAATCGTCGTCCGCATTTGCGCCACACAGACCGGTAAGATAGAACACGAGTCGAACGCGCGGCGCCGGTCGTACTCGACCTGGAGGCCCCGGACGCCGTTGGAGGTCGACCTTGATTCTGTCGAATTATCAACGTGTTGTACGAGTATCCGCCATCGCGGCGGCAACTGCTTTGGCGCTC
>CAMDQJ010000129.1 GCA_945905835.1 Asaia bogorensis
ACGACGGCAAGAAGGGCATCCGCCGCCTGACCGATCCCGATCTGCGGCTGAAGGACCAGGACCTCGACGGTGTCCAGGCCGAGGTGCTTTATGGCGTGCTCGGATCGAGCGGACGCCTGAACGACGGCGAGGCGGCCTGCGAGATGCTCCGGATCTACAACGACTGGCTGCACGATTTCTGCAGCCATCATCCGCAGCGCCTGATCGGCCTCGCCAACGTGCCCAGCCACGACATCACCGCCGCCGTGGCAGAGGTCAAGCGCGCGGCCGATCGCGGCGTGCGCGGCATCGACGTCGCCAATCGTCCCGACATGGTCCCGCTCTACGACGAGTCCTACGAGCCGTTGTGGCAGATCGCGCACGAAACCAAGATTCCGGTGCATTTCCACACGATCGGCGGCCGTTCGCCCGACTACACCAAGATGACTCCGAAGATCGCGCGCCGGGCCTTTGCCACGCACATCACCGGCTTCCAGATGCACATGAGCTACATGCTGATCCAGCTCATGTTCAGCGGCGCGCTGGAGCGCTATCCCGCCCTCAAGGTGGTGATCGGCGAGGCCGGCCTCGGCGGGATTCCCTATGTGCTCGAGCACATGGATTTGGAATGGGAGGACCAGTTCAAGGACCTCGACCTCAAGATGAAGCCCAGCGCGTACTGGCACCGCCAGTGCTACGCGACCTACCAGACCGACCTGGTCGGCATCAAGCTGCTGAAGGAACTGGGCGAGGACAATGTGATGTGGGGCTCCGACTATCCCCATCCCGACGGCATCTGGCCCGACTCGCGCGACTTCATCAAGCGGGAGCTCAGCGAGGTCGCACCGGCAACCCGCCGCAAGGTGATCTGCGACAACGCGGCAAAATTCTATCGCCTGCAGTAGCCCGGGGCCTCGGCGCAATCGATCCGCGGCACACCTCGCCCGGTGTGCCGCGGACCTTCGGGCAAGCGCGGCCGCACCGGGATTCGGAAGCCCCTATGCCGGCATTGTTACGTTGGCAGAGTTCACCCCCAAACTCCGACCGCTCCGCTTGATGGCGCTGTAGCATTTCCAATGACTTAGCAGGCTCGGGCAGAGGCCAGAAATGGCTCACAAGCGCCAACGTGACAATGCCCTCTATCCTGCTGGTACAAAAATCTGTCAGACTAGGCTGCGGTATGGATTTTACAACGCAGGGGATCCAGAAGTGAGTTATCGAATCGGCGTGGACATCGGTGGCACCTTCGCGGATTTCTGCGCCTTGGACGAAGCGACCGGCCGTCTGGCG
The DNA here is from genome assembly GCA_945905835.1 of Asaia bogorensis. Lineage (GTDB taxonomy): Bacteria > Pseudomonadota > Alphaproteobacteria > Reyranellales > Reyranellaceae > Reyranella. The sequence goes on from CAMDQJ010000129.1 coordinate 1,270, forward strand.
ACGCTGAAAGTATTGTCGACGCCGGAGGAACCCGGGCGCGAGGTCATTGCCGGGCTGGAGGAGCTCGGAAACCGCTTCGGGATCCACCCGCAGGACATCGGATATTTCACGCACGGCACGACCGTCGGCATCAACTCGGTGATTCAACGCAAGGGCATTCGCCTCTGCTTGTTTACAACGGAGAATTTCGTCGACGTGCTGGAATTGGCGCGCCTGAAAATGCCCGATCCGTATCATCTCATGTCGAAACGGCCGGAGCCGCTGGTCACGCGCGACCGTGTGCTGCCGGTGCGCGAACGGATACTCGCGGACGGAACCGTGGACAGGCCGCTCGACCCTGCCAGCCTGCGCCGCGCGCTCGACCAGGCCATCGCGCTGGGGGCCGAAGGCATCGTCCTGGCGCTGCTGCATTCCTATCGCAATCCGGCGCACGAACGAGAGGCACAGAGGCTGATCGGCCAATGGGCGCCGCAGATGCCCGTGTTTTGCTCCAGCGACGTGTGGCCGATCATTCGCGAATATGAGCGCACCGCCACGGCCACGATCCATGGATACGTGCAACCGGTCGTGGCGCGCTATCTCGCGGCCCTGCAGACGGCCTTGAAGCAGGCCGGCGTTGTCGCCGAGGCCATGGTGACCAAGTCCAACGGCGGGGTCATGACGGCCGAACTCGGCAAGTCGGCATGCCTGCAAATGCTGCTGTCCGGCACGGCCGCCGGCGTCATCGGCGCCGGCTTCGTGGCACGGCAGGCGGGGCTGGACAAGATTCTGAGCCTCGACATTGGCGGGACCTCGGCCGATGTCGCGATCATCGTCGACGGCACGCCAACCTACGGCACGGGCGAAATGGTGGGGGATTTTCCTATCTACATCCCGACCGTTTCGGTGACGTCGATTGGCGACGGCGGCGGTTCAATCGCCGCGGTCAGCGAGTTCGGCATCCTGACGGTCGGGCCTGAAAGTGCGGGGTCCACACCCGGTCCCGCCTGCTACGGTCGCGGCGGCACGCGGCCCACCATGACCGATGCTTTCGCCGTCTGCGGCGTCATCGGCCACGGCAACATCGGTTATGACGCGGTCGCCGTCGATATCGAAAAAGCGCGCGCCGCCGTCGCTACGGTCGCGGCGAAGCTCGGGCGCGGACTCGAACAGGCCGCCGAAGCCATCATTCAAGTGGCGGTGTCCGGCATGTACCGCGAGGTCGGCAAGCTCGCCTCGCGCCAGGGCATCGACCCGCGCGACTTCACGCTCCTGGCGTTCGGCGGCGCCGGACCGATGCTGGGATGCTTCCTGGCGCGGGAACTGGGCATGCGCCAGGTACTGATGCCCACGGTGCCGGGCGTGCTCTCGGCGCTGGGCGGACTGGTCGCCGACGTCAAGAACGACTTCATCAGCACGGCCTACTACCCGCTGTCGGCCGCCGAGCTGCCGCGCCTGAAGGAGGATTTCGACCATCTCGCGCGCCGCGCCACCGCCTGGATCACCGACGAGCAGAAGTTCGCAGGTCCCTACATGCTGCAACCCGCCGCCGATATGCGTTATCAGGGGCAATCGTTCGAAATCGAGGTGCCACTGCAACTGGATTGGATCGCAGCAGGCGATTGGGAGCGGATCGCGGCGGCCTTCCATGCGCAGCATGACCGCCTCTACGGTCACAACTCCGCCACGGCGCCGGTGTATCTGGTCAGCCTGCGCATGGTAGTGGTGGGGACGTCGCCACAGCCGCAGTTTCCGGTGCAACCGCGGCTAGCCAGCCCGCCCAGCCCCGCCAAGCAGATCGAGGTGTACCTGGACGGCGCCTGGTGCACTGTGCCGCTTTACCGGCGTGCCGACCTGGGGCACGGGCATCGTCTCGACAGCCCTTGCGTCGTGGCGCAGGAGGATACGACAATCTGTGTGCCGGAGGGCTTCACCAGCGTGGTAGACGCTTACGGCAACATTCTCCTGTCGCTCGGGCAATGAAGGCACACGCGATGCAGACCGATCCGGTTACACTGCAGATCTTCGCCAATCACGCGCAAGCGGCCGCCGACAGCATGGCGTTTACGCTGTTCCGCACGGCGTACTCGACCTTCGTGAAGGAAACCGAGGACTTCACCACGGGCCTCGCTACGCCCGACGGCATGACCTTCGCCAGCCCGCGCGACCTGGGCGCCACCTGGTTCATCGGGCTCGACTATGCCAATGCCCTTCGCATGGTGAGCGACTACCGGCCGGGCGACATCTGCATTACCAACGATCCCTACAGCGGCTTCGTGTGCACCCACACGCCCGACCTGCATATGTGGAAGCCCATCTTCTGGGAGGACGAACTGGTCGCCTTCTCGGTCAGCCACATCCACAACACGGACGTGGGCGGGGCGGTGCCGGCATCGTTGTCGCGGCAATTGACCGAGGTTCACCAGGAAGGCATTCGCATCCCGCCCCATAAGCTCTACGACCAGGGAAAGCTGAATCAGTCGCTGCTCGATGTGATGCTGACCAATGTGCGCATGCCCGAGCAGAACTACGGCGATCTCCAGGCGCAGATCGCGGCCATGAACACGGGCGAGCGCAAGGTCCACGACATGGTGCGCAAGTTCGGCGCAGAAGTGTTCCGCCAGGGCGTCAAGGATCTGCTGGACCTGGGTGAACGCCAGGCTCGCGCCCTGTTGAGCCGCATTCCAGACGGCGACTATTTCTTTGCCGACTACCTGGACGAAGACGCGCCGGGCGGGGTGCCCGTGCGCCTGGCCTTGACCCTGAAGATCCGCGGCGACGAGGCGATCCTCGACTTTTCCGGCTCCGACGCCCAGCTTCAATCGTCGCTCAACGTGCCGACGGGCGGCGCCGAGCGCCACATCCTGCTGATGGTCGGCTACACCTACTGCCTCTACAGCATCGATCCGACGATTCTGCTGAACGGCGGCATCACGCGACCGGCGCGCTGCATCATCCCCGAAGGCACGATCCTCAACCCGCAATTCCCGGCCGCCGTCGGCATGCGCAGCATGACGTGCGGGCGCCTGCAGGGCGTCACTATCGGCGCGTTCCAGGCGGCGGTGCCCGACCTGTTGCCCGCGGGGCCCGCCGGCAGCAGCGCTATCATGAACGTCAAGACGACCGACAATCGCACGGGCCGCACGATCATGGCCTCGATCGACCCGATCACCGGCGGCGCCGGCGGCTGGTCAGGCAGCGACGGTGCCGACGGCTCGGGCGCCAACTCGAGCTTCCTCAAGAACACGCCAGTCGAGATCAACGAGACCGAGGTGCCGATCAAGGTGCTGCGCTACGGCCTGGTGCCCGACACCGGAGGTCCCGGCAAGCATCGCGGCGGGCTTGGAACCCTGCTCGAGTTCAAGGTTTTCTCGCCCAACACCGTGGTGACGGCGCGCAATCGCGACCGCACGCGCTTTTCGGCCTGGGGCAGCAACGGCGGCTGGCCGGGCGCCACCTCGAGCTTCTGGCGCAATCCGCAGACAAACGGCGCTATCGACCTGGGCAATACCGATGTGGTGGCCCTGGACCCCGGCGACGTGATACTGACGACGGCGTGCGGCGGCGGCGGTTGGGGACCGCCTTGGGAGCGTGACGTCCAGGCGGTGCTGTTCGACGTGCAGCAGGGCAAGGTCTCGGTCGAGTCCGCCGCCGACGACTACGGCGTGGTCATCGGCGACGGCGCGATCGACGAGACGGCAACGGCGGCCCGCCGCGCGCTCCTGGCAGCGAATGCCAAGCCCAGCGTCTTCGCCTTCAACAAGCAGCGCGAGGAATACGAGCGCGAATGGACCCGTGCCAACTATGACGTCCTGACCGAGGTGCTGGCCACCCTGCCGGTCCATTGGCGCCACTACATGAAGAAGCGGATTTTCGCCACCCTGGAAGAAGTCCCGGCGCATCAGCGCCGCGGCGACGGCAGCGAGGTGCGGCGCGCCTTCGAGCTGGCGGTGGCTGAGTTCCCGCAGCTGAGGCCGGCGCAAGCGGCGGAATGACCGGCCGATGGACATCCATTTCGACAACCAGGCGGTCATCGTCACCGGCGCCGCCCGCGGGATCGGCGGCGGGATCGTCGAGGGCTTCGTCGAACGCGGTGCCAGGGTCTGGGCCTGCGATGTCCTGGAAAGCGATCTGGCGGCGCTGAAGGCGCGGGCCAGGCCGCAGCGCGGCGGCGCGCTGGAGACACGCAAAGTCGACCTGACACAGTCGGCTGAGGTCGACGGCTTCGTGCGCGAGGTCGAGCGGGCCTGCGGCGCGGTCGACGTGCTGGTGCACGTCGCCGGCGGCGTGCGCGGCCAGATCAAGCGCCCGGTCGAGGAGGTCAGCGACGACGATTGGCGCGCGATCCAGGCCGTCAATGTCGAAGGCGCGTTCTTTGCCAGCCGCGCCGTGGCGCCGGGCATGAAGAAGAAGGCCAAGGGCCGCATTATCGTGATTGCCAGTCGCGCCGGCCTGGGCGTCAGCCTGACCGGAATCCAGTCCTACGCCACGGCCAAGGCAGCGCAGCTCGGCCTGGTACGCCAGCTCGCCCACGAACTCGGGCCGAACGGCATCACGGTCAACGCGGTGGCGCCGGGCTTCCTGCGCACCAGCCCCGACTACGAGCGGCAATGGCAGTCCTACGGGCTGGAAGGCCAGAAGGCGATGATCGAGCGCGTCGCCATGCGCCGCCTGGGCGAGCCGCAGGACATCGCCCATGCCGTGATGTTCCTGGCCTCACCATACGCGTCGTGGATCACGGGCCAGGTGTTGCCAGTGACCGGCTCACCGCTCGCCTGAGCCCGAGGAGGAGAAGACCATGTCTGCTGCACGCCCGACCATCGTTCCCAAGCAAGACGAGCCGGAGCAGCCTTGGCAATGGTCCGAGCCGCGCTGGCGCGGCATTGTCGAGCGCGTGCGTGCCGGCAAGACGCTGCGGCCCGACGTGTGGCCGGACAGCGCGCGCTGTGCCGTGGCGATCTCGTTCGACTCCGACCACGAGACCGGCGAGTTGCGCGAAGGCGGCGAGTCGATCGGCCGCCTATCGCAAGGCCAGTACGGCACCCGCGTCGGCATCCCACGCATCCTGGCGCTGCTGCAGAAATACTCGATCCCTGCGACCTTCTATGTGCCGGCCGTCTCGGCCATGCTTCATCCCGACGAGCAGCGCCGTGTCGCCGCTGAGGGCCACGAGATCGGCATCCACGGCTGGATCCATGAGCGCAACTCGATCCTGCCCGAGGAGGCGGAGCGCAACCTGCAGATGCGCTCAGCCGACATGCTAGAGAAAGTCTCGGGCCAGCGCCCGGTCGGCATCCGCACGCCGTCCTGGGATTTCTCGCCGCACACGCTCGCCATCACGCGCGACATGGGGCTGCTCTACGACTCGTCGCTGATGGCCGACGACGACTGCTACGAGCTGCTACTCGACGGCAAGCCGACCGGCGTCGTCGAGCTGCCGGTCGAGTGGATCCGCGACGATGCGGTCTACTTCAACATGAATCGCTTCGCCTCGCTGCGTCCCTACACGCCACCCTCGGCCGTGCTGGAGATCTTCCGGCGCGAGTTCGACGTGGCCTATGCCGAGGGCGGGCTCTTCCAGCTCACGATGCATCCGCACATCATCGGCCATCGCTCGCGCATGATGATCCTGGAGGAACTGATCCGGCATATCCGCGCGCATGCCGGCATCTGGTTTGCGACACATGCCGACGTCGCGCGCTACGTAAAGCAGAAGAACTAAACGATAGAGGAGGTAGGGAATGAAACGGACAATTCTGCCATTGCTGGCCGCAATCGCTGCGGCAACAGCGCCCATCGTTGCAGGCGAGGCCTGGGCGCAGGGCAAGTACGTCCACGCCAACAACAGCGGCTACGACAATCTCGATCCGCATGCCATCTTCGACGTCGGCCGCGCCGCATCGCGCATAAACTTCTACGACGGGCTGTATCGCTGGGTCGACAATCCGCCGAAGATGATCCCGTGGCTGGCGGAAAGCTATGCAGCCTCTGCCGACGGAAAAACCTGGACCTTCAACCTGCGCAAAGGGGCGAAGTTCCACGATGGCAGCGAGTTCACCGCCGACGACGTGATCTACAGCATCGAGCGGATGCTGGAGATGAAGAAGGGTGCCGCGTCGCTGTTCCTGCCCATCATCGCGCCGGGCAGCACCAAGGCGCCCGACAAGTATACGGTCGTGTTCACGCTGAAGGAGCCGTCCGCTATCTTCCTGGCCACCGTGCCGGAAATCCTGATCATCAATTCAAAACTGGTGAAGAAGAACGAGAAGGACGGCGACTGGGGTCAGGCCTGGCTCGCGAAAAACGTGGCCAGCACCGGCTCCTACAAGCTGAAGCGCTACGATCCGGCGATCGGCTTCGTGGGCGAGCGGTTCAAGGAACATTTCGCCGGCTGGGGCAACAAGGCGTTCGATGAGGTCGAATTCCGCACCGTGCTAGAGACGAACACCCGCGTCCAAGGGATGATCAAAGGCGATTTCCAGGGCACCGACGGATACCTACCCTACGACCAGATCCTGCGGTTGAAGGAGGCGAAGAACGTGCAGATCCTCGAGGCAGAATCGATGCGCGTCTTCTACTTCTCCATGCACAACGGCCGTTCGCTGATGGACGACGTGCACTTCCGCAAGGCGCTGGCCTATGCCTTCGACTATGACGGCTTCATCAAGGACATCCTGAAGGATGCGGTTGCCCGCAACCCCAGCCCGAACCCGAACAATCTGTGGGGCGCGCCTAAGGACCTCAAAGGCTTCACCTATGACCTGGAAAAGGCCAAGGCCGAACTTGCCCAGGTAAAGGGGCCGTTGCGGCCGATCACGATCGGCACGCTGGCCGGCTTCAGCGAGACCGAGCAGGCAGCCGCCCTGCTGCAAAACGGAGCCAAGAAGATCGGCATCGAGATCAAGATCGAATCGGCGCCCTGGCCGGTCGTGCAAAGCCGGATGCAGGATCGCGAAAAGAACTACGACATGGTACCGCTGTGGAAGAGTACCTATTACGTCGACCCCAACAACTGGGTCGGCGAACTATACGGCTCGCGCTACATCGGAACGCGGAATTCCTCGTACACCAAGGATGCCGAGCTGGACAAATGGATCGACGACGCCCTAGCGACCAACGACCAGGAAAAGCGGCGCGTGCTGTACGAGAAGGCGGCAACAAAGGTGACCGAGCAGGCGATGGGCATCTTCGTCTACAACACCAAGTGGTACGGCCCCTACGCCGCCAATGTCGGCGGAATCCGCTTCAGCCCGATCGGCAGCGGACAGGACATGCGCTGGGCTTATTACAAGTAGGCGATAGCACTGGTTGGTATCGGCGGCGCCTGTCGCCTAACGGGCGCCGCCGGGCATTGCACGAGGCCGTTCTATGCGCCGTCTAGAGATGGTTCTTTCGCGACTGGCTTGGTTCGTGCCCACGCTAGCCGGGCTCGTCATCATCGTCTTCCTAGTCTCCAACGTCATTCCCACCGATCCGGTGCGTGTTCTCCTGGGCGAGAACGCCACGTCCGCGCAAATCGAGGCGATGCGCATCAAGCTTGGCTACGACCAGCCGCTCTGGGTCCAGCTCGGGCGACACTTCCGCGACATCCTGTCGGGCAATCTCGGCATCAGCATCTATAGCCAGCGCCCGATATCGGAGGACCTGGCATCGCGCCTGCCGGCCACCCTGGAACTCACTCTGACGGCAATCACGCTGTCGATCGCGCTGGGAATTCCTCTGGGCGTGATATCGGCGCTGAAGCGCAATTCGCTGTTGGACCACGTCCTGCGGGTGGTCAGCGTCTCCGGACTTGCCCTAGCCGCGTTCTGGCTCGCGTTGCTGCTGCAATTCTTCTTCTCGATGAAG
>CAMDQJ010000130.1 GCA_945905835.1 Asaia bogorensis
GGGTCGCCGACGCCTCGATCATGCCGACGCTGACCAGCGGCAACACCAATGCGCCGACCATCATGATCGGCGAGAAATGCGCGGAAATGGTGCTGGCGGCGGCTGGATAGGTTGCTGGAGTCGCGCGCCCCCAGCTCTTACTTCCCGACCAGCGGCATGACCTCTGATGCGAAGCGTTGCAGGCGTTCGATGCTGTCGGCGATGCTCTGGCCGCGGAAATCGAAGATCAGCTCGTGCACGCCGATGGCGCTGAACGTCCGGATGTCGCCGGCGATGTCGTCGGCCTTGCCGGAGAAGCTGCGGCGGCTGCCGTCGCGGTCGGGGATGCCGGTGTCGTAGAGTGGCGCCTTGTAGGAGATGGTGAGCGCCGAAAAATCACGTCCCTCCGCTTCCGTCATCTGCTTCAGCGTCTGCAGGTGCGCCTTCATCTCCTGTGGCGGCAGTGGCGAGGCGGCGATGGCGCCGACCGGGTGCCAGCCGTCGCCGTGCTTGGCCGTACGCCGAAGGGCGGCGCGCGAATGGCCGCCGACCCAGATCGGCGGATGCGGCTTCTGCAACGGGAAGGGTTCGCAGCGTATGTCGGTGTAATTGTAGAACTGGCCGGCGAAGCTGGCGGGCGACTGCGTCCACAGCTGCTTGAAGATCGCGAGCCACTCGTCGGTCACGGCGCCGCGCTTGGCGAAGTCGGGACTGTCGAGCGCCTCGAACTCCTCCTGCAGCCAGCCGACGCCGACGCCCAGCGTGACGCGGCCGCCGGACAGCACGTCGAGCGAGGCCACCATCTTGGCGGTGAGCACCGGGTTGCGGTAGGGCAGCACCAGTACCGACGTCACGAGGCGCAGCTTCTCCGTGGCGCCGGCGACCACACCCAGGATGGAGAAGGTCTCCAGCGCGTCGCCGCCGCCGGGATGCTTGCGGTCGACGGTGTAGGGATAGGGCGACTGGCTTTCGACCGGGAAGACGACGTGGTCGGCGATCATCGCCGAGTGCAGCCCCAGCCGCTCGCCTTCGCACGCCAGGGCGAGGACGCCGTCGCGCGTAGCGGTCGGGCCGCGGGTCGGGAGATAGAAGCCGTAGCGCATGGGTGGACTCCTGAATTTACAGGCTAGCGGCGAAGAGGTCCCAGCGGCCCGGCAGGCCCTTGAGCTCGTGCGAGCCGCGGTCGGCGAAGTGCAGCCCCGCGCCCGACACCAGGTCGGTGACGACGCGCGAGACCAGCACCTCGCCAGGCTGCGACTGGCCCATGACGCGCGCGGCGGCATGCACGGAAATGCCGCCGATATCGAGGCCGCGCAACTCGATCTCGCCGGTATGCAGTCCCGCCCGCAACGGCATGTCCATCTGTCCCGCCGCGGCGCCGAAGGCGAGCGCGCAACGCACCGCCCGGCCCGGTCCGTCGAAGGTCGCCAGCACGCCATCGCCCGTGCTCTTGACCAGGATGCCGCGATGCCGCTCGACCGTCTGCCGCGCCAACTTGTCGTGCGCATCGAGCAGCACCCGCCATTTCTGGTCGCCGAGCTCGGCCGCGCGGCGCGTCGAATCGACGATGTCGGTGAACAGCACCGTCGCCAGCACGCGCTCGAGGCTGCCAGCGGCGCTGTCGCGATGGCCGGTAATGAATTCCTCGATGTCGCCCAGCATCGCCTCGGTATCCCCGGCCCAGAAGGCATGATCGCCGTCGGGATATTCGATGAACCTGGCGCCGGGGATCGCCGCCGCCAGCTTGCGGCCGAGCTCGACCGGTACCTGGAGGTCGGTGCGGCGGTGCAGCACCAGCGTTGGCACGCGCACCGAAGACAGGATCGGCCGCACGTCGATCTGGGTGTTGAGAAGCATGATCGCCTTGACGGCGCCCGGGCTGGCCGAGAGCCGCTCGAGCTTGCCGAACTGGATGACTGCCTCGGGGTTGGTGGCCTGGGCGGCCCAGGCGGTGCCGATCATGGCGCCGCGGCCCCAGTTGGCGACGATCCGCGCGATCCTTTCCTCGAGCGACGCCTGCGAGCCGCGGTCGGCGGCGCTGGGGAAGCCGCCGCACAGCACGATATGCGAGACGAGCTCGGGATAGGTCGCGGCGAAGAGCGCGCTCATGGCGCAGCCTTCCGAGAAGCCGATGATGGCGGCGCGGCGCGAGCCCACGGCCTCCATCACGGCGCGCAGGTCGTCCATGCGTTGTTCCAGCGACGGCGCGCCCGTGATGCGGTCGGACAGGCCCTGGCCGCGCTTGTCGAAGGCGATGACTCGGGCAAAGGTCGCCAGGCGGCGCAGGAAGGCGGTGTAGCCCGGCAGCTCGTGCTGGAATTCGAGATGCGAGACCACGCCGGGGACCATGACGATGTCGATCGGGCCCTCGCCCATTACCTGATAGGCGACGCTGACCTCGCCACTTTGCGCGTAGCGTGTGATGGGCAGCTCAAAATCAGCCATGTCGCCTCAATATAGGACGGACGGCAGCCAGGCTCCATAGGGCTCGTTGTAGAGGCCGACGGTCATCAGCGTCATCTGCGAGACGAGCTTCAGGCCCTGATTGAGGCACCACGGACCTCGTCGCCCGGAAACGTCCTGCCGACGGCTTGCCCTGGAGAAGGCCGCGGTGCGGCAGCGGCACGTCCTTCGGCGCGCGGCGGTTTCGTGCCAGACTGCGCGGCATGAAGCATTATGAAGCCATCGTCATCGGCGCGGGCGTCGCCGGCATCTATCAGATCAAGCGCCTGGCCGATCTCGGGATCGAGGCCACCGTCCTCGAGGCGGGCGGCGATCTCGGCGGCACGTGGTACTGGAACCGCTATCCCGGCGCGCGCTTCGATTCGGAGAGCTACACCTACGGCTACTCCTTCTCGCGCGAGCTTCTGGACGAATGGCACTGGAAGGAGCGCTTCTCCGGCCAGCCCGAGAACCTGCGCTACCTCAACCGCGTCGCCGACAAGTTCGGCCTGCGCAAGTACATGCAGTTCAATTGCCGGGTCGACGCGGCGCACTACGACGAAGCGCAGAACCTGTGGCACCTGCGCTGCGGCGATGGCCGAGAATTCACCTGCCGCTTCCTCATCCTGACGCTGGGGCTGCTGTCGATCCCGACCCTGCCGCGCCTCGCGGGGATGGAGAGCTTCAAGGGCCGCTCGTTCCATACCTTCCATTGGCCGCACGAGCCGGTCGATATGGCCGGCAAGCGGGTCGCCGTGATCGGTACCGGCGCCACCGGCATCCAGGTGATCGGCGAGATCGCCGACAAGGTGGGCGACCTCACCGTGTTCCAGCGCCGGCCGAACTGGAGCGCGCCGCTCAACAACGGTCCGATCTCCGACGCCGAGATGGCCGGCATTCGCGCGCGCTACGACGAGATCTTCGCCGCCTGTGCCCAGTCTCCGGGCGGCTTCGAGCACGAGCCCGATCGCCGCGGCTTCTACGAGGTGACGCGCGAGGAGCGGCTGGCGCTGTGGGACAAGCTCTACGACGAGCCCGGCTTCGGCATCTGGCTGGCCAACTTCCGCGAGATCTTCACCGACGAGAAGGCCAATGCCGAATTCTCGGAGTATATCGCCGACCGTATCCGTCGCCGCGTCAAGGATCCCAGGGTCGCCGAGAAACTCATTCCGCGCGATCACGGCTTCGGCGTCCAGCGCGTGCCGCTGGAGACGCGCTATTTCGAGGCCTACAACCGGCCCAACGTCCACCTGGTCGACATCGGCGAGACGCCGATCGTGCGCGTCACCGAGACGGGGATCAGCACCGCCGAACGCGACTACGAGTTCGACATCATCGTCTACGCCACCGGCTTCGACGCCATCACCGGCGCCTTCGACAAGATCGACATCCAGGGCGTGGGGGCTGAGAAGCTCGGCGACAAGTGGCGCACCACCATCTCGACCTTCCTCGGCATGATGATCCACGGCTTCCCGAACATGCTGATGCCGGCCGGCCCGCAAAGCGGCTCGGCCTCGACCAACTATCCGCGCGGCATCGAGACGGGCGTCAACTGGTGCACCGACCTGCTCGAGTACATGTCGGACAAGGGCTTCACCCGGGCCGAGGCCACCGAGGCGGCCGAGAAGCGCTGGACCGGCCACGTCACCAACATGTACGCCATGATGCTGATGCGGAAGGCCAAGTCGTGGTTCACCGGCTACAACTCCAACGTCCCGGGCCACGAACAAGGCACCGTCCGCTACCTCGTCTACAACGGCGGTGCGCCGAAATACGTGAACGCCATCAACGCTGTTGCGGCCAAGGATTACGAGGGGGTGGTGCTGAGCTCCGGTCGTGGCGCGCCGCCGACCGGCGGCCAGCCGGCTGTCGTGGCCTGACCCGCACAAAAAAAGACCCGGGAGGTTGCCCTCCCGGGTTCAGTTGCTGTCCCGCGGCGTTTACCAAATCCCCAGATGGAAAAACGCCGCTCCCCAAAACTCTTCGATCAGCCGGCGCGGCAGCCCTCTTCGCGACGCGCGCACCAGCGGTCGATCCAGATATTGCCGTCGCGGGCATTGATGACCTGCAGCCAGTCGCCGCGGCAGCCCAGCACACGGAAATTCACGTTGTCGTTCTCGATCTTGGTCATCGCGCGGCCCATCAGGCCGGGACGGCTGTAGACGGTGATGGCGCCCTCGATGCGGGCGTCGACGGTGAGAAGATCGGCCGGCACCCAGCCGTACTGGTGGCCGTTGCGGTCGAGCGCGGTGTAGTCCTTGGCCGACTGCAGCGTGATGCGCACCCAGCCGCTCTGGCTGGCCGTCATGGTGACCGTGGCGCTGAGCAGCCCGCCCTTGTTCCCACTCTTGTCGTTGTGCTCGCCCAGCACCGACAGGTTGCCGATGATCTCGGCGTTGGGCGACGGCTCGGCGCGGACGGTGAGGCCCTCGCCGGGCTGCATCAGCGCATAGGCTTGCGTCGACTTGCAGGTCCCCATGTCGCCGGTGCTGGCATCGACCGATTTCTCGATGACCCCGAAGGCTGCCAATACTGCGATGGTGCCGATGACCGCGCGAACCATTCTCTAACTTCCCCAAATTGAGCCGGCGGACCCCCATCCGCCGACCCCTTGAACCCGCGCCCTTTCTGACACCGGCATGCCGCCGCGCCGCGCCGGGTTTTGTATACTTTGTTTCGGATATACTAATCTGGAGATATATGCAGTGGGGGCCGTCGACACGGTAATATCCGGGCCATGAACCTCGCCAAGCTACACCTCGATGTCGGCCTGTTCTCCAACAAGCGCGACGAGCAGCTCGCCTTCTGGCGCGAGACCGTTGGCCTGCTCTACGACCACATGGGCAAGCTGGGCGGCGGCATGCAGCAGCACCGCCATCACATGAACGGCTCGATCCTCAAGATGAACCATGCCCGCGATCCCCTGCCGGCGCTGCCGCCGTCGGGCATCCTGGGATTGAAGATCGTGCGCGAGGGGCTGGCGATGCCGGCCGCACTCTCCGATCCCGACGGCAACACGGTGGGACTGGTGCCGGCGGGCCACGAGGGCATCGCGGGCATCGCGGTCCTGCTGCGGGTCAACGATTTCGCCGCCCATGACCTCTTCTGGACCCATGTCATGCAGTTCGAGCGCGCCGGGGAACGGCGCTATCGCTGCGGCGATTCGCTGGTCGTGCTGGTCGAGCAAGGGCGGGTCGAGCGCTCGGCTGAATGGCGGGCGCCGGGCTACCGCTACACCACGGTGCAGATCCACGACTGCGTGCGCGAATACGAGGGCATTTTGGCGCGCGGCGGCGAGTCGGGGGCAGCGCCGCGGCTGATCGGCGACACCGTGCGCATGGCCTTCGTGCTCGACCCCGACGGCAACCACATCGAGATCAGCCAACGGGCGTCGCTGGTCGGGAGTCTTTAGCGCTGGGGCCGCGCCACTCCTAAGCGGAGGTTACTCCGCTCGCAGTGGCGCGTTCATGAAAGCGAAGACGCGCCACGGAGTGGCGCGCCCCCAGCCTACTTCTTGCGCGCCTTGCGGGCGGCGTAGCGGGCGTCGCGGGCGGCTTTGCGGTCGGTTTCGTTGACCGCCTGCTTGGTGGCGCGGCCGGCGCGTTCGGCGTCGGCGGCGACCTTGGCGGCGGCTTCCTCGGCCTGCTGCTCGGCCTTCCTGGCGTCGCGGGCAGCGGCTTCGGCGACGCGCTCGGCCTGCTTGGCGATCTGGCGGTCGGCTTCGCGCTCGGCGCGGGCGCGGGCGGCTTCGGCGCGGGCGGCCATGCGGCCGGCGAATTCGGGATCGTTGGCGGGATCCTTGGCCTTGGCCTTCTCGAGCAGTGCCTGCTTGGCCTTGGCGGCGGTTTCGAGTCGGTCGGTGAAGGTATCGCCCCGGTTCTTCAAGTTGATCGTCCCTATTCGGCTGCGGCGTTTGTCAGCTTCTTGGCGCGCTTGCGGTCTTCGTTGTTGAGGAAGCGCTTGCGCAGGCGGATCGATTTCGGCGTGATCTCGACCAGCTCGTCCTCCTCAATATAGGCGATCGCCTGCTCGAGCGACATCTTGCGCGGCGGCGTCAGCCGCACGGCCTCGTCCTTGCCGGCGGCGCGGATGTTGGTGAGCTGCTTGCCCTTCAGGACATTGACCTCGAGGTCGTTGCCACGGCTGTGCTCGCCGATGATCATGCCCATGTAGACCGGCACGCCGGGATCGATGAACATCGGGCCGCGCTCTTCGAGATTCCACATCGCGTACATCACCGCATTGCCCGGGGCATTGGCGATCAGCGCGCCGTTGCGGCGGCCGGCGATGGGCCCGCGATAAAGGCCGTATTCGTGGAAGATGCGGTTCATCACGCCGGTGCCGCGCGTGTCGGTCAGGAACTCGCCGTGATAGCCGATCAGGCCGCGCGACGGCGCGTAGAACACCAGGCGCGTCTTGCCGGCACCCGACGGGCGCATGTCCTGCAGCTCGCCCTTGCGCACGGAGATCTGCTCGACCACGATTCCGGTATAGGGGTCGTCGACGTCGATCACGACTTCCTCGATCGGCTCGAGGCGCTGGCCGGTCTTGGGATCGGTCTGGAACAAGACGCGCGGGCGGCCGACGGCGAGCTCGAAGCCCTCGCGGCGCATGGTCTCGATCAGCACGCCCAACTGCAATTCACCACGGCCGGCGACTTCGTAGGAATCGGCGTTCGCGGTATCGGTGACGCGGATGGCGACGTTGCCCTCACCCTCGCGCATCAGACGGGCGCGGATCATGCGGGTCGTGACCTTGTCGCCCTCAGTGCCGGCGAGCGGCGAGTCGTTGACCGAGAAGGTCATGGCAAGCGTCGGCGGATCGACCGGCTGCGAGGCGATCGGCGCGCTGATCGTGAGGTCGCCGATGGTGTCGGCCACGGTCGCGACCTTGAGGCCGGCGACGGCCACGATATCGCCCGCCTCGGCCGATTCGAGCGCCACGCGCTCGAGGCCGCGGAAGGCCAGCACGCGGGTGATGCGGGTCTGCTCGAGTTCGCTGCCGTCGCGGGCGAGCGCCTTGATGGTGGTGTTGGGCTTGACCGAACCCGACAGGATGCGGCCGGTCAGGATACGGCCGAGGAACGGATCGGCCTCGAGCGTCGTCACCAGCATGCGGAAGGCGGGATCGGGATCGATCTTGGGCGCCGGCACGTGCTTGATCACGAGATCGAACAGCGGCTCCATGTCCTTGTGCTCGGCCTCGAGCGATACAGCGGCCCAGCCCTGGCGGGCCGAGGCGAAGAGCGTCGGGAAGTCGAGCTGCTCGTCGGTGGCATCGAGCGCCGAGAACAGGTCGAACACCTCGTCGTGCACTTCATGCGCGCGGGCATCGGAGCGGTCGACCTTGTTGATCAGCACGATCGGGCGCAGCCCGAGGCGCAGCGCCTTGCCGAGCACGAATTTGGTCTGCGGCAGCGGCCCTTCGGCCGCGTCGACCAGCAGCACGACACCATCGACCATCGACAGGATGCGCTCGACCTCACCGCCGAAATCGGCGTGGCCCGGCGTGTCGACGATGTTGACGCGCGTGCCCTTCCAGACGACCGAGGTCGCCTTGGCCAGGATGGTGATGCCCCGCTCGCGCTCGAGGTCGTTGGAATCCATGGCGCGCTCGGCCACCTGCTGGTTCTCGCGGAACGTGCCGCTCTGCTTCAGCAGGCAATCGACCAGTGTGGTCTTGCCATGGTCGACGTGCGCGATGATCGCGACGTTGCGGATATCCATGAGGTCTATGTCGTCCGGATGTTGATTGGGCGCGCTTATACGCACGCTATGTGGTGACGGCAAGGCGGCTTGAGGAGCCTTCTTGCCGCTGTCACACTGCGGTTATGCGCAAACGCTCCCTCAGCATCGACGGCCACCGCACCAGCGTGTCGCTGGAAGATGCCTTCTGGACCGAGCTTTTGGCGCTCGCCAAGGCCCGCGGCCTCTCGCTCGCCGCCCTGGTGGCCGAGATCGACCATGCCCGCAAGCCGACGCGGCGGGCGCCGGGAAACCTCTCGAGCGCGCTGCGCCTGGCCGTGCTCGAAAACCTGCGCAAGCGCGCTTCTAGTCGAGCTTAAAACCCTTCTTGCGCACGAATGCGCCGAAATCGGCGCGCTCCGGAACCGAATATTGCCGGGCCTTGTCCTCGGACCAGCCGTAAGTGTCGCTCTGGCCGAATTTGTCGGTGTAGCGCTGGGTCTTGTAGGGCTGCACCGCCTCGCGGCGGCGGTCGTAGGCTGCGACCTTTTCCTTGAGGCCGGTCTCGTCGTAGCGGTCCCTGTGGATGGTGACGTCGAGGCCGAGGCGCGGCGTCAGCACGCCTTCGAAAGACGGCCAGCCCACCCCCATGCCTGCCACCGGAATGACGTGCTGCGGCAGGCCGAGGATTTCGGAGACCTGGCCCGGATGGTTGCGGATCTGGCTGATCGGGCAGGTGCCGAGGCCGACGCGGTCGGCAGCGGCGATGAAGGTCGCGAGCACGATGCCGGCATCGACCGAGGCGTTGAAGAACGGGTCGAGATAGTCGTTCACGAACGGCCTGTTGCGCCATTCGAACAGCAGCCGGTGGCGCCGGTTGTTGGCGCAGAACACCAGCAGCGCCGGCCCCGCCTTGACCCACGGGTTCTCGCCGAT
>CAMDQJ010000131.1 GCA_945905835.1 Asaia bogorensis
CGTCAGCGTACTCGCCATGCACCTCGAGGCTGCGGCCGATATAGCGATCCTGCCGGTTGTAGAGAAAGTTGCCGTATTTGCACTTCTTCAGCCGGTACGGCAGACCCGTTGAGGCCCCGGCCGGTGTGCCGGTCGCTGTGCCAGTTGAAGTATTCGTCGGGTCATCCGCCATGCGGCAGAAGATAGCCTAATAGGCGAAGTCGCGGAACAACGGCGCGAACGAACCTTGCCAGTCGCCCCGCCATCGCTCAACCAACTCGTCGGCCGGCGCGCGGCCACTCTCGACGACGCGATCGAGCATGTGGAGATAGACGCTCTCGTCGTTTCCCCGCCCGTCCAGCCGCTTGCGGGCCTCGAGTCCCGATCGCGCGATCGCCAGCACTTCGACTGCCAATTTGGCCAGTGCCCGGCCACGAAACGGCGTCGCGAGGCCGGTCTTGGGCGTCTCGGCGCGCAGGAAGGCGTGGTCCTCGATGGACCAGCCCTTGACGAGATCCCAGGCGGCGTCGAGCGCCGACTGGTCGTAGAGCAGGCCAACCCATAGCGCCGGCAATGCGCAAAGATTGGCGAAGGGACCGCCGTCGCCGCCGCGCATCTCGAGGAAGCGCTTCAGGCGGACCTCGGGGAACGCGGTCGTGATGTGGTCGGCCCAGTCGTTGATCGACGGCAGCTCGCCCGGCCGGGCCGCCAGCTTGCCCTTGAGGAAATCCTTGAAGCTCTGGCCCGAGGCATCGATGTACTTGTTGTCGCGGTAGACGAAGTACATCGGTACATCGAGCATGTAGTCGGCGTAGCGCTCGAAGCCGAAGCCACCTTCGAACACGAAGGGCAGCATGCCGCAGCGGTCGGGGTCGGTGTCTGTCCAGATGTGGCTGCGATAGCTCTTGAAGCCGACATCCTTGCCCTCGACGAAGGGCGAGTTGGCAAAAAGCGCGGTCGCCAGCGGCTGCAGCGCCAGCGAAACGCGGAACTTCTTCACCATGTCGGCTTCCGACTCGAAGTCGAGATTGGTCTGCACGGTGCAGGTGCGCAGCATCATGTCGAGGCCGAGCTTGCCCTTCTTGGGCATGTACTCGCGCATGATCTTGTAGCGGCCCTTGGGCATCCAGTGGATGTCCTCGCGCTTCCATTGCGGCGCGAAGCCGAGGCCGATGAAGGCGGCGCCGATCTCGCCCGCGACCTCGCGCACCTCGGCGAGGTGCTGGGAGGTTTCCGCCGCGGTTTCGTGCACCGTCTCGAGCGGCGCGCCGGAGAGCTCGAACTGGCCGCCCGGCTCGAGCGTGACGCTGGCCTTGTCGCGCAACAGTGCGATCGTGTTGTTGCCCTCGACCACCGGTTCCCAGCCGAAGCGGCGCATGCCTTCGAGCATGGCGCGGATGCCGTTGTCGCCCTCGTAGGGCAGGGGCTTCAGGGTCTTTTTATCGAAGCCGAATTTCTCGTGCTCGGTGCCCATGCGCCAGTCAGCGCGGGGCTTGTTGCCGGCGGCAAAATACTCGACGAGCTGCCGCCGATTTTCGATCGGCGCGCCGCCTCCCGACGGTGGTGCGGACATCCCGTGACAACTCCCTCAGAACTTCCCGTCCTTCAAGGGACGAGAAGCCGGCGCGCTCGCATGAGCATTCCTCACGCATGCATGCGCCTGGTTCATGTACTTCAGGTCTCCGTCTCCCACATCGGCAGGGGCGAAGGCAAGCGTCCCAGATCAGCCGCGAGATGTGCGGTAATCGACAGCCAGACGCGGCGTGGGCTTTTGCCAGTCGCCCAACAGCGATTGCCAGCAGGCAAGGGCCGCCAGCGCCGCCGTATCGGTCCGCAGGATTCGTGGGCCGAGGCCCACGGCCAGCATGCCCGGCACCGCGCGCAAGGCCTGCAGCTCCTGCTGCGCGAACCCGCCTTCGGGCCCAATGACGATCGCCCAGGGTGCCGCCTTGGCTTCGCTGTCGAGACCTGTGAGTGCCGCCACGATCGGCGGACCGCCGCCGGTTTCATCGCAAATGAGAAGATGCCGGCCAGCCGGCCATTCGGCAATCAGCCGGGCGAGTTCGACCGGCGCGCGGACCTCGGGCACCGAAAGCCGCTCGGTCTGCTCAGCCGCCTCGATGGCATTTGCACGAAGCCGCTCGATATTGACGCGTTCGACGGATGTGTGGTGGGTAAATATCGGCTGCAGGACGCTCGCGCCCAGCTCGGTGGCCTTCTCCGCAATGTAATCGATACGCGCGCGCTTGACCGGCGCGAAGCAGAGCCAGACGTCGGGCTCGCCCACCTGCTCGCGCGTGCGCTCCTTGATGCGGGCGGAGGCCGCGGCCTTGCCAGGCAGGGCCAGAGTTGCGTGCCATTCGCCGTCACGGCCGTTGAACAGCAGCAGTTCCGCGCCCTCTTCGCGGCGCATGACGCGGCGGAGATAGTGGGTGTGGTCCTCGCTCAGCACGATCTCGGCCCTGGCCGAAAGGTCGCCGTCGACGAACAGGCGCGTCGTGCTCATGCCGACGCCGTATCGACGACCGGCGGATCGCCGAGCCTGGCGCGCTTGTCGAACTTCCATTCGGCGTAGGGACCGTCGCGCCGCACATAATGGAGAAAGAGCTGGAGGCGCCAGTCGGCTAAAAGCGGCTCGCGCCAGTGCCAGAGCTCGCAGCCGGAATAGATTAGCGCGTCGCCCAGGGCGAGGTGGGCCGCCGTCAGCGCCTTGTCGCGGGTACCGAGATGGATCGGCCAGGGCACCTCGTCGCTGCCGGCGATCGGCAGGGTGACGCTCACCTCGCAGGACTCGCGGTCGCGGTGGCGGGTCAGCTCGGTACCGCGCGGATAGCAGCGGACGAATGAATAAGTCGGCAGCAGCGGCTCGCCAACGGCGCGCTCGAAGGCCGGACGCAGGAAATCGAGGATGCCGTCGAGCGGCTTGTGGCCGTACCAGCTCGAGGCGCCGATTGCGATGCCGTCGGGCTCGATCATTTCGCCATCCGCCGACTGGCGGACCAGCGGCGCGGTGATCTGGGCAACCTGCGCCAGCAGCGCCGTCGGCAGGGCGCCGCGCGGCACGCAGTATCGATTTTCGGCAAAAGTGGAAACGACCATGGCTTGGCCCCATGATGCCGTCATGGCCGCAGACATGCCAGCGACGGGCTACACCGACATCGACCGCCAGCACTGGACGCTGCGCCTGCTGCCGCCGTGGGCACGGCCCTATGGCCGGCTGGCGCGCTGGGACCGGCCGATCGGCACGTGGCTGCTGCTGCTGCCCTGCTGGTGGTCGCTGGCGCTGGCCGCCGCGCCCGACTGGCCGCGACTGGTCGGCTGGATGGTGATCTTTGCGCTCGGCGCGATTGCCATGCGCGGCGCCGGCTGCACCTGGAACGACATTCTGGACCGCAAGGTCGACGCCCAGGTCGAGCGCACGCGCTTCAGGCCCTTGCCGGCCGGCGAGGTCACGCTGCGCAACGCCGCGATCTGGATGGTCATTCAGCTCCTGATCGGCGCCATCATCCTGTTCAAGTTCAACAAGTTCGCCGTGGCAGTGGGGCTGGGCTCCCTCGCCGTGGTGGCGATCTACCCCATGATGAAGCGCGTCACGTCGTGGCCGCAGTTCATCCTCGGCCTTGCCTTCAACTGGGGCGCGCTGCTGGGCTTTGCCGCCGTCACCGCCACCCTGTCGCTGTCGTCAGTGGCGCTCTATGCCGGCGGCATTGCCTGGACCCTGGTCTACGACACAATCTACGCCATGCAGGACGAGCGCGACGACGCGGTCGTAGGCGTGCGCTCGACCGCACTGCGCTTTGCCGGCGCCCCGCAACGCTGGTTGTCGCTGTTTGCCATCCTCGCCCTCGCCGCCTGGGCGGTCGCGGGCTGGCTGGCGGCGCTCAGCCTGCTTTATTTCGCCGTCCTGTTCGTCATCGCCGCCCACTTCGCGTGGCAGATCGCCTTGCTGAAACCCGGCAATCCGGCCGACTGCCTCGCTAAGTTCAAGGCCAACGCCCAGATCGGCATTCTGCTCACCGTCGCGATCCTCGCCGGACATTTCAGCCTGTAATGGCCCGCCTGCCGGCCGATCCCGAAGGCTTCATCCGCGCCAACACCGCCCTGGAGGCGCCCGTCATGGTGCCGGAATTCAAGCTGTGGCTGGCCACGGAATACGTGCCGATCTGGCAGGCCACCGAAATCTGGCTGGAAGAGCAGAATGTCGACCCGCCCTATTGGGCCTTTTGCTGGCCGGGCGGCCAGGCGATCGCGCGTTACCTGCTCGACAATCCCGAACTGGTGCGCGGCAAGCGCGTGATCGATTTTGCCGCAGGCTCGGGCGTGTCCTCGCTCGCCGCCAAGCGCGCCGGCGCTGCCTCGGTCGTGGCCAACGACATCGATGCCCTGTCGCTCGTCGCCGCGCGGCTCAACGCCGAGGCCAACGGGCTTGCCATCGATACAAGTGCCGACGACTGGCTGGCCAACCCGGCCGGCCAACCAGCGGCCGACGTCGTGATCGCGGGCGACGTCTGCTACGAGCGCGAGATGTCGGCCCAGGCGCTGGTCTGGTTGCGGACACATGCCCGTAGCGGTTGTCTGGTCTTGCTGGGAGACCCCGGCCGCAACTACTTCAGCGCACTAGGGCTTGAGGAACGGGCACGGTACGACATACCAACGTCGTTACAATTGGAGAACCGCGGCATGCGCGAGACCGTCGTCTGGCGCGTCCTGCCTCATCCCTAGGCAGAGATAGGGCCGCTTTAAAGATTCCTTCACTGTTCTTTCATCTACGATTCGGCTAAACGGCGGGCAATGTCCAAAGCCACCATCAAGCCAGCCGACTTCGCCAGCCTCTACGACAGCTTCAATGCCCCGATCTCGCAGTTCGACTGCGGCCGCAAGTGCGCGCCGCTGAACGGCGGCGAGCCGGTCTGTTGCTCGACGCAGAACGCCGTGCCGGTCGTGCACAAGGCGGAGTTCGAGCTCCTGAAGACGCGCTCGGATCTGTGGACCAAGTTCAAGCCTTACGACTTCGCCACCCGCGAGATCGTGGCCGAGCTCACGCATGACTGCACGGCCATCGCCTGCAAGGGCGCGCGCCATTGCGAGCGTGAAAACCGCACCATCGCCTGCCGCGGCTTTCCGTTCTTTCCCTACATCACGCGCCAGCGCCAGTTCGTCGGACTCGGCACCTACTGGGTGTTCGAGGACCGCTGCTGGGTGATGTCGAACCTCCAGATCGTCGACAAGAAATTCGTCGACGAATTCTGCGCCACCTACGAGCGGCTGTTCATCAAGG
Organism: Asaia bogorensis; assembly: GCA_945905835.1. Lineage (GTDB taxonomy): Bacteria > Pseudomonadota > Alphaproteobacteria > Reyranellales > Reyranellaceae > Reyranella. Next base: position 5,258 of record CAMDQJ010000131.1, read on the forward strand.
ATCCCAGCGAGTTCACGACCTATGTCGACTTCTCCGCTTCGGCGCGGCGCGTGTTCTCGCGCTGGAAGCGCGACATCGCCCTGGTCGGCCGCAACAACGCCGAACTGGTGATCGTCGATCCCTCGACCGGCGACATCCGGCCCGGCCGCAAGGCCGACTATCCCAAGCAGGCCCCCTTCCGCTCCGAAAAGGAGTACCGTGAGGCGGTGAAGGCAGAGGAAGGCGTCGTTCCCGGCGAGGGATTGCGCGCTGCCTGAGGCCTCCGAGCCCATAGACGCAGCCACCGGAGCCAGACATGCGCCACCTGTTTGCCGCGATCCTGCTTCTACTGCCGTCGATCGCTGCCGCCGACGAAATCGGCTCCGCCAACTACGCCTTCAAATAGATCGGCCCCGACGACAAGATCGTGGTCGAGGCGTTCGACGATCCCGACGTGCCGGGTGTCGCCTGCTACGTCGCCCGCGCCCGCACCGGCGGCATCAAGGGTGCGATCGGCCTGGCCGAAGACCCTGGCGAGGCCTCGATTTCCTGCCGTCGCGTCGGCCCGATCGACGTCGCGGCGCTGGCCAGGCTCAAAAGCCCGCACGAGGTCTTCAGCGTCCGCGCTTCGCTCATCTTCAAGACCACGCAGGTCGTGCGCTTCTGGGACGCCAAGCGGCGCGCCCTGGTCTATCTCAGCTACACCGACCGCATCATCGAGGGCAGCCCGCGCAACTCGATCAGCGTCGTGCCGGTCGGCGCTCCCTAGTCTCTCGCCTTTTTCTCACCCCGGCGTAGAGGAACGTGCCCAGCAATACCCAGCGCTGCGCAGCGGCTTTGCCCACCAGCGGCGTCGTGTAATGCCAGAACGGCAGGCGATAGGCCTTCACTGTCGCCGGCTGGGCCACCGAGGCGATCTCGCTGAAATGCCCGGTGCGTGAATAGACCAGCCATTGGTGCTCGACGGCCGGCGAACACAGGCTGAGATGCAGATCGATGTACCCGCGCTTCGCCGCGGCATTCTGCGGATGATGATCGTTATGCGGACCGGCGTAGTCGCCCGGCCCGTAGCGCAGCACCTGTATGCCCCAGCCTGAGGCCAGCTTCGCCCCCGCCAGCGCTTCGGCAAAGGCGCGGAAGCTCCGGGATCGCATCATCGCGGTGAGACCGATGCGGTGGGCCGCCCGCGCGCCCGCCTCGCGCGCCGAATCGAAGAAGATCGTGTGCGCCCGGCTGGTCTTGGGCAGCAGCTCGCCATAGTCGCGCTTCATCTCCCAGATGCTTTCCGGCGGGATCGGCTTTTCCAGCGGCTCCAGGGCGCCCGCCAGCTCGGCTTCCAGCACGCGCCGCAGGCGCTGGGCCTTGGCGCGGTCGATCAGGTCGTCGGCCACCAGGAAGCGCCGACGCGGATCGGCGAGCGCACCGCACAGTGCATGCGTGCCGGCCAGCACGCGGCGGCCTTGTCGGCTCAGCAGATCCTCGAACTCAGGCGGGACGGCGTTTGATCTCATGCGCGGGCCACTCTAAAGGACAACCCGACCATGCCCTACGCCTCGCTTCGCGACTTCATCGCCCGCCTCGAACAGGCGGGCCGCCTGGTGCGCGTCAAGGCGCCGGTCTCCACCGTGCTCGAGATGACCGAGATCCAGACGCGGCTGCTCGCCGAAAAGGGACCGGCCGTGCTGTTCGAGAACGTCGTGCGCGCCGACGGCACGCGTTCGGAGATGCCGGTGCTGGTCAATCTCTTCGGCACGGTCGAGCGCGTCGCCTGGGGCATGGACCGCGAGCCCGGCCAGTTGCGCGCGGTCGGCGAGACGCTGGCCTTCCTGCGTCAACCCGAGCCGCCCGGCGGCTGGCGCGAAGCGCTCGACATGCTGCCGATGCTGCGCACCGTCATGGCGATGAAGCCAAAGACGGTCGGCAGTGCGCCTTGCCAGGAGATCGTGCTGACGGGCAACGACATCGATCTCGGCCGCCTGCCGGTGCAGACCTGCTGGCCGGGCGAGCCGGCGCCGCTCATCACCTGGCCGTTGATCGTGACGCAAGGCCCCAACCCGCCAAGTGACCAGAAGGGGGGCGACAAGCAGGACAGCTTCAATCTCGGCATCTACCGCCTGCAGGTAACCAGCAAGAACACCACGCTGATGCGCTGGCTGAAGCATCGCGGCGGCGCGCAGCATCACCAGCGCTGGAAGGGCGCCGGCAAGCGCGAGCCGCTGCCGGTGGCCGCGGTGATCGGCGCCGATCCCGGCACGATCCTGGCCGCCGTGACGCCCGTTCCCGATACTTTGTCGGAATACCAGTTCGCCGGACTGCTGCGCGGCAAGAAGGTCGAGCTGGTCGACTGCAAGACCGTGCCGCTGAAAGTGCCGGCCGAGGCCGAGATCGTGCTCGAGGGCCATGTCAGCCTCGACGATTATGGCGACGAGGGCCCCTACGGCGACCACACCGGCTATTACAACAGCGTCGAGAAGTTTCCGGTGTTTACCCTCAGCGCCATCACGATGCGCAAACAGCCGATCTACCTCTCGACTTTTACGGGCCGGCCGCCCGACGAACCCAGCGTGCTGGGCGAGGCGCTGAACGAGGTCTTCATTCCCCTCTTCCAGCAGCAGTTTCCCGAGATCGTCGATTTCTGGCTGCCGCCCGAAGGCTGCAGCTACCGCATCGCCGTGGTGTCGATGAAAAAGGCCTACGCCGGTCACGCCAAGCGCGTGATGATGGGCGTGTGGAGCTATCTGCGGCAGTTCATGTACACCAAGTGGGTGATCGTCGTGGACGCCGACGTCGACGCGCGCGACTGGAAGCAGGTGATGTGGGCGCTGTCGACGCGCATGGACCCGGCGCGCGACATCACGGTGATCGAGAACACGCCGATCGACTATCTCGACTTCGCCAGCCCGGTGTCGGGTCTCGGCTCGAAGATCGGCCTCGATGCGACGGACAAGTGGCCGGGCGAGACCAATCGCGAATGGGGCCGGCAGATCCGGATGGATCAGGCCGTCGTCGACAAGGTCGATGCGATGTGGGGCGAGCTCGGCCTGCCCGGCAGCGGCAAGAGCATCTGGAGGAAGCAGCCATGAGGAAGGTCATCACGAGGCATTGTCACGTTGGCGCTTGTGAGCCATCTCGGGCCTCTGCCCGAGCCTGCTAAGTCATTGGAAATGCTACAGCGCCATGAAGCGGAGCGGGCGGAGTTTGGGGGTAAACTCTGCCAACGTGACAATGCCTGCTGAATCTTATGGCTCAAATGGAGTCGGCGCGGGCCAGTTCAATCGTTCATCCGGGTAATGCCGGCTTATTTCTTGTCGAGGCATTGATAGTTGATCCTCATCGTCTTCGACCAGCAAGGGCTCATCCTTTTAGGGTGACACATCACCTGCATGGGAAGCTTTTCACCGAAGGCCTCGGCACCGGCATAGCCCCAGTTCTGGCACCGCCTGTTGGCCTCCCGATTGGGCTGCTCGGGATCCCATTTAACGATGGTCTCGCTGATGCCCATCTTGGGCGGCACGTCGATGCCGAGCACGACGTTTCCACCGGCCTTGCTGCCGCCAACGCTGATCCACTCCATTTGCTCCGCACTCGTGCAGGCGAAGATCGGGCATTGTCACGTTGGCGCTTGTGAGCCATTTCTGGCCTCTGCCCGAGCCTGCTAAGTCATTGGAAATGCTACAGCGCCATGAAGCGAAGCGGTCGGAGTTTGGGGGTGAACTCTGCCAACGTGACAATGCCCCC
>CAMDQJ010000132.1 GCA_945905835.1 Asaia bogorensis
CCGGCCGAGCCCCAGGCGCTCGATTCCCTGATGCGTGGAGTCGCCGCGGCCCCTGAAGGGCTGGCCGGTCCGGAGTGGGTCGAGCTGGTCGACCCGCAGGCTGACGCCGATCTGACCAAAGCCCTCACCAAATGGCGTAGCGAACTGGCAGCGGCCGATGACGGCCTCGAGGCCTCGCCCGCCCCGGTATCTCGGCTGGAGGCGCTGCGGGACGAACTGGCGCGGCGCGGCATCGACGGCTTCGTGGTGCCGCGCGCCGACGAGCATCAGGGCGAATACGTCGCCCGCCAGTCGCAGCGGCTGGCCTGGCTGACCGGCTTCACCGGTTCGGCCGGAATGGCCATCGTGCTGGCCGATCGCGCCGCCATCTTCATCGACGGCCGCTACACGCTCGCCGTCCGCAACCAGGTCGATGTCGACGCTTTCGTACCGCACCAGGTGCCGGAGCAGTCGGCGGAAGCCTGGATTGCCGAGAACCTGCCCAAGGGCGGCCGGCTGGGCTTTGATCCGTGGCTGCAGACGGTCGACGGGCAGGAGCGCTTCGCCCGGGCAGCCCAGCGAGCCGGCGGGTCGTTCGTGCCGCTCGATTCAAATCCGGTCGATGCGGTGTGGCGCGACCGGCCGCCGGCGCCGCTGGCGCCAGTGCTGCCGCATCCCGTCGAGTTTGCCGGCGAGAGCAGCGAGGCGCGGCGCAGCCGCATCGGAGGCATCGTCTCGGCGCGCGGCGCCGATGTGGCGCTGCTGACGGCACCCGACTCGATCGCCTGGCTGCTGAACGTGCGCGGCGGCGACGTGCCGCGCACGCCCTTCGCGCTGGGCTTCGCGCTGCTGCACAGCGGCGGCCATGTCGATCTCTACATGGACCGCCGCAAGCTGCCGGAGCGCACGATCGCCTGGCTGGGCAATGCCGTGACGCTGGCGCCGACCCGCGAGCTCGGCGATGCGCTCACGACTCTCGGCAAAATGGAAAAGCGCGTGCTGATCGAAAGCTCGACCGCGCCCTATTGGGCCGCAACGCGCCTGCAGGAATCCGGCGCCACCATCGTCAAGGACGCCGATCCTGTGTCGCTGCCCAAGGCCTGCAAGAACGCCGTCGAGCTGGAGGGCATCCGCACCGCCCATCGCCGCGACGGCGCCGCGGTCAGCCGCTTCCTGGGCTGGCTCGCCAGGGAATCGCCGTCGGGCAAGCTGCGCGAGATCGAGGTCTCCGATCGCCTGCAGGCGTCACGCCAGGAAAGCGGCGCGCTGCGTGACCTCTCCTTCGACACCATCTCGGGGGCAGGCCCCAACGGCGCCATCGTGCATTACCGCGCCACCGAGGGCAGCGAGCGCACGCTCGAGCCGGGCAACCTCTATCTCGTGGATTCCGGGGGCCAGTACCGCGACGGCACCACCGACATCACCCGCACCGTCGCCGTCGGCACGCCAACGCCCGAGATGCGCGACCGTTTCACCCGCGTGCTCAAGGGCCACATCGCGCTCGGCACGGCGCGCTTCCCGGCCGGCACGACGGGCTCGCAACTCGACGCGCTGGCGCGCTATTCGCTGTGGCAGGCCGGCCTCGATTACGACCACGGCACCGGCCACGGCGTCGGCGCCTATCTCTCGGTCCACGAGGGACCACACCGCATCTCCAAGGTGGCGAACAACGTGGCGCTGCAGCCCGGCATGGTCGTCAGCAACGAGCCCGGCTACTACAAGACCGGCGCCTACGGCATCCGCATCGAGAACCTAGTCGCGGTGAAGGAAGTCGAGATCCCCGGCGCCGACCGCCGCTACTACGAGTTCGAGACCCTGACGCTCGCCCCCATCGACCTCAACTGCATCGACCTTGCGCTGCTGACCGGGCCGGAAAAGGCCTGGCTCAACGCCTACCATACCCGTGTGCGGGAAGTAGTGGGACCGCAGGTCGACGAGGCCACGCGCGCCTGGCTCGCCGAGGCGACGCGGGCGATCTAGCCCGGCGCTAATCCTTCACTTCGGTCCGGCCGAGCACCACGTCCTGATAGACGTCGAGCGACGGCAGCCCGCCGGTGTGCATGAAGAGCACCTTGGCCTTGGGCTTGAAGTGACCCTGGCGCGCAAGGCCCATAAGGCCGGCCATGATCTTGCCGGTATAGACCGGGTCGAGCAGCACACCTTCGGTGCGCGCCAGCATCTGGACGGCTTCCACCATCTTCGCGTTTGGCACGGAATACTTCGGCTGCCAGAAGCCGCCGAAGCTCTTGACCGCGTCGCGCGGCACCTTGCCGATGCCGAGCAGGTCGGCCACGGCCTGCGCTTCCTTGTAGACCAGCGGCTCCTGGTCGGCGGGATCGCGGCTGACGCCGATGCCGATCAGCGGGATCTTGATGTTGTTGCCGAAGAAGCCGGCGGCCATGCCGCCATGGGTCCCCGAGCTGCCCGAGCCGACCACGACGGCATCGAAGGCGACGCCCATATCGAACCATTGCTGTTGCATTTCCTGCACGCAGGCGACGTAACCCAACCCGCCGATCGCATTAGAGCCGCCACCCGGGATGACGTAGCCCTTGCGGCCGAGCGAAGCGACTTCCTGCGCCATCTTCGACATGGCCGCACCCATGTCCGAACCGCCCGGCACCACGGTGATGGCTTCGACGCCCATCAGCTCGAACATGAAATTGTTGCCGCCGGCGGTCTTGCTGTAGCTGCCGGGAACGCGCTCCTCGATCACGAAGCGGCACTTGAGGCCTTCCTTGACCGCGGCCGAGAGGGTGATGCGGCAATGATTAGACTGCGGCGCACCGCAGGTGATCAGCGTGTCGGCGCCCTGCGCCAGCGCATCGGCCGCCAGGAACTCGAGCTTGCGGGTTTTGTTGCCGCCGGGAAACAGGCCCAGCATGTCGTCGCGCTTGATCCAGATCTCCGGCCCGACCCCGCCCGGACAGCTCGCCGCGAGCGCCTTGGTGAAGTGCGGCAGCTTCTCGATCGGCGTAGCGAACGGCGTGTAGCTGCGACGCGGAAAACGGGCCAAATCCATCCGACGGCTCCCTCATGGCTCCTTGAAACGGGACAAGCTCTTAGCATCCCGTCCCGCCACGAGGGAAGCGACCGGCCGCCGCGCTACTTTTTGATGAACGGCGCGCCGTCGTAGACGTTGTTGGTGTTGTCGACCATGTTCTTGATCAGCTTCTTGAGGTCGGCGGCGTCCACCATGTTCTCGTAGATGTCGTATCGGAAGATGAGGTTGCCCTTCTGGTCGAATATGATCTTGTAGAAGCCGTACTCGAAATTCGCCTTCAGCAGCGCCGTGTCGAGGGTCGGCGTGCGGGTGACCTGATCGGCCGAGGCGATGACCGACGTCATGATCAGGATGTCGTCGACGGCGCCGATGAAGAACTCGAATTTGCGACCGCCCTTGCCCTCGAAGAGCAGGACGTGGGCCGGTATCTTCTCGTCGATCGTCGACTTGTAGCCACCTTCCTTGAGCATCTTGGTGAGCGACTCGAATGTCTTCTTGGTGTCGGCCTGCGCCGGCGCCATGCCCAGTACGCCTGCAAATGCCAACGCAACTGCGCCGAGAACCAAAGACCTGCGTGCCGCATCAAGCCTGCATCAAGTCTACCAGGGGGGGGATGCGGAGCGCACGCCGATTCGACGCACAGCGTCTGCAATCTTATCTTGCGGGAAGCAGAAAATTCTACCGGGAGAGTTTCACCCATTCTTCTTCAGATAGCGTTTGCACGCCGAGTTCGGCGGCCTTCCTGGCCTTGGAGCCGGCATTCTCGCCGACCACGACGATGCTGGTCTTCTTCGACACCGAATCGGTCACCTTGGCGCCCAGCTCCTCGGCGCGCGCCTTGGCGGCGTCGCGGGTCATGGTCGAGAGCTCGCCGGTAAAGACCACGATCTTGTCCTTGAGGGGCGCGTCGTCGGCCACCACGCGACGCGTCACGCCCTCGATAGTGAGCTGCTTGCGCAGGTCCTTGATGATGTCGACCGTGTGGCCCTCGCCGAAGAAGACGCACATGGCGTCGGCGGTGGTGACGCCGATCTGCTCGATGTTGCAAAGGCGCCCGTAGCTCTCGCCCACTTCGGCCGCAGCCTTCTCCTTCTTCACCGGATCGGGCTTCTTCCGCCGTTCCTTCGTCGCCGCCAGCATCTCAGCCAGCCAGATGTCGGTATCGCCATATTCCTGCGCCAGCAGCTTGGCCGTGGCCTCGCCGATCAGTGGGATGCCGATGGCGTTGATGAAGCGGTCGAGCGAGATTGTCTTCCGCGCCTCGATGGCAGCAACGAGGTTGCACACCGAGAGATCGCCCCAGCCCTCGCGCTTCTTGATCTCGTCGATGCGCTTGGGCAGGCGGAAGATGTCGCCCGGCACCTTGAGCAGGCCGTCGTTGAAGAAATTCTCGATATGCGTGCCGCCCAGCCCCTCGATGTCGAAGCAGTTGCGCGACACGAAGTGGCGCAGCCGCTCGACCTGCTGGAACGGGCATTCCAGCCCACCCGAGCAGCGCCGCACCACGCCGCCCTCCTCGCTCTCCACCGGCGTCTTGAGCGGACAGGGGCAGCGCTCGGGGAACGCGAACTTCTTCGTCTTCTTCGGCCGTTCCTCGGGCACGAAGCCCAGCACCTGCGGGATGACGTCGCCGGCGCGCTGGATGGTCACCATGTCGCCGACCCGCACGTCGAGCCGCTCGATCTCGTCGGCATTGTGCAGGGTGGCGCGCGCCACCATAACGCCGCCGACATTGACCGGCTCGAGGTCGGCCACCGGCGTCAGTGCGCCGGTGCGGCCGACCTGGATGACGATGTCGTTCAGCCGCGTGCGCGCCTGCTCGGCCGGGAACTTGTGGGCGGTCGCCCAGCGCGGCGCGCGGCTGACGAAGCCCAGCCGCTCCTGCCAGTCGATGCGGTCGACCTTGTAGACGACGCCGTCGATGTCGTAGGGCAGCGACGGTCGCTCGGCCGCCATCTCCTTGTAATAAGCCAGCACCTGCTCGGGCGTGCGGCAGAGCTTCGACTGGGGATTGACCTTGAAGCCCCAGCCCTTGAGCAGCTTGAGATACTCGCTGTTCGTCTTCCAGGTGCGCGGCTCGGCCTCGCCCCAGGCATAGGCGAAGAACCGCAGCGGCCGCGTCGCGGTGATCTCGGGATCGAGCTGGCGCAGCGAGCCGGCAGCGGCGTTACGCGGATTGGCGAAGGTCTTCTCCTCCGCCGCTTCCTGCCGGCGGTTCATCTCGTCGAACGCCTTGCGCTCCATATAGATCTCGCCGCGAATCTCGATGCTCTTCGGCGGCTTGCCCTTCAGGGTATGCGGGATGTCCTTCACGGTGCGCAGATTGGGCGTCACGTCCTCACCAGTCGTGCCGTCGCCGCGTGTCGCGCCGGTGGTGAAGACGCCGTCCTCGTAGCGCAGGCTGATCGACAGGCCGTCGATCTTGAGCTCGCAGGCAAGCGCGATCTCGTCCTCGGGCGCCAGGTCGTATTCGCGCACCAAGGCGCGGCGCACGCGGTCGTGGAAGGCCTGAAATTCCTCCTCGCTGAAGGCATTGTCGAGCGACAGCATCGGCCGGGCGTGCCGGACCTTGGCGAAAGCCGTGGTCGGCGTCGGCGCCACGCGCTGGGTCGGGCTGAACATGTCGACGAGCTGCGGGAACTTCGCCTCGATCGCCTTCAGGCGCAGGCGCAGCTTGTCGTACTCGGCGTCGGAGATCTCCGGGTCGTCTTTCTCGTGATAGAGCTTGTCGTGGTGGGCGACCTCGTCGGCGAGGCGCTTTTGCTCGGCACGGCCCTGGCGCTCGGTGAGATCGTCGGGCGCAATGGCGGCCACGACCTTGGCTGCTTTCGACATGATCAGACCGCCGCCAGCAAACGATCTGCCGCGGCACGCGCCTCGGCGGTCACTTCGGCGCCGGCCAGCATGCGGGCGATCTCCTCGCGGCGGCCCTTCGGATCGAGCGGCACGACGTCGGTGCTGGCGGCATTCTTGGTGGTGGTCTTGCGGATCAACCAGTGGCGATCGGCGACGGCCGCGACCTGCGGCGAGTGCGTCACCACCAGCACCTGCACGTCCTTGGCCAGGCGCTTAAGCCGCACGCCGACGGCCGCCGCAGTGGCGCCGCCGATGCCCGAATCGACCTCGTCGAACACGATGGTGCCGGCATTGCCGACCTTGGCCAGCGACACCTTCAGCGCCAGCAGGAAGCGTGACAGCTCGCCACCCGAGGCGATCTTGGCGATCGGGGCCGGCGGCGTACCGGGATTGGTCGAGACCATGAACTGCACGCGGTCGGTCCCCGCTTCGGACCATTCGGCTTCCGGCAGGACAGCAAGGTCGGTCACGAACCGCGCCTTCTCGAGCTTGAGCGGCCCCAACTCGCCCGCCACTGCCTTGTCGAGCCGGGCAGCGCCTTTGCGACGCGCGGCGGCCTGCGCTTCGGCTGCCGCGACGTAAGCCGTGCGGGCGGCCTTGGCCGCATCGGCCAGTTTCTTCAATCCAGTCTCGCCGTCGTCCAGAGCGGCAAGCTGGGCGATCATCTTTTCGGTGAGCGCCGCGAGATCGACGACCGCCACGTTGTGCTTGCGGGCAGCAGCACGCAGCGCGAACAGGCGCTCCTCGATCTTCTCCAGCCGCTTGGGATCGAACTCCAGCGCATCGCGCGCCGACTCGAGCTGGGCCTGCGCCTCGGTCGCTTCGCTGAGCGCCCGGTCGAGCGCCCCCAGTGCTGCATCGAGGCGGCCCTGGGCCTTGTCGGCATTGCGCTTGATCACACGATGCGCGGTGCCCAAGGCAGCGACCGCACCTCGGCCCTGCTCCAGCTCACCGAGCGCCTGCGCCACGGCCTCGCCCAGGGCGGTGCCAGCACGAAGCAGCTGCCGTTCCTCTGCGAGCTTTTCCTCATCGTTCGCCTTGGGCGCCAGCGCCTCCAGTTCCTTGACGGCGTGGCGCAGAAATTCCTCGTCACGACGGGCGCTCGCCGCCGCCGCTTCGGCATCGGCCCGCGCCTGCTCGGCGGCGCGCCATTCCTGCCAGGCCTCGCGCACGGCGGCGCACGGCTTCTCCAGCCCGGCGAAGGCGTCGAGCGATGTGCGATGGGTCGCCATGTCCAGAAGGCCGTGCTGCTCCATCTGGCCCTGGATCTCGACCAGCACGTCGCCCAGCTGGCGCAGCAGCGCCACCGAGGCCGGCTGGTCGTTGACGAAAGCACGGCCGCGGCCGTCGGCGCCAACGATGCGGCGCAGCGTCAGCGTGTCCTCGTCGTCGAGGCCTTGTTCGGCAAGGATCGCGCGCGCCGGATGGTTCTTCGGCAGCCCGAACGCGGCGGCCACCGAGGCCTGCGCCACGCCGCGGCGCACCGCGCTGGAGTCGGCACGCGCGCCCAGCGCCAGGCTGAGCGCGTCGATCAGGATGGATTTGCCGGCGCCAGTCTCGCCGGTGAGGGCGCTCAGCCCGCCATCATCGGCCTCACGTGCGAGGCTGAGATCGAGCTTCTCGATCAGGACGAAGTCGCGGATCGAAAGCGACAGGAGCATGCCGACCGGTCAGAAGATGCCGAGGAACCCGCGCGACGACTTGCCCGGGGTGCGCAGATCCTCGCCGGTCATCAGGTAATAGGAGTCGGCGTACCAGTCGCTGCCCGGGAAATTGTGGCCGAGCACGGCGGTGGCCTGCTGCGCCTCGTCCTTGACGCCGAGCGACAGGTAGGACTCGACGATGCGGTGCAGTGCCTCGGGCACGTGCGTCGTGGTCTGGAAGCGCTCGACGACGATGCGGTAGCGGTTGATCGCCGCCACGTACTGGCCCTGCTTCTGGTAGTAGCGGCCGACATCCATCTCCTTGCCGGCGAGATGGTCGATGGCAAGCTCGATCTTGAGGCGCGAATCGCGGGCGTAGGGCGAGTCGGGGAAGCGCTTGACCACTTCGGCCAGCGCATCGAGCGCCTGCTGCGTCATGCGCTGGTCGCGGCCGACGTCAGAGATCTGCTCGTAGAAGCACAGCGCCTTCAGGTAGTAGGCGTAGGGCACGTCGCGATGGCCGGGATGGAGCTGGATGAAGCGGTCGAGCGCGATGATGGCTTCGTCGTACTTGTTGGACTGGTAGTACGAGAAGGCCGCCATGATCTGGGCCTTGGTCGCCCATACCGAATAGGGGTGCTGGCGGTCGACTTCCTCGAAGCCCTTGGAGGCGCCCTTGTAGTCGTTGCGGCCGAGCGAATCGAGGGCACGGTTATAGAGCACCTCGACCGGCAATTCGACGTAGGTCTCCTCCGAGCTGCTGCAGGCACCCAACATCAGCACAATGCCCGTGAGCGCCGCGGCTGTCGCCGAGCGAAAACCCTTGCCTGCACGCACTGTCGCCATCCCGGTTCTGCCACTCCGTTTTACGCCGAGGCGTTATATCACGCTGGCGGCAAAAAAAGAGGGGCCGAACGGCCCCTCCCGAAGGATGCGTGGAGAACTTGCAGGCCCTGGTCAGTTGGCCTGCCGGCGCAGGAACGCCGGAATCTGCAGATCGTCGTCGTCGCGGGCGGGTTTGGTCCGCTCCGTGACCTCGAGCATCGTCTGCGCCGGCGCAGGACGTGCCGGAGCGGCTTTCGGCGTCACGGCGACGACGTTTTCCGCCGCCCGGACCGGTGGGGTCGCTTCGGCCGGTTTCGGTGCGGCGAAAGCGCCCGTGATGCGCTGGAACAGGTTCGGCGAGCGGGCTTCCGCCGCGGTCGCCGGACGTGCCGATGCGGCCCGCATGGCCGACTCGGGCGCGCGCACCACCGACTTGTTGGCCGGACGCGCCACGCGCCAGTCGGTTTCGTCGACCAGCGGCTTCTGGATGCTGGTCGCGGGCGGAGGAGCAGGTGCTGCAGCGACCGGCGCTTCGACCGGTGCCGACGGCATGATCTGCACCGGGATCGGCGCCTGCGCGACCGCGGCATACGCCACCGGTGCGGGAGCGGGTGCCGCTTCCATCACCGGCG
>CAMDQJ010000133.1 GCA_945905835.1 Asaia bogorensis
ATGCGGCTTGTCGGGCACTGCCTCTCCGGTGTTGTGGCCGGCCGGCGAGGGGAGCGACGCGATCGCCGTCGCGAGCTTTGGCGTCGGGTCCTCGCCGGCGAACTCCCAGCATTGATCGAGCTTGTTCCAGGTGCCACCGGCGTCACGCAGCAGCGTGCGGTGCGGCAGCGTGTTGCCGCTGACGCGCCAGAGATCGGAAGTGGCCTGGAGCCGCAGGCCGGCGGCGAGCAGCGAGAGAAGTGCGTCGTTGGCCGCCTGGTCCGCGGGCGCCGTGGCGACTTCCGTCTTGCGCCGGGCCATCGCCGTCAGACCGGCACGGTCTCGCGCGATTCGCCGACCGCGACTTTGGCGAGGTCATACGGCGGCTTGATGAGTTCCTTTGGCGACAGCGTGAAGATCTCGATGCCGGTCTCGGTTACGCCGACGGAATGCTCGAACTGGGCGGACAGCGACAAATCGCGGGTGACCGCCGTCCAGCCATCGTCGAGTATTTCCACGGGCCAGGTCCCGGTGTTGATCATCGGCTCGACGGTGAAGAACATGCCGGGCTTCAGCATCGGCCCGCGACCGGGCTTGCCGTAGTGCAGGATATTCGGCGCGTCGTGGAAGATGCGGCCGAGGCCGTGGCCGGAAAAATCGCGCACCACCGAGAATCCGCTCGCTTCCGCGAATTGCTGGATCGCGCTTCCGATATCGCCGACATGGCCGCCCGGCTTGGCCGCCGCGATGCCGCGCATCATAGATTCATAGGTGATGTCGCAGAGTTTTTGCGCCCGCGGGCTCACGTCGCCGATGAAAAACATGCGGCTGGTGTCGCCGTACCAGCCGTCGAGGATCACCGTCACGTCGATATTGACGATGTCGCCGGACTCCAGATTGTCGTTCGCGCGCACGAGATGATGGACGTTGCGCAAATTGTCGGCGCGCTTCTTTGGGCTGAGCGATTTCTTCGCCTCCTTGAAGGCGCCGAAGTCGGCGTGCGGGATCGGCGAACCCGGGATGCCGTGGCAGACCACATGGTTGATCGAGGTGCAGATCGATCTCGGATAGCCGCGGTAGCCGAGCGGGGCGGGGATCGCATTGTGGTCGAGGATGTAGTCGTGACAGAGCTTGTCGAGCTGCCCGGTGCTGACGCCGGGGACGACATACGGCGTGATGAAGTCGAGCGTTTCGGCGGCCAGCCGGCCGGCCTTGCGCATGCCCTCGAAACCCTCTGGGCCGTGCACCTTGATGGTGCGCTCGTCGCGCCGCCAATACTCGTCGCTGTCGTCATAGTCGCGGGAGCTGCTCATGCGTCTTATTTGGCATCAGAAATCGGCGGTAACAAGGCCAAGCACGCAGCTTGGCCGCCCCGTCCCCGTCCATTAGGGTGATGAAACCAAAGGGAAAAGAGCACACATCTGATGTCCGAACCGGCAAAAACCGTCATCGCCTGCCTCCTGATCATCGGCAATGAAATCCTGAGCGGCCGGACCAAGGACGCCAACCTGCAGTTCCTGGCGCTGGAGCTGAACAAGCTCGGCATCCAGCTGAAGGAGTGCCGGGTGATCCCCGATATCGAGCAGACCGTCGTCGATACGCTGAACGAGGTCCGCCGGAAATTCGACTATGTCTTCACGACCGGCGGCATCGGCCCGACCCATGACGACATCACCGCCGACTGCATCGCCAAGGCCTTCGGCGTCGGTATCTCCGAGCATCCCGAGGCGGTGGCGCGCATGACGCGGCACTATGGCGACGCGGCCCTGTTTACCCCGGCGCGCCGGCGCATGGCGCGCGTGCCCCATGGCGGCACCCTGGTCGACAATCCGGTGTCGGTGGCACCCGGCTTCCAGATGGAGAACGTCTTCACGTTCGCCGGTATTCCCGCGGTCATGCAGGGCATGTTCGGCGCCATGAAGCACCGGCTGACGGGCGGCGATCCGGTGATCTCGCGGACCGTGCGCACCAACCTGCCTGAGGGCATCATCGCCGAGCCGCTGGGCGCGTTGCAGAAGCGCTACGACGATCTCGACATCGGGAGTTACCCGGCCTTCCGCAACGGCAAGCCCAGCGTGTCGCTGGTGCTGCGCGGCACGAAAGATGCACGACTTGCCGCGGCTTCGGCCGAGTTGATCGACACCCTGAAGAAGATGAACGGCGAGGCCGAGGAATTCGTGCAGTAGTCCATGGCCGACAAGCCTGCAGACGCCACGGGATGGATCGGCGGGCTCGCGCCGGCGACGCAATGGGCATCGCTGATCGGCCTTTCGGTCGCCATCGCCGCATTCCTGGTGTGGCTACACGCGCCGGCAGCGCTGCTGCTGGGGCCTGTGGTGGCGGCAATCGTCGTCGCCTCCAACGGCGGCAAGGTCGTTCTTCCTGTCGGCCCTTCCGTCGTCGCCCAGGGAATCGTCGGCTGCATGATCGCCAAAATGGTGCCGTTGTCGATCGTCGGCGACATCCTGGGCCACTGGCCGCTCTTCGCTTTCGGCGTGGTGTCGGTCATCGTCATGAGCAGCCTTCTCGGCTGGCTGATGATGCGCCTGCAGGTGCTGCCCGGCACCACGGCGCTGTGGGGATGTAGTCCGGGCGCCGCCTCGGTGATGACGATCATGGGCGAGGCCTACGGCGCCGATATCCGGCTGGTCGCCTTCATGCAGTATTCGCGGGTCCTCCTGGTGGCGGCGATCGCTGCGGCGGTCGCCAAGCTGTTTGGCGTCAGCGCCGTCCACCAGGCTGGCGCGATCGTCTGGTTCCCCGAGATCGCCTGGTTGCCGCTGGTCGAGACGCTTGGCCTTGCAGTCGCGGGTCCTGTCGTCGCCCGCTATTTGCGCATTCCCGCCGGGGCGTTCCTGGTGCCGCTGCTCGGAGGCATCGTCCTCACGCATCTCGGCTGGGTGGAGATCGAGCTGCCGGCCTGGCTGCTGGCGGCGAGCTACGCCCTGGTCGGCTGGAACACCGGCCTGCGCTTCAGTCGGCCGCTGCTGATCCATGCGGCGCGGGCGCTGCCGCGCATCCTTGCTGGCACGCTGACTCTGATCGTGCTGTGCGGCGGAGTCGCTGCCTTCATGGTGGTCGTTGCCGGGATCGATCCGATGACGGCCTATCTGGCGACGAGCCCGGGCGGCTCCGACTCGATTGCGATCATCGCCGCCGCCAGCAACGTCGATGTCTCGTTCGTGATGGCGATGCAGACGGTGCGCATGATCGTCGTCATGTTCGTGGCGCCCGTCCTGACGAAATTCATCGCCACTCGTGCGGGAGGCGGCCGATCTCGACCGTTGGCTCAGCCGACAGAGAAGGACTAACCTGACGTCATGACCGCCATTCACGATATGACCGCCGGCGACCTGCTTGCCGCCTACAAAACCAAGAAGCTTTCGCCGGTCGAAGCCGTCGACGGGGTGATCGCCCGAATCGAGGCATGGGAGCCGAAGCTCAAGGCGCTTTACGCGCCGGACTTCGGGAGCGCGCGCAAGGCGGCCAAGGAATCCGAGAAGCGTTGGCAGGCGGGCAAGCCGGTGGGCGCGCTCGACGGCGTGCCGATCACCATCAAGGAGAACATCGCCACCAAGGGAGTGCCGGTGCCGCTCGGCACGGCGGCGACCGAACTGGTGCCGGCGGCGGCCGATGCGCCGGCGGCGGCGCGGGTGCGCGAGGCGGCCGCCATCATCCTCAGCAAGACCACCATGCCCGACTACGGCATGCTGTCCTCGGGCAGGAGCTCGTTCCATCCGCTGACGCGCAACCCCTGGAACCTCGCCTGGAATCCCGGTGGTTCGAGTGCCGGCGCGGGCGCCGCTTCGGCGGCAGGCTACGGGCCGCTGCATCTCGGCACCGACATCGGCGGCTCGGTACGCCTGCCCGCTTGCTGGAACGGCATCTTCACGCTTAAGCCCAGCCTCGGCCGCGTGCCGGTCGATCCGCCGTTCTTCGGCCGCGCCGTCGGGCCGATGACGCGCACCGTCGCGGACTCCGCCCTGCTGATGGCCGAGCTTTCAAAGGCCGATTGGCGTGATCACATGAGCTTGCCGCCCGCGTCGATCGACTGGGATGCGGGCCTGCTCGAGCCCAAGGGCCTCAGGATCGGCCTGCATCTCGACGCCGGTTCCGGCCTGCCGGTGGATGCCGAGGTGAGGGCAGCGATCGAGGCGGTGGGCAAGTTGTTCGAGAAGGCCGGCGCGCATGTCGAACCCGTGGCGCCGTTCCTGTCACCCGATATGCTGCACCTGCAGGATCTCTTCTGGCGCATCAGGAGCTGGGTCGATTTCTCCGCCCTGAGCCACGCCCGGCAGAACAGCGTGCTGCCCTTCATCGCCGACTGGTGCCGCGGCGGTGCCGACCAGTCGGGCGCCACCGTGATCCGCGGCGTCAACAACTACATGGCGATCCGCGCCGCCACGGTAAAGGCGACACATCCCTTCGACTTCGTGCTGTCGCCGGTTTCGCCCGTGCCGACCTACCCCGCCGAATGGGAGACGCCGACCAACGACGTCAAGCGGCCGCTCGAGCACATCTCCTTCACCATGCCCTACAACATGAGCGAGCAGCCGGCGGCGTCGATCAATTGCGGCTACACCAAGGAGGGCAAGCCGATCGGGCTGCAGATCGCCGGACGCCGCTTCGACGATTTGGGCGTCATGCGCATTTCGCGCTGGTTCGAAACGGCGCGCAGTCCGCAGAAGGCCTGGCCCGAGCCGCCGAAGTAGCTCAGGGCGGCAGCAGACGGCGGTAGAACGGCTGCAGCAGCGTCGGGATCATGTAGATCGGGAACTGCACCGCGGCGATGAACAGGAAGATGTCGGGATCGGCCGTGACCGGCAGCACCGCCATCAGGAGCGCATTGTGCCGGCCGCCGGAGCAATAGCCGGCGGTGAGCGCGTCGCGGCGGTCGAGGAACGGCCAGGTTGCGGCCGTCATCAGGAAATTGCACAGCAGCATGCCGGTGAAGGCCGCGACGATGAAGCCCGCGAGCTTCAGCGGCTCGGCGATCGCGCGCGCCACCACACCATCCATCAGGGGAATGGCGAATACGATCAGCACCACGACCGAGAGGCCGTCGAGAACCGGCGCGTTTGCCGCGAGCCGCGTGCCGAGCCATCGGCGGATGACGATTGCGCCGATGAGGGCCAGACCGACGATCAGGCTGAGCCGGAAACCGAGATCCAAAACGCTGAGCTTGAGGTCGAGCCCGAGCAGCCAAAGGGCGAGCGGCGGCAGGGTGAAGGGCACCAGGAAGTTGGTGATGAGGCTTACCAGCAGGGCCAATGAGGAATCGAGCCGCAGGAAATTGGCCGTTGTCGCGGCCGAGATGATGCCGGGCGCCATGGCGCTGAGGCAAAGTGCTGCGACCAACCCTGGCCACAGGTCCAGTCCCTGCCAGATCGGCCACACCACCAGCGGCACGGCGATCAGATTGAGAAGCGACAGGGTGATGGCGAGGCCGGGCGCCCGGAGCAGCGCCTTGATGCGCGGCCAGTCGGTGCGGACGAGCGCCAGCATCAGCAGTGCCACGGCGAGCGGGCCAACCGCCGGGCGCATCGCGGCGGCGATGTCCTGGAAGGCGAGGCCGACGGCGAGCGAAAACGGCAGTAATGTGGTGGCGCGCCCACCCATGCGCCCGAGAAGTTGAACGACGAGTTCCATTACCGCCAGCCTAGCACATGCTAGCGTGCCGCAAGTTCTGACGAAGTCTCATCGCTGCCCTGCTGGTCTCGACGCCCGTGCTGGCGCAGGACTGCACGGTCGATGTCGAGGTCGGGCAACGCGAGGGCCTGAAGCTCGACGTTGCCTACAAGTGCCGCTCGAAGAACGCCCTGCAGTTCACGGCCGACGGTGAGCGCGTTTCGCGCCGCGTGCTCGAGTTCCGCAACGGCGCCGGCGACATCCCGACGCCGTCGTCCAATTCCTGGAAGGTCGAACCGGTGAATGGCGTCGTCGAGGCCCACTACCGCTTCGATCTCACCGCCTATGCCCGGGCCGTATTCGCGGCGCATCGCTTCGGCCTGCTCGGCCGACACCGAACTGCCGCCGACGGCGAGGTTGGCGATGTAGGCGTCGACGAAGTCGCCCGGCGGCAGGCGGATGATGATGAAGGTGAGGACCGAGATCGCCGCGCACGTGACCAGCGCCAGCGCCAGACGGCGGGCAACGTAGATCAACATGTCGGGTGCACGGCCGGCATCGTTTTCCCTATGATTTCTTTGCGCTGCCGGTTCCCGAAGAAGCCGGCGCCGCGGTCTTGCCGCGGCTCAAAGCCTATCGCAGGGGACGGGTCGGCACTACCTGAGTCTGGCCGTCATTTTCGCAAAGAGCGGCCGCGGGCTTGCCTCGTTCGGCGGTTCGCGCGAAGAACTGATTCAGGAATTCAGAGAGGGAACGCACGAATGTCCGAGTCCGACGACAAGGTCTTTGCCGAGCTGCGCAAGATCGACACGCCCACCATCACCAACGTGGTGGCGACCTATCCGAAGAATCCGCTCTGCCTCGGGCTCTACAATCCGTGGACCGAGAACTGGTACACCGACACGTCGATCCGCTGCATCTATCCCAACATGACACCGACTATCGGCTACGCCGTGACCTGCGTCTACGGCCTGCCCGATCCCAACTATGCCGGGCGTCTGTCCTTCATGGACGTAGTCGAGGCGCTCGATGCGATGAAGAAGCCGACGGTGCTGATCATCCAGCAGAAATGGCCGCCCGAGCTGATGAGCAAGGCGGGCCTTGCCGGCGAGATGATGATCAGCTCGATGATGGCGGTGGGTTGCGTCGGCATGCTGTCGAACGGCCCGTCGCGCGACGTCGACGCCATCCGCAAGCTCAACTTCCAGCTCCTGCTGGGCGGCGTCACCGCCGGCCACGGCGAGATGGCGGTGCAGTCGGTCAACGTGCCGGTTTCGGTCGGTGGCATGGATGTGGCGCCGGGTGACCTCATCCACATGGACGAGAACGGCGCGGTGAAGTTCCCGCGCATTCACGCCGAAGCGGTGGCGAAGAATGCCCGCGCCATGCTCGACGACGAGGCGGCGCGGCTCGTACTGCTGCGCAAGGCCAAGTCGGCCGCCGAAGTGCGTGCTGCCTCGAGCGGCGGCGCCTATACGCCCAAGAAGAAGTAGGCGCTGCCCACGGCCACGCGCCGGTGGTGACCGTCCTGTTGGGTCTGGACGGCTCACTGGCGATGGTTGTCGCGTTCTCCCTCTGGTCGTGAGGTGGCCTAGAGCCGCCCCGCAACCATCAAAATCCTCACGAAGCACAGCACGACGCCGAGCACGTCCAGCACGATATAGACGGTGACGATGGCGGCCAGGATCAGCAGGAAAACGATGAGAACGATGATGAGAATGGTGCCGAACGACATGGGGTCTTCTCCTACAAGTGATCGCATGCCGCGCGTGACGTCGTACGAGCCGGCCTATCCGCCGCCTACTGGCGTGGCCACCCGCGACCAGTTCGACTTCCGCTATGATGCCTACGGCAATCGCCTCGACGCCAGCGGCCGCGTGATCAGCCCGCAGACGCGTTGATCGCCTGCTGATCTAGTTGTCAAAACAAAACGCCGCCCGGAATTCCGGGCGGCGTTCGTTTTTTGAGTCTGCGGCTACGCCGCTGTGGCTGCGCGCGGCGCCACCGATCGGCTTGGGTCGGGGATGTGCAGGAAAAGCGCACAGACCACCGCCGAGACGAAGCTGAGCAGTGCCTGTGCCTGCCGTAGCCTTCGTACTCGAAGATCGCCCAGCCCTTCAGCACATAGACGAACTGAAACTCGAGCGCGTGGGTGTGGCGCGGCGCGGCGCGTCGGCATGCTTGGCGCGGATCACGTGGGCGCCTACCTTGCCGCCGGTCAGTTCCTTCAGTCCGAGCGGGCGGTACTCGAAGAAGGGGCGCAGGCCGTCTTTCTCAAACGAATCGGGGCCGAGATGATTGACGATGCCGACGCCCGACTCGGCGGCCTTGGCGACGTCCTGCTGCGGGTAACTTTGTCAGTGATCGGAAACAGGTCGGGCATGGATTTCTCCGTAAGATGACGACAGACCGGACCATTCTCCAGGGTGGCTCTTTTAATCCACAAGCCTTACAATCCCTCGCTTTCCCAGCTTTTGGTATCTGGAAAGCATATGGCTCACATCAGACTCAACACTCACCCCTCCCAGGGCGGTCAACCAGCCCCTCCTGTGGTGTGGGGTGCGCGCGATCCCACCGTCCGCGGGCCGGTGGTCGGCACCGTCGGCAACGGCGCGCAGCGCAACGCTATCGGCGTGCATTCCGGCAGCTACGGCATCTACCGCGCGCTGGCCATCGCCGCGCATGAACTGCGCGCCGACCATCGGCCGGACTTCACCGACACCTCGCCGGCCGAGGCGATCGGGCCGTTCGAGAGCTGGTTCGACCCCAAGAAGATCGTGTCGCTCGATCCCTGGGGCCACCGCGCCGCCGACGTCTTTGCCGACAAGCTTGCGGCCGGCTGGGACATTCGTCCGACCATCGCCGTCACCAAGGCGCATGTCGCCATGCCCGAGATCCGCGACGCTATCGCCGCCGGCCGGCTCAAGGCCGATGGCGATCTGCTCACCAAGGCGGGCGAGGTCAAGGTGACCAAGGCCGCGGTCGAGCCGGTGTGGTGGCTGCCCGGCATCGCCGAGCGCTTCGGCGTCAAGGAAGTCGACCTGCGCCGTACGCTCTTCGAGCAGACCGGTGGTATGTATACCGAGCTGGTGACGCGGCCCG
>CAMDQJ010000134.1 GCA_945905835.1 Asaia bogorensis
ACAGGCCCTGGAAACGTCGCCAATCTGCTCGGCGTGCCTCAGAGCCCGCAACTTGCGCTGAATATCGCGGTCGAAATTAGTCATCGAAGTCATCCTTCCTGCCCGATTGGCTCTCAAAAGGATGTCTCGCAAGTCCGTACATATCTACACCAGACCGGCAGCCCTAGCCCGACCCGTCCCCACCGCCAATGCGCTTCGGCCGCGGCTCATAGAGAGGAAGCAGAATGTTCGACGACGTCAACGCTCTCGACGGCGAATTGAAATACATCGACGGCTTGCTCGATCAGGTACGTGGAAAGCTGGGTGATCGGTTCCTTCGCCTCGAGTTGGCCGACCATTTGGCGCCGAAAAAAACGCCCCTGAGATTACCGTCCGGTCTGGGCGAGGCCATCGACAAGCGAATTGCTCCGGCCGGAATGGATGGGTTGCACCTCTACAAGGCCATTCGAGACGTCAACAAAGACGTGCCGGACAACCCCGACAAGCTCGATGTGGTTGTTGCAGAGATCACCAAACTAAAGAAGTCGATGGTCCCGCTGGCGGCCGAAGTCGCCATACAGATCGGGTTCAAATAATCCGATATCGTCAATCGCCTCCAGAGTGATCGCAAGGTCCAACTGCATGAACGCCATGACGGCAGTAACTTCGAATTGAGGACGCAGGACAAGCTCGCGGTCAAGAGTTAGTCGCCTTCCCGCATTACGTCCGATTCGGCAGGTGCAGAGGCGCGGAGTCGATGATGCCAAGCGCCTGGTACGTGTCTCTTTGCCAACACATGTTTCCCATACGGCCATAAGCCATCCGTTGCTTATGGAAATCGTATTGGGCACCCTTGCCCCGAACAGGGGGAGCCGTTTGGTGATTTCCGGCAACACACGCAGGGTCATCGCGGCCGGTGCCATCGGTAACGTACTCGAATGGTACGACTTCGCGATCTACGGCTACTTCGCCACCGCGATCGGCCGCACCTTCTTTCCGCGCGAGGATCCGGTCGCCCAGGTGCTGTCGGCCTTCGGCATCTTTGCCGTCGGCTATCTGATGCGGCCGCTGGGCGGCGCCCTGGTCGGCCACATCGGCGACAAGCTCGGCCGCCGCGCGGCACTCACCTTCTCGGTCGCGGCGATGGCCATTCCAACGTTTCTGGTCGGCGCCTTGCCGGGCTATCAGGTGCTGGGCGTGATGGCGCCGATCGCGCTCACCTTGCTGCGCATGATCCAGGGCCTGTCCGTCGGCGGCGAGTACACCACCTCCGTCGTGTTCATGGTCGAGCATGCGCCACCCGGCCGGCGCGATGTCGTCGGCGCCATCGCCTGCTGCGGCGCCATCGGCGGCATCCTGCTCGGCTCGGCGACCGGCGCGATCCTCGGTGCCGTGTTGTCGGCCGAAGCTTTGGAGGCCTGGGGCTGGCGTATCCCGTTCCTCATGGGACTGCTTGTGGGCCTCGCGGGCTACGTGCTGCGCCGCCATATCCAGGACACGCCCAAGGTCGAAGCCGGCCGCTCGCCTTTGCGCGAGACCTTTCGCGACCATTCCAGGCTGATGGCGCGGCTCGCCGGCATGGCGGTTTTCAATTCGGTCGGTTTCTATCTGGTGTTCGTCTACATCGTGAGCTGGCTGCAGCTTGCCGACGGCATCGCGCCCAAGCAGGCGCTCGGCATCAACACCACCAGCATGCTGATCCTTCTCGTGGTGATGGTGCTGATGGGCTGGCTGTCCGATCGCTTCGGTCGCAAGCCGCTGCTGCTCGGCGCCACGGCGATCGCCTTCGTCTTCTCCCTGCCGCTCTTCTGGCTGATGCACCATGCCGACTCCGGCCTGATCCTCCTCGGACAACTGGGCTTCGTGCTGGCGGTCGGCATGTCCTCGGCACGCAGCCTTCCGCCATGGTCGAGGCGGTGCCGCCGGCGGTGCGCTGCACGGTCATTGCCCTGGGCTACAACGTCTGTCTTGGGGTCATCGGCGGGCTTTGCCCGCTGGTCGCGACCTGGCTAGTGCACCGCACGCAGAACGATCTCACGCCGGCATTTCTCCTTAATCGCCGCTGCTGCTGTATCGTTCCTGGCGGTCCTGTCGTTCAAGGAAACCAATAAAATGACTCTCGAGACGGCCTAACCGCCATGCGCGCGCTTCCGCTGCTCCTCGCACTGTCCATGACCGCCACGGCCGCGCCTGTGCTGGCCGGTCCGTACGAGGACGGTCAGGCATTCTACGAGCGCGGCGACTATGTGGTGGCGCTCAGCATCTGGCGCCGGCTCGCTGACGAGGGCGACGCCAATGCCCAGTTCAGGGTGGCGGTGCTCTACGATCTCGGCCGCGGCGTGGTCCAGGACTATTCGGCAGCGGTGGCGTGGTATCGCAAGGCCGCCGAACAGGGCCACGCCAACGCCCAGCACAATCTGGCGAGCCTCTATGAGGAAGGATTAGGCGTGGAGCCCGACTATGCGGTGGCCGCCGCCCTCGTATGGTTCCGCCGCGCCGCCGAGCAGGGCTATCCGGCGTCGCAATGCAGCCTCGGCGTCATGTACGCCACCGGCCGCGGCCTGCGGCGCGACGATATCCAGGCCTACAAGTGGCTGACGCTTGCGATGTCGCGCTATCCGGCGTTGCAAAGGGACGGCGTCACGCTGGCCAAACGGAACCGCGATCTGGTGGCGCTGCGGATCACGCCGCATCAGGCAGCGCAGGCCGAACGCCTGGCTCAGGAATGGCAAGCCAAGCCGGAACGATCGCCGTAGTTTGCGGACCATGAGCGCCAGCCTGGGCGAGCTGGCGGCGATTTGAGCCTTACACGCCTTCCATTTCCGGGATCACCCACAACGGAAGCTCGCCGCGCTGCACGCGCTGAACGTTGTCGAAGCCGTTGCGCAGGCGCGTGACGTTGCTCTCCCAGGTCGGGCCGGCGAGGTGCGCGGTCAGCACGACATTGTCGAGCTTGAGCAGGGGATTGTCGGGCGGTGTCGGCTCCTCGTCGAACACGTCGAGGCCGGCGCCGAACAGGCGGCCGGCGGAGAGGGCGGCGGTCATCGCCTTCTCGTCGATCACCGGGCCGCGCGAGGTGTTCACGATGATCGCCGACTTCTTCATCAGGGCGAGTTCCTGTGCGCCGATCAGATGATGCGTCGAATCGTTCAGCGGCACGTGCAGCGACAGGATATCCGAACCACGCAGCAGCTCGGGCAGCAGCCGGAAACGCACGTTGAGTGCGTCCTCTTCATGCTCCTTGAGGCGGGCGATGTCGTAGTAGTGGACGATCATGCCGAAGGCGAGGCCAAGCCGCGCCACCTTCTTGCCGATGGTGCCGATGCCCAGGATGCCCAGCACCTTGTCGCGCACCTGGTGGACAGTCGGCGGCGCATTGCCGTGCCAGCGGCCGGCGGTGACGTTGCTGTGCTGGGTGATCAGCCGGCGCGACACCGCCAGCATCAGCAGCAGCGCATGCTCGGAGACGGCGACCGAATTGGCGCCGCCGTTGTTGCACAGTGGCACCTTGTGCTTGCGCGCGGCGTCGAGGTCGGCACGGTCGTAACCTGCACTCAGCAACTGGATCAGCTTCAGCTTGGGTGCATCGGTGTAGAGCTGCGGCTTCACATATTGCTGCACGAAGCCCACGAAATAGTCGGCTCCGGGCAGGGCCGCCTTCATCTCCGGGGAGTTGTGCAGCGCTTTCACGACCTCGAAGCCCTTGGGAGCTATTTCGTCCACCATCGACAGAGTGTCGGCCGGACCGACCACCAGAACACGTTCAACCATCACAAAGCCTCCGCAGCAACACGATGACCTTTTAGCAATCCCGGCAGCCGCCCGGGTTCGGTACGGCCCCAGCCGCATTCCGCGGACAGGCCGAAATCGGGGACATGGCGCTGCGCCACGGCGATGCGGGCCTTGTCGCCGGCGTCGTCGTCATGGTGCAGCAGGCCGAGATAGAGCTTGGTGCCGGCCGGACGCTTCCAGTCCTTGAGCGGCGCGTAATAGGCATCATCGGTGCGGTCCTTGGGCACCGGAATATGGAAGAAGTCGATGCGCCGCTTGGTGGCGGCGGCGATGCCGTTCAGCATTTCGACCAGAATGGCGGAATCCTTGGGCTGCACCAGATGCTCGTCGGCTGGCGAGCCGTAGCAGAGGTGATAGCCGAGCTCGGCATCCGCCGGCACCGAATCGCCCAGCCGTCCCAGCATGTCGAACGTCTGCTTCTTGTAGTCGGCCGGGCGGTCCTTGAAGTAATTCTCGAAGGCCAGCACTTCCTGGCACACGTCCCACTGGATCGACAGATCCTTTGCCGGGATCGCCTTCACGATGTTGGCGAGTGCGGCTTTCAGCGACCGCTCGTAGACGTCGAAATAGGCCCGCCGTGCCGGGCCGCTGACATAGAGATAGCCGCTCGAATGCGGGGTCGGTAGCGAGACCTGGAAGCGCGTGCCCTTGGCGATGGCGCCGGAGTCGCGCAGCCGCCTGAAAACCTCGCAGGACGCGCTGGCCGCCTTGTCGTAGCGGGTCTCGAAGACGGCCTTGGCCGGATCGACGCCTGTTTTGAACCGCACCTGCGGGATCTCGCGTACGACCTTGCCGTCCCACTGGACGAACGGGAAGGGCGGCACCGTCGGATCGATCTCCATGTCAGGATGCGCACGCAGCATCTGGCCCTGAAAATAGACCCAGCGCGAGCGTTCGCCGGTTTCGCCGTCGGGCATGCGGCTGAGATGCGGGCCGAGTTCCTTCGACAGCGTGCGGAAGACCTCCTCGCTGGTGGCCAGCGGGATGCTGCCGATCAGATGAAGGCGCTCGCTGCGCTCCATCACGCAACCTTCTCCAGCTTCTGGAGCGAGCGTAGGTGTTTCGGCACCGGCTGGCCGGGGAAGGTGCTCGGCCAGTTGGTGTAACTCACCTCGCCGACATAGATGTCGCCCTTGGAGTCGACCGCGAGACCATGCGGCGACAGGAACCGGCCGGTCTCCTGGCCGGGGCCGTCCTGACCGCCCAGCCGGGCGATGGTCTTGCCCTTCTTGTCGACGATGCTGAGGCGAGGGCCGAGATTGGTATGCTTGCTGTTTACCGGCATGCCGGGCCCCAGCTCGCCGATGATGAACTGCGGATTCTTGCCGCCGCAGCAATAGAGCGCGCAAGGGCGGTGCATGTTGTTCCACTGCGATTCGTACTTGCCGTTGCCGTCGAACACCTGCACGCGGTGGTTCTCGCGGTCGGCGACATAGACCCAGCCGTCCTCGTCGGTGACGATGTTGTGCACGATGTTGAACTCGCCGGGATCGGTGCCGGTGGTGCCCCAGCACATCAGGTGCTTGCCGTCGGGCGCATATTTGTGGACGCGGCTGTTGCCGTAGCCGTCGGAGACGTAGATCTCGCCCTTGGGCGAGAGCGCGGTATGGGTGCAGCGGTTGAACGGCTTGCCGCTCAGGAACGGTGCCGGCTGGTTGGGCACGCCGATGGTCAGCAACACCTTGCCGTCGGTGGTGACCTTGCGGACGGTGTGGTCGCCGTCGTCGGTGCAGTAGAGCGTATCGTCGTTGTCGATATCGATGCCATGGGCGCGACTGAACAGGCCCTCGCCCCATGAGCGCAGGAATTTGCCGTCCCGGTCGAACACCATCATCGGATGTTCGCCGCGGTTGAAGACATAGACGCGGTCCTTGCTGTCGACCGCCACGGCCGCGACGTCGCGGAACTCCCAGCCGTCGGGCAGCTTTGCCCAGTTCTCGACCACGCGATAGCGATGCTCGCCGCTGCCCAGGGTTACCGACATTGTTGCTCCTAACGTCCGGCCAGGATGGCATCCGAGATCTTCTCGGCACTCATCAGCACGGGGAAATTGGTATTGGCGCAGGGCACCACGGGGAAAATCGAGGCATCGACCACACGCAAGCCCTGCACACCACGCACGACGCCGGCAGTATCGACCACAGCCATCGGGTCATCCGGCCGACCCATGCGGCAAGAACACGAGGCATGCCATACGCCGATGGCGGCTTTGCGCACGAAGGCCTCGAGCGCCTCGTCGTCGGTCATAACCTGTTCAAAAGTGAAGCCCTCGATCACGAATTTCTCGATCATGAATCGGCGCAGCCCTGCCGGTCCGTCGAGGAACTTCGCAACGATCGAGGTCAGGAACTTGTTCTTGGCGTTGACCACGCCGATCTTGCGCACGCGGTCGCTATAGGAGGCGGGGAAGGGATTGTCCGTTATGGCCTTCAGCGGCTCGCTCATCTGCAGTGCCGCCATCTTGCGGAAGCCGCTCATCAGCCGGTCGAGATCGCGTTTGTCGGACAACAGATTGAACTCGACGATCGGTTCGCGCTGCCAGTCGCGCGAGGCGAGCTTGACCTGGCCGGTCTCCGAATAGGTCTTGTTGATGAAGGTGAGCAGCGAGGCGATCTGCTCGCCGACCGCGTGCCAGGCCGACTTGGTCACGACAGCCACGAACATGTCGCCCTTCGGTATGCCGGGCAGCCCCGACGAATAGCGCAGCCCGACCTGGATGTGGCGACGCGAGTAGTCGTTCATGCGCGCGCTGCGCTTGAGAAAGGACGACAGCGCGATCGAAGGGTGATCCATCAGCCGCTGGCCGACGCCCGGCAGGGCGGCAATCACGGGAATGCCGAGATCGTTGAGTTGGCCGACAGGACCGATGCCGGCGCGCATGAGGTGTGCCGGCGAATGAATGGCGCCGCTCGACAGGATGATCTCGCGGGCGCGGAATTCGGTTTCCTGGCCGTTGACCATCGCCTTCACGCCAACGCAGCGCGTGCCCTCGAATATCAGCGAGGACACCTGCGTATTGGTCGATATCGTGAGATTGGAGCGCTTGCGCGTCTCGCGGTCGAGATAGCCGATCGCCGCTGAGACCCGGCGCTCCTCTGCGTTGGAATGGGTGACGGGGAAATAGCCGTCGACGAACTCGCCGTTCTGGTCGGGCAGGAAGGGGTAGCCCGCCAGTTTGCAGGCCTCACCGACGGCCTTGGCGTGCCCCGGCCAGTGCTCGGGCATGATACGCCGAACCGGAATGCGGCCATCCTTGCCGTGGACCGGTCCGTCGAAGTCGAGGTCGCGCTCGACCTTCTTGAAATAGGGCAGCACGTCGTTCCAGCCCCAGCCGGCGGCGCCGCGCGCCTGCCATTCGGCGTAGTCGGTGGGTGCGCCGCGATTGGCCATCTGGCCGTTGATCGACGAGCCGCCGCCCAGCACGCGCGCCTGCTCATATTTGCGTGTCGGCGGCCGGTTTTCCTCGGGATTGTTGTGCGAGACGACTTGGGTGGTGACCTGCAGCTCGGTCCAGTGGAAACGCGGATCGAAATAGGCCTTGCCGGAGTAGGAATCGAGAATTTCGGGCGGTTCCTCGCCCGGCGGCGTATCCTGGCCGGCCTCGCAGACCAGCACCTTGTTGGCGCTGCGCGCCGATAGCCGGTTGGCCAGCACCGAGCCGGCCGAGCCACCGCCCACGATGATGTAGTCGTATGCCACGCGTTTCCCCCGTTTATTGGAGCGGACGCTAGCACATCGCGGGGCCACCAGAAGCCCTCCGACAGGGCCCCCGCCATGCTAGGATGGCGTCACTCCGAAGGAAGCGACTGATGATGCATCGCCCGTGGCTCTTGCTGGTTTTGACGCCCGTTTTCGCGGCAGGGGCGGGAATTGCCCACGCCCAGGATTTCTCGCGCAACCCCGGGCTCTCACCGCTGCAGGACCGGATCTTGAACCCCATACCGACGCCGCCGGCCGCGCCAGCGCCGGGACCGCCCGTGCCCTTGATTTCCCCTCCAGCGGCAGTCGTAAGCACGTCGCCGCCGCTGACGGTCTACCCGGGCGGCAGCGGCGGGACCGTCAACGCCCTCGAACGCCCTCGAACGCCCCGAGCGCCCGACGTCGCGCAAGCCGCTGCCGCAGGGCAAGGCGGCATCGCCCAATGATCTTGCCGTGCCTCCGGCCGAACTCATGCAGCGGCCCGATGCACCGCCTGCGGCCTCGGCGGGTCGACCGGCTGCTCTGCCGGCCCCCACGGTGCCGCCGAGGGCGCAGCCCGCGCCCCAGCGCCGACCGTCGCACCCGCCAGAGCGGCCGTCGCAATGCCGGCACCGCCTGCCACGGCGCCCGCCGTTGCGCCCGCCAGAGCGATCGTCGCAACACCGGCGCCGCCCGCCGCGCCGTCGACCGTTTCACGGGAGATTCAGTGGCAGACGATCACACTGCCGCCACCGCGCGACTTCTCGCGCCGTTTCGATCCGGCGCCGGGCGTGCCGCGCAACGAGGCTGTGGGAGGCCGCACGGAAGCGGCGGCGAGATCCCTGATCGAAGCCGACGGCTACCGCAACGTCACCGGTCTTACCCAGGGTTCGGACGGCGCATGGCACGGCAAGGCATTGCGAGGCAGTACCGAGACGGGAGTGTTTATCGACGCGAGGGGCCACGTCTCGGTTGAGTAGGAACGTCGGATGCGGCTTGCCTTTCTTGCTTTGACACTGTTCGCGTGCGTGCCGGGTTCGGTTCGGGCGCAAGAAGTTCGCAGCATCGAGATCGTCGAATACGTGTAAGCGCCGGAGACAAACTCCCTCACTGAAGCGGCCGGAATATCTGGTTGCGCCGGAACGAAAATACATCGGCAGTTAGCTCTTTGCACGGCATGCAGAGGGCGGGGGGATGAAAGGCGTGGAACTTTACAGGCAGGTCCGCCATT
>CAMDQJ010000135.1 GCA_945905835.1 Asaia bogorensis
ATCGAAGGCAAGCCGGTGGGCATCGTCGCCAACAATCCCAAGCATCTCGCCGGCGCCATCGACAGCGACGGCTCGGACAAGGCCGCGCGGTTCCTGCAGCTGTGCGACGCCTTCGACATCCCGATCCTCTTCCTCTGCGACACGCCCGGCATGATGGTCGGGCCCGAGGTCGAGAAGACGGCGCTGGTGCGCCACTGCTCGCGGCTGTTCGTGACCGGCGCCAATCTGACTGTGCCGTTCGGCACCATCGTGCTGCGCAAGGCCTATGGGCTGGGCGCCCAGGCGATGGCCGGGGGCTCGTTCCATGCGCCGACCTTCGCGCTTTCCTGGCCGACCGGCGAGTTCGGCGGCATGGGGCTGGAAGGTGCGGTGAAGCTCGGCTTCCGCAAGGAACTGGAGGCCATCGGCGATCCCGCCGAACGGCGCGCGCTGTTCGACAAGATGGTGGCGGCGGCCTATGCGCGCGGCAAGGCGCTGAGCACCGCGACCTATTTCGAGGTCGACGAGGTGATCGATCCGGCCGATTCACGCCGCTGGATCTCGACGGCGCTGCTCGGTGCGCAATCGCGGCCGCGCAACGAGCACAAGAAGCGGTCCAATATCGACACGTGGTGAGGAGAGAGACATGAAGGACCTTGCAGGACGTTTGGCTGTCGTCACCGGCGGCGGTTCGGGCATGGGGCGTGAGCTGGTGCGCCAGCTCGTGGCCGAGGGCTGCAGCATCGCCATGTGCGACGTCTCGGGGGCGGGGCTTGCCGAGACCAAGTATCTCAGCGGGCAGGTCCGCTTGCCGCAGGGTACGCGCATCACCAGCCACATCGTCGACGTGACCGACGAGGCGGCGATCGAGCGCTTCCGCGATGAGGCGGCGGCCCAGCACGAGACAGACAAGATCCATCTGCTGTTCAACAATGCCGGCGTCGGTGGCGGCGGCAGCATGATCAAGAACGAGCGCGCCGAATGGGACCGCGTGTTCGACATCTGCTGGGGCGGCGTCTACCGCTGCACCCGCGTCTTCCTGCCGATGATGCTCAGGGCCGACAAGGGCCACATCATCAACACCTCGAGCGTCAACGGTTTCTGGGCGCAGATCGGCAACAACATCCCGCAGACGGCCTATGCCGCCGCCAAGTTCGCGGTGAAGGGTTTTTCCGAGGCGCTGCAGACCGACCTGCGGCTGAACGCACCGCACATCAAGTGCTCGGTCGTCATGCCCGGCCATATCGGCACCGGGATCGCGGCCAACTCGCGCAAGCTGCAGAGCGGCAACCAGAGCGACGTGCTGAACGCGCACGAGCTGCGGCTGGCGCGCGCCCGCATCGCTTCGTCGGGCGTCGATGCGAGCCAGATGTTCGATGCCGAGGTCGAGAAGACCGTGCGCGACCGGGCGAAGAAATTCGTCGAGGAGGCGCCGATGACGGCGGCCGAGGCGGCGACGGTGATTCTCGACGGCGTCAAGGCTGGGCGCTGGCGCATCCTTGTCGGCAAGGACGCGCACCGCATCGACGAGCTGGTGCGCGCGACGCCGGAGAAGGCCTACGACACCGATTTCTTCGAGCGCTTTGCGGCAGAGGTCGGCTGGAAGATTGCGCGGTAGCGGCGGCCTACTGGCTCAGCCAGAAAGTGTCGGGCTTGTAGAGCCCGATGTAGCCGCCGGGATCCCAGGCGTAATAGCCCTCCTTCGGCACGTTCTTGAGCTTCGGGCCGACCACGATCGGCTGCATGATGCCGTTCACCGTGCCGATCGAGAACACCTGGTCGATGCTGATTTCGAGGATCTTGTCCCACGCCTGGCGGCGCGCCGCCGGATCGGTCGATTTCTCCCATTCGCGCAGGATGTCGAGCAGCTGGCAGGCCGACGGCATGTCGCATTTCTCGCCCTGCTTGCCGCCCGATTCGACGAACATGCCCCAGCGCGGCCATTGCAGGCCGCCCTGCATGGTCGGCGCGAACTCCTTGGGGCTGGTGTCAGCGGTCGGCACGGCCGTGGTGACGCCGGCGTAAGCCACCATGATCGCCTCGCCGCTGCCGTTGCGCAGGCGGAAATTGTTGAGCGATTGCGGCTTGAACAGCAGCTTGATGCCGACCTTCTTCCAGTGGTCGGCGATCAGCGACAGCGCGTCGGCATCCTCCGTCTCTTCGCTCATGTGCTCGATCACGATGGTCGCCGGCCGGCCGTCGGGCAGCAGGCGGATGCCGAGATCGCTGCGCTTGGTGAGCCCGATCTCATCCAGAAGCTTATTGGCCTGCTTGGGGTCGTAGGTCGCCCACTTGGTCGCATATTCCGGCTTGAATAGCACGGAGCGCGCCATGACCGTGTTGTTGGAGGGTTTCGCCAGCCCGATATAGACGACCTCGTTCAGCTCCTCGCGGTCGACGGCGAGCGACAGGGCGCGGCGGAAGCGGACGTCGCGGATCAGCTTGCGCCACACCTCGTCCTTGGCGTTGAGGTTGGGATAGAGCGCGATCTGCGAGCCCGAACCCGATTCCCAGAGGCGCACGTCGACGCCCGAGGTCTTGGCACTCTTCCGCAGGAACGTGTAGTCGCGCATGTTGAGATAGCGCGGCTGCAGGTCGGCCTCGCCTAGCCCGGCCTTGGCCGGCACCAGGTTGGCCGCCGCCACGGTTTGCACGATGCGGTCGAGATAGGGCAGCTGGTGGCCTTCGCTGTCGACGCGATAGTAGTAGGGATTGCGCGCGAACACGTAGCGCTGCGCCGGCGAGGGCGTGGTGTTGACCCACGGGTTGAGGCTCGGCAGGTCGACGTTGTCGTTGGCGTACATGACGTCGAGCCGGCGGTGGATCTGCACCCAGCCCTGCTGGCCGCCGCGCGCCGACTTGCCGATCTCTGCCGGATCGGTGTAGCGGGTGTGGAACTTCTTCAGGTAATGCGCCGGCCGGTAGAGGAAGAGCGGCGCAGCGCGCGCCTGGCTTTCGATGAAGTAGGGGTTGGGCGCGTCCCAGCTGTAACGGATCATCAGCTCGTCGATGATCTCGACCTTGGCCGGCTTGCCATTGACCATGAGCTCGACCGACGGCCCGCCGGACGACAGCTCCTTGTTGTTGGCGATGTCCTCCCAGAAGTAACGGAAATCCTCCGTCGTGAAGGGCTGGCCGTCCGACCATTTGTGGCCGGGGCGCAGCTTCAGCGTGAAGATGCGACCTTCCTTGACCTCGTAACTCTCGAGGATGTCGGGCTGCAGCTTGAACTGGTCGTCGTACACGATCAGCCGGGCGTTGCTGTAGATCGTCATCAGGCGGGTGTCGCGCGCACTCGCCACCAGCATGTTGACCTGGCCGCCCGGCCGGCCGACGCCATCGGGGCCGGAGAATTGCTTCACGATCGAGGGCTGTGCGGGAATGCGCTTGTCGACCGATGGCAGAGTGCCGGCCTTGACCTGGTCGACATACATCGGCGTTTCCAGCATTGCCGGTGCCGACTGGGCGAAGGCGTGTCCAGCGAGAATACCGCTTATCAGAAGTGCCGCCGCGAAAAGGCGCATATGCATCTGGCACCCTTATTCCTGATCGGCCCGGTTACTCGGCCTTGGCGCCGGAAATTCTTACCAACTCGGCCCAGCGGCCGGCATCACGTTTGATGAAATCGTCGAAAGCCGCCACCGTCAATGGCGTAGGCTCCAAGCCGACGTCGCGCAAACGCTGAATGAAGGCGAGCTCGCCCAGTGCCTTATTTATTTCACTATTGAGGCGGCCGCAGATCGGTGCCGGCGTGCCGGCCGGCGCCACGATCGACATCCAGGGCTGCAGGTCGAGGCCGGGGAAGAACTCGGTCATCGCCGGCACATCGGGCAGCACCGGGTCGCGGCTCGCGCCGGTGACGGCGAGCGCCCGGATGCGTCCCGACGCGATCTGCGACAGCGCTACCGTGGCATCGAGGAACATGAAGCCGAAGCGGCCTTCCGCCAGGTCGATCACGGCCTTGGCTGAGCCGAGATAGGGGATGTGCGTGGCGGTGAAGCTCTCGCGCGAGCGCATGAGCTCGACCAGCAGATGGTGCACGGTGCCGGTGCCAGGAGAGCCGTAGGAATAGCCGTCAGGCTTGGCTTGTAAAAGCGTCACGAGTTGCCGCGGGTCGCGCACCGGCAGGCCGGGATGACAGACCAAAATCAGGGTGACCTTGCCCGCCATCGCCACGGCGGCGAAGTCGGTATGGGCGATCAGCGGCTTGGCGTAGAGCGCGGGCGTGATGCAGAGCGTGGAGACGGTGGCCAGCAGCAGCGTGTAGCCGTCGGCCGGCTGCTTGGCGACGTAGGAGGCGCCGAGCTGGGTGGCGGCGCCCGGCTTGTTGTCGGTCATTACCGGCTGGCCGAGGGCGGCATTCAGGCGCTCGCCGATCAGGCGGCCCAGCACGTCGGTCAGGCCGCCGGGCGGGTAGGGCACGACGATCTTGATGGGCTGGCTGGGCCAGGCGGCCTGTGCGTGGAGCGCGTGCGGCGCCAGCAACGCTCCGCCCAGGCCGAGCAGCGCGTCGCGACGGGCGAGTGTCATCCTAGTAGCGATCGAAGGCGCGCTTGGGGCCGGGCCGCATGCCGTCGGCGACGCTGGGCTTGGTCGTGCCGATGGCCGCCACGGTATCGGGCACATAGGACTCGGCGACGCCGACCGGTTTGTCGCCCTTCACCGTGACGCGCTCCATGGTGCGGCGCGCCGGGTAGTAGTCGTGCGCGGCGTAATGCTGGACCGAGCGATTGTCCCACATCACAAGGGTATTGGGCTTCCATTTCACGCGCAGCTGATACTCGGGGATCGTGGCCTGCCGGTAGAGGAAGGTGAGCAGCGTGTCGCTCTCGTCGGTCTTGAGATCTTTTATGCGCGTGCAGAACTGCTGGTTGACGTAGAGCACGCGCCGGCCGGACACCGGATGCACGCGCACCACGGGATGCCAGGGATTGGGGAAATCGTCCTCGAGCTTGCGCAGCTTGGCGCGGTCGGCGTGGGCGAACAACGGCCGCCACGGCTTGAAGTCGTGCTGCGCCTCCATGCCGTGGATGTGCTGTTTCATGCGCTCGGAGAGGCCGCGGTAGGCCGCGCTCATGCTGGCGAACAGCGTGTCACCGCCGACCTCGGGCACTGTCTTGGCGCGCAGGATGGTGGCGAGCGGCGGCGTCTCGCGGAAGGTCTCGTCGACGTGCCAGATGTCGGTCAGCGCCGGCGGGTTGTCGGCGGAATAGTCGAGGATGATGACTTCCGGCTTGTCGGCGAGGTTGGGCGAGAAGGGATGGATCGAGAGCTCGCCGAACAGGGCGCCGAAGGCCATCTGCTGGTCGACCGTGATGTCCTGGTCGCGCAGCACGATCACTTCGTATTTGACGAACGCGTCGTGCACGATCTTGAAGCGCTCGGAACTGAGCGGCCGCCGGAGGTCGACGCCCTCGATCTCGGCGCCGATGAAGCCGTTGATCGGCTTGACGCTGATCTCCGCTTCGGCGCTTTTCAGCGCCGCTGCCGCCCCGACTGCCGAGTGGGCCGCCATCGCTTCCTCCACTTCATTCGTTACCGGCGATTCTAGCGCTATTGGCCGCTTTGCGGAATGGCCAGTTGCGTTGACGGCATGGCCATCGGCGCGCGAAAACGGCTGCGGACCGAGGGTCCCGGGGGAAATATGACAAGCGGTCTGGAAAGCGAATACGCAACGCTTCACGAAATCGTCAAGGCGGCGAAGATTCGCCTCAACGCCAACGTCTGGGACTACCTGATCGGCGGCACCGAGACGGAAACCACGCTGCGGCGCAACCGCATGGCGATCGATTCGCTGGCCTTCCGGCCGCGCGTCATGCGCGACATGTCGAAGGTCGACCCGTCGAGCGAGATCTTCGGCCGCAAGATCCGTCTGCCGATCATGTTGGCGCCGGTCGGTTCGCTCGAATCCTTCGAGCCGGGCGGTGGCATCACCGTCGCCAAGGGCGCTGGGGCCGGCAACGTGCCGATGCTCATCAGCTCGGTGACGACGATCAAGCTCGAGGACATCGTCAAGGGTGGCGCGGCGCCCAAGATCTACCAGCTCTACGTGCGCGGCGACGACAATTGGGTGGCCGACCGGGTGAAGCAGGCGATGGGCGCGGGCTACGACGCCTTCTGCATCACCGTCGACACCCAGGTCTATTCAAGGCGCGAGCGCGACATCGCCAAGCGCTTCGTGAAGCCCTGGCGCACCGCGGCGGTCGGGCACGACCATCAGGCCTCGTTCACCTGGGCCAAGTTCGCCGCGTTGCGCGAAAAATTCCTCGATGTGAAGTTCCTGCTCAAGGGCATCGCCACGGCGGAGGACGCCGAGCTCGCCTGCAAGCACGGCGTCTGGGCGGTCTATTGCTCCAACCATGGCGGCCGCCAGCTCGACCACGGGCGCGGCTCGATGGAGGCGCTGCCCGAGATCATCGACGCCGTGGCCAAGCGCGCCAAGATCATCGTCGACGGTTCGATCAGCCGCGGCAGCGACGTCGTGAAGGCGGTCGCCCTGGGCGCCGACTGGGTCGGCATGGGCCGACTTTATTGCTATGGCCTGGCCGCCAATGGCGCCGCCGGCATCGAGCGCGTGATCGAGCTTCTGGAAGAAGAGATGATGGAGGTGATGGGCCTGCTGGGCGTCGCCAACCTGAAACAGCTCGACCGCAGCTATCTGCGTGCCGCGATGCCGACCAATCAGCCCGGCGTGCACAGCGCCTTCCCGCTGCTCAATCTCGAGGATCAGGGCTACTGACCCCTGCCAGCCTCACGACAACTGGAAGACGCCGTCGTCGAGGCATTCGTTGATGAAGCGCACTGTTTCGCGTGCGAGTTCATCGAGCATCAGGTGCTGCGCCGGCGACTGCGCGATGCCGGGTTTCAGGACGTATTTGCCGCGCGCGGTTTCGACGACGACACCCAGCTCGACCAGACGCTTGATCTTGCGCCGGGCCGTCTCGCGCGGGATCGCCGTCGAGGCGCTGATCGAGAGCGCATTGACGCCGCGCTGACCCTCGATGCCGACGATGGTGCTCATGCTGCTGTACTCTTTGCGAAATGCCGGATCGCGCGTGCGCGGGTCGATGGCCGCGATGGCGATCGCCTCGGCAATCAGCGCGAGGTCGAGATCGTCGCCGTACTGCCGGCGGCGCAGGTAATAGGTGCGGTGCAGGTAGTTGAGGAGAGCATAGGCGAAGATCCGAGAATCCTTCTCGCGGTCATGGCGGACGATGCGGGCCTGACGGGACCGTGCCGCCTCGCGGGGCGCGGAAGCTGAGCTTGTCGCCCGGGGTGGCTTGGCAGGAAGCCGTCGGCGGCTCACGATGAGCTTTGAGTAGCACGCCGTTCGCGGGCCGAACGCGAAAGCTGGGCGAAATAACCCAGAATGGGTACCGTGGTTGGTTTTCCAGCATTGCGGGCCGGCGATGCGCCCGTCACTTTCAGCCTACCGCCGGCGCCGAACACCCTCGCTGGCGGTATTAAGCCTAGGCGACCCCATCGCCACGGCACCAACGACGAGGGCGCGAGGATCCACCCCCTCGCGCCCTTTTCGTTGACCTCGCGGCGGAGCCTTAGCCGCGGCCGACGAACGGCATCTTGGTCGCCATCACCGTCATGAACTGCACGTTGGCGTCGAGCGGCAGGCTGTCCATGTAGACGATGGCATTGGCCACCGCTTCGACGTCCATACGCGGCTCGGCCACGGTCGTGCCGTTAGGTTGCAACACGCCCTTGGTCATGCGCTCGGTCATCGGCGTCACGGCATTGCCGATGTCGATCTGGCCGCAAGCGATGTCGTAGGCGCGACCGTCGAGCGAGGTCGACTTGGTGAGGCCGGTGATGGCGTGCTTGGTCGAGGTATAGGCGACCGAGAACGGCCGCGGCGCGTGCGCCGAGATCGAGCCGTTGTTGATGATGCGCCCGCCGCGTGGGCTCTGCGCCTTCATGATCTTGATGGCTTCCTGGGTGCACAGGAACGGGCCGGTCAGGTTGGCCGCCACGACGCTCAGCCAGGTCTCGTATGGCAGGTCTTCCAGCGGCACCGGCGGTGCGCCGCCGCCGGCATTGTTGAACACCAGGTCGAGGCGGCCGAAGGCTTCCTTGGTGCGGGCGAACAGGGCCTGGATGGATTCCTTCTTGGTCACGTCGGTCGGCACGGCCAGCGCGTTGGGCTTGTTGTTGCCGGCCATGCTTGCGGTTTCCTCGAGCGCTTCCTTGCGCCGGCCGGCCAGCACGACCTTGTAGCCGTTCTTGAGCAGCGCCAATGCCGAGGCGCGGCCGATGCCGCTGCCGGAGCCTGTGATGATTGCGATTTTCGCCATGGGTTTGTTCCTCCTCGAAGGAGCGGACCCTATCAGACGGCGAGGCTTTTCACATAGACCCGCCAGCCGCCCAGCGCGGTGATGTCGCGCGCCGCGGCCACGCCGTGGGTTTCGCAGAGAAAGCCCAGCACGCGCGATCATGCTTTTTTTGAGCAGACGCAGCTCAAGTGCCTGCTCGGCAACAACCTCCTCCAAGGCCGTCGCCTCGCGGCGCAGGTCCTTCACTTCGTCGGTCGTTGCAGCCCGCGCCGCGGGGCGCTCGGGGTCTCGCGGGGCGGCTTCTATGCCTGGCTGACGCGACCGCGCAGCAAGCGCAGTCGGAGTGATGAAGATCTTATCG